>DCHM01000043.1:70325-98085 GCA_002314835.1 Clostridiales bacterium UBA1752 | reverse complement strand
TAGCGCCAATATTGCACAAATCAGTTTTTTCATAGACGACCTCACTTTTTTGTTATCGGTTTATTATAGCACAAAGGTTTGTCACTTGCAATAGTTTTGATAACGCTTGATTTTGGCAGTTTTATGTGCTACAATCAAATGTACGGAGGTGATATAATGTCCCAAATATTTGAATCCGGCGAAATGTATCTCGAAAACATCCTGCTCCTGCAGCAGACCCAAAAATCCGTCCGCGCGATAGATTTGGCTAATTTTACGGGATACTCCAAGCCCAGTATAAGCCGTGCGCTCGGACTGCTGAAGGGCCGCGCCTTTATTGAGGTTGACAAGGACGGATATATCACACTCACGCCCGCAGGCAGGGAACGAGCAAACAAGATTTACGAGCGCCACACCATACTCACCGACGTTTTTATCAAAATCGGCGTAAGCCCAGAGGTCGCCGCCGCCGACGCCTGCAAAGTCGAGCACGACATAAGCGACGAAACTTTTGAACAAATAAAATTACACGCAAAAAAATAGTCTGTGCGCTCGCACAGACTATTACCTTTTTATAATCTTTACGGGTCGGTTTTTGCTTTGTAATCGACGGCGGCGCACAATAGCTCTGCCGCGTCGAGCCTCGTCAGCTCGAGACTGGGATAAAAATACCCGTTTGACGTGCTCATCAAGCCGGCCGATATCACCTTTTGGATGCATTTCATTTCGCCGTCCGTCACAGCTGCGGCGTCGGTCATAGCCGCCGTTTTTACTGCATCGGGCAAAGAAAGCGCCCTGCCGAGCAGGCTCGCCGCATACGAGCGAGTGGCAGGCTTTGTCGGCTCAAAGTAGCCGTCTCCAACGTCAACAAGCCCTATTTCCACCGCCTTTGCGAGATACGATCGCCTACCCAAGGTCAAGCCCCCGTCGTCGAGGAATACGGTATCGCTCACGCTGTAAATCGGTCCTATGCCGAGAGCGTCCATCAGCATTACTGCAAAATCAATGCGAGATACCGTTTCGGTAGGCTCAAAATAGTATTTGCCGTCCTTTTGCAGATAGGTCATTACGCTTTGCAGACACATACGCGCCGCGTCATAGCAGTCGTCGTCCGCCACGTCGCAAAACGTCAGCCTTTTTTCGTTGGCGGCGACGCTGATATACACCGTCGCAGACGGCGAAACGCCGTAGTCGTCCTTTGCTACGTAAACAAAGCTGTCAAGGCCGTCGTAATCCTCGCTCGCGGTATATATTGCACTGCCTCCGCTCAGTCTGATACTGCCGTGCGTCGGATAGCTCTGCAATTCTATTTCGTAATCGGTGCTGATAACGCAGTTACGCGGTATGCCTGCTATTGCGTCAAAGCTTACGTTTTGCGCCGTAGGAGACGACAAGTTGTCTGTCAGCAGGAGACTGCAAGTGATTTCGCACCCTGCAAAGCCTCCGTCGCGGCAATAAAAAGTAAAACTGTCGGTGTCGCCTGCCTCTCCCAAAGGCGTAAACGTCAAAAGTCCGAGAGACGATGCCGCCACGGTTTGACCTGCCATGACGGGTTTGCCACGCAGTGACAGCACTCCAAACTCGGTACTCGGCAAGGAGGACATAACGATATAGCTCACCTTTTGACCTATGAGACTGTCAAATTCGTCGCCATCAAACACCGTAGGCTCATACGGCGAGAGGCACTTGTGCATACTCTTTGTCTGCCTCAAATAATCTATGCCGCTCGACAGCTCGAGTGACGAGCCGCTTTGTGCGCAGGACGACAAGAGCAATACTATGCTGAATAGCAACGCTACAAACTTTTTCATCGTTTAAGTTCCTTTCAAGTTACTGCTATATATTAGTATCAAAGTCTTTGAAATATGACTGATGCCTCTTGAAAGTTTTGAACTTTTACATTATACTGTCTGTATTAAATTACGGGGGGTGCGATTATATGCCAAAGACAGCCATCGCCATCAGCGGCGGCGTTGACAGCGCCGTTGCCGCACTCAAGCTGAGAGACGCAGGCCACGAGGTCGTAGGGCTATTTATGCTGTTGCACGAGGACAATCCCGAGCTTGCGGCGGCACAGAGCGTCTGCGAAAGGCTCGGCATAGAGTTTAGAGCAGTTGATCTGAGGGACGAGTTTGACCGAGAGATAAAGCACAGCTTTGCCGTAAGCTACGACAACGGCGAGACGCCCAACCCCTGCGTTGAGTGCAATAAAAAAATAAAATTCGGCGCTCTGCTCGATTACGCTCTTTCGATAGGCTGCACAAAAATTGCCACGGGACATTACGCACGATGCGACGGCAATAGCATAAGCAAAGCTTTGTACGCTCAAAAAGACCAAAGCTACGTGCTGTGGCAGTTGTCTCACGAGCAGATAGAGCACGTCGTCTTTCCTCTTGGTGCCATGACAAAGCCCGAGGTCAAGGCCATAGCCGAGCAAAACGGGCTCTTGCGCCCCGATAAAAAGGAAAGCATGGATATCTGCTTTATCCCCGACGGCGATTACAGGGCTTTTTTAAATAAATACACCGGCACGGAGCCGACGCCCGGTTTTTTTACCGACACAAGCGGCCATATACTCGGCAAGCACTGCGGACACAGGTGCTATACGGTAGGTCAGCGCCGCGGACTGGGCGTAGCTTACGAGCATCCGCTCTATGTGCTGTCAAAGGATGCCGCGTCAAACTCGGTTATACTCGGCACAGACGGGGAGCTTTATAAAACCGAAGTGCTGATAGACCGTTGCAACTGGCAATCAGACGTTGGTAATCGGTTTGACGCATACGTCAAGCTGAGGTTCAGAGCAAAGGACGCTCTCGCCCGTATAGCCATAGACGGGACATCCGCCACGCTCACCTTTGCAGAGCCGCAAAGAGCACCGTCAAAAGGTCAGTCGGCAGTCGTTTACGACGAAACGGGCAGACTGATCGGCGGCGGTATTATACTTTAAAACGCGCCTTGCTTACAATCCACTTTACACCCGAGTGCAAAAGTGCTTGACAAGCAAGGCGTTTTATATTATAATGTAAAATACATTATTTTGGGCAAAAGGATATTTTGAGATGAATCTGTCAAAGCGTCTCATCTGCACTTTGCTGGCAATAGCGATGATTCTGTCGCTTTTTGCCATATATTGTAGTGCAGACGATGTTACAACAGAATATATAGATGAAACCTCTAATCAGGTCGATATCGTCATTGCTTACGCCAGAGCCAAAATCGGCTCGCGCGCTTACAACGGCTATTGCCAGAGATTCGTGCGCGTCTGCTTTGAAGCGGCAGGCATAGAGCAGGACGTAGGCGTTTACAGTGCAAAGGAAGCAAGCCAAAAGTGGATTGTTTCGACCTCGCGCGAAAACATCCCGGTCGGTGCGGTTTTGTATTTTAACGCTACCTCGTACGGTCACGTCGGCATATATCTCGGCAACAACCGCATGATTCACGCTCTGCACAGAGTAGTCGAGAGCGAGATTTCAACTAACTTTTGGGACCTCTACATCGGTTGGGGCTGGCAGGCAGGTATCAAGCCGACGGGCACTTACATACTGCAAAGCGATATACTCGTAGGCGACGTTTACCGCAGCAACGAGATATTAAAGCTATACGACGAGCCCGCAGGCGAAAGCCTTATGAACATCGCCGCCGATACCGCACTCGCTATCGAATCAACTGTAGAAAGAAACGGCGAAATCTGGGGCAAAACCCGTTTTTACTCAACTTCGGGCTACGTCAGACTGAAATATTGCACCTACGCTTATACCGCAGGCGGCGGTATGACTACTCAGTCACTGTCAAGCAAAAACGTCCTGTCCGCAGAGATTGTTTCTCTGCCGTACAAATATTATTACGTCAGTGGCGAACCGATAAACACCGCAGGTCTCGAAATCGAGATAACCTACAGCGACGGCACTACCGCACTGACGCGCAGTGCATTTACCCTCTGCACCCCCGTTGCACTCGGCGCAGGCAGAGACATTGTGCTATTGAGCTGTAAAGGACAGCTTATCGACTACACGATAGTCGTTTCGGAAACCGGCGACGATCTGGCAAAGTTTTCGTCACGGTCTCAGTCGGCGACGGTAGATATAGATTACGGATGTCTCGTGCTGACAAAGGACGTAAAGGTGTCGAGCCTTTCGTCCATACTCCGCAATTCGTCTAATATGAAGGTTTACTCGCAGGACGGAGAAATCAAAAAGAGCGGATATTTTGCCACGGGCGACTACATAGTATATTCCACGAGCGCAGGCGCGGCGGCTGTAACCGTAGTCAGATACGGCGACATCAACGGCGACGGCTCCGTAAACAGCACCGACAAAATATGTCTCGGCAGATACCGCCTCGGACTGTATAAGCTCGACAGCCGTATAGCAAAGCTCGTCACCGAGCCGGTTGAGTTTGTCAAATTTCAAGATCCGTGTTTTGATGACGAAATCATCATAATCTTTAAAAACATCGGCAGCCTTGAAATAAAATAACACATATTATTTTACATGGCATATACTTTCCTTAGACGGAGGTATATGCCATGTTTGATTTTGAGACCGATTGCGTAATGACGGGCGGCAGTGCGTTTGGCGCGGTAGTGCCGCCGATTTATCTCTCCTCGACCTTTGAAGGAGGCGGCGATTATTCCTACTCGCGAGTAAAAAACCCCACACGCGACGAGCTGCAAGGCACGCTGGCAAAGCTCGAGGGCGGCAAATACGCATTTGCCTTTTGCTCTGGGCTCGCGGCAGTCAGCGCGCTGTTTATGCTGCTCAAGGCAGGCGACAAATGCGTCGTCGGCAGCGGCAGTTACGGAGGCAGTATAAGGCTGGCACAAAAGATTTTTGCAGGGTTTGACGTAAAGTTTGAGTTTACGGACCCTACCGACACTTACGCGCTGTCGTCGGCGCTCGACGGTGCGGCACTGTTGCTCATCGAAACGCCGTCAAATCCGCTGCTTGACGTCACGGACATCCAAAAAACCGCCGCGTTTTGCGCGTCAAAGGGCGTGCTTTTTGCGGTTGACAACACATTTATGACGCCGTATCTGCAAAATCCGCTCTCGCTCGGAGCCGACATAGTGCTGCATTCGGCAACCAAGTATCTTAGCGGTCATCACGACGTCACGGCAGGTGCGATAATAACGAGCGACGTTTATACTGCCGAAAGACTAAAGCTGATTATCTCGACTACCGGCACGGGACTGTCGCCGTTTGACTGTTATCTCGTTCAACGCGGCATCCAAACCCTGCCCCTGCGCATAGATAAGCACTGCTACAACGCAGAGGAGCTTTGCCGAGTGCTTAAAATGCACCCTGCGGTCAGCGAGGTCTATTATCCTGCCGACAATCAGATACAGCAAAAGCAGGCAAAGGCGTCGGGCGGTATGATTTCTTTCAGACTCGCGGACGAAACAAAAACAGCCGCCATACTGAATGGCGGCGAAATAATAAAGTTTGCGGAGAGCCTCGGAGGCACGCGCTCGCTGATAACGCATCCGTATTCGCAGACGCACGCTTCACTCTCCCAAAGTGAAAAAGCCTCTCTCGGCATCACCCCGGGACTGCTGAGGCTGTCGGTCGGCATAGAGAGCATCGAAGATTTGACTACAGAACTGCTCAATATGCTTAACGTGTAGCTTTACTCAAAAAATCCTGCGTAAGGTATATTATTTACAAGGCATTCTGCCGCGTCGGCAATCTCGTCTTTATCTACCGCACTGCCGCTACGCAATGCGGTTTCAAACGCGTCGGTAACGTTTTCGACCAATACCGCATCGATAAACAGCGGCAGCTGTGCGAGCATATCATGCGGCAAATCGGTCTCTGTAAGATAGCCCTGCAAAACGGTGTCAAAATACGTTTTTATGCCTTCGGCACGCTTTATGGCGTCTTTTTCGTTTTGATACCAACCCGTGCCGTTAATCCACAGCGTCGCGACGTCAAACATATAAAAGAATCGCAGGGCGTTGTCAAAATCAAACACCGTGATTTTGCCCGTCGTCATATCGACGTGATAATTGCCGTCGTTAAAGTCAAAATGCACCGTCCCGAAATTATCGTTTGTTTTGGGCAATGCAGCGAGCCGTGCGAGCCTGTCCCCGATAGCATCCTTTAGTTCTCGGTAGCAGTCCGGTATCAAAGCTTCAACGTATCCGGCATTAAATCTGTCAAAAAAGCTTTTGCGCATACAATCAGAGCGATACGATTTTGAAGCTCGGTGTATAGCGCCGAGCGCCTTGCCGGTGTTATAAAAATACTCACTCAGAGGTGCTCCGTCACGGTATTTATACCCGTTGTCGGATATCAGCAAGCCGGACGCATAATCAAACATACACGCGTACGTTTCACCGATTTTTTCCACTGCCCTGCCGCGAGCCGACAAAACGCAGTTTGCCACGGGCGCACCCGAGGCAGATAGATAGCGCACAAACTCGGTTTCCGCGCGGTAATCCTCCTCGGTGCGGTCTCCGAGCGAGCAAAGGCGCAAAACGTATCTGCGTTTGCCGTCTTTGGCAAGAGCAAACACAGAGTTGCGTCCGCCGTCGTGCTCCGCGATGCGCTCACTGTCGTAATCACTCACGCCGAAAAGTCTCAAAAAATCGTCAATCACGTCGGTTTTCACTTTCTACGCTTTATTTTCAAACTGCAGCTGATACAGCTTGTAATAATAGCCGTGGTGTGACAAGAGCTCCTGATGATTGCCGTGCTCGATGATTTCACCGTTTTGCAGCACTATTATCTGGTCTGCGTGCTGTATGGTCGATAATCTGTGGGCAACGACGAGCATAGTGCCGATGTTGCGGATTTTTTCGAGAGATTCCTGTATCAAAACCTCGGTTTCGGTGTCGATGTTTGCGGTTGCTTCGTCGAGTATCAATATCTGAGGGTCGTGCAGTACCGTGCGCGCAAAGGACATCAGCTGACGCTGCCCCTGCGAAAAGTTTTCGCCCCTCTCAATAACCTCTTCGTCATATCCCTTGGGTAGCTTTTCGATAAACGAATCGGCGTTGACGTATCTGCAGGCATCCTTGATAGCGTCGTCACTTATCGTGTCGTCGTGAAGCGAAATGTTGCTCTTGACCGTGCCGCTGAATAGGAATACGTCCTGTAGCATCTGACCTATTGCCCTGCGGAGCGACTTTATCTTGATGTGTGCGATGTCGATGCCGTCTATGAGTATCTGACCTTTTTGTATCTCGTAGTTTCTGACTATGAGCGAGAGAATCGTGGTCTTGCCTGCACCAGTTGCACCGACAAAGGCGCAGGTCTGTCTCGGCTCGATGACAAAAGAGACGTCCTTTAGTATCCAGTCGTCTTTTTCGTAAGCGAACCATACGTTTTTAAACTCTATCCTGCCCTCAAACTTATCTACGTCTATAGCGTCGGGGAGGTCTCTGACCTCGGGCTGAACGTCCATAAGGTTAAACAGACGCTCGGAGGCAGACATTGCTTTTTCGATATTATTGAGCTGGTCGGCAAGCTGCTCGACAGGGTGAAAGAACTTGCCGAGGTAATAGTAAAACGCTACGATTTCGGCACCGCTCAGACCTATCGACGCCCCTACCCAAAACATCATCGCGAGCGACGAAACGTAGATAAAGGTTACGAGAGGACGGTAAACGCCAAAGCCGAGTATTACGCGCCACGAAGCCTTGCGCTTGGCGTCGTTTTTGACGTCAAACTCCGATGCCTTGCGCTCCTGCTGATTAAATATCTGAGTTATCTTCATGCCGCTCAGATTTTCATTCAAAAACGCATTGATATCCGAGACCGTCTTGCGCTCGTGTCTAAAAGCCTTGCCGACGTATTTGCGGAAAAACAGCGACGAAACGAATATCAGCACGAGAGGTATCAGCATAAACAGCGACATCTGCACGTTGATGGCAAACATAATGGCGTAAACGCCGACTATGGTTAGCAGGTTGCGTATGACGCTGACTATAACGTTGGTAAACAGGTCACTCATCGACTGAGTATAGTTTGCCACTCTGGTAACGAGCGAACCGACGGGCATTTCGGTAAACTGATTTTGGCTCATACCCTCGATGTGCTTAAAGACGTCCATGCGCAGGTTATAGATTATGCTTTGACCGCTCTTTTGCAGTATCATCGACTCAAAGTACAAAAATACGTTATTCAGCACGCTGACTGCAAAATACGTGACCGTCAATGCTACGATATAAGCGATGCAAATGCCGACCTTGCTCATATCCGCACCTGCTATCGTGCCGAACCAAGGCAGGTCAAACGTGCCCGAAGTGAGGTTTTGGGTTATAGCCTTGATGATGAGCGGCAGCAGGATGTCAAAAACGATATTGAGCAGTATGAGTAATCCTGCAAAGACAAAGCCTTTTATCTCAGGCTTTACGTACGCGAGAGTGCGCTTAAAGAGGACGCGCGTGGGTATCTTGACGTCGCCTTTTAGACGCTCTTTTTCGTCTAATTCTTCATATTCCATTACGCGTTACCTCCTTTCACTTCGGCTTCGAGCTCCTGGAGATAAACCATCTTTTGGTAAGTGGGCGAAATCTCGGCAAGCCTCTCGGGAGTGTCAAAAGCCTCCATGCCGCCGTTGCTGAGGACGAGTATGCGGTTCATGTGCTGTACGGTCGAAACGCGCGAAGCGATAACTATGGTAGTCTTGCCGGCGCGGTTTTCTTTGATATTTTTGAGTATCGTTTCCTCGGTCTTGACGTCCACGGCGGAAACCGAGTCGTCGAGTATCATGATAGGCGCGTCCTTAAGGTAGGCGCGAGCCAGCGAAACGCGCTGCTTTTGTCCGCCCGAGAGCGTGACGCCGCGCTCGCCGGTTACGGTGTCGTAGCCGTCCTTAAACGCAGTGATATTGTCATGAACGTCGGCAAACTTTGCCGCGTCCTCAATGCTCTCTTTGGATGCGTTTTTGTCCGAAAAAGCTATGTTTTCGCCAACCGTGCTCGAAAAAAGGAAGTTGTCCTGCGGCACGACGGCGACGTTATCCCTGAGGCTCTCGATATCGCAATCCATGATGTCGTTGCCGTCAACGAATACCGTGCCCTTAGGTACATTATACATCCTGCAGAGCAGATAAACGATAGTCGATTTGCCCCTGCCGATACGACCTACAACTCCTATCGTTTCGCCTGCGTTTATCTTAAAAGATACGTCATTAAGCGCGTTTATTTCCTTGCCGGGATAGCCGAAGGTGAGGTTTTTAAACTCTATCTCGCCCTTGACGTTTTGCAGCTTGACGGCGTTTGCGGGACTTTGTACGTCCTCCTTGGCGTCGAGAAACGCCTCTACGCGCTTATAGGACGTGCGTGCGCGGCTATACATCGTGACGAGCGAGCCCATGGCGATAAGCGGCCATATCAGAGTGTCAAAATATCCGAGGAATGTGATTAGCTCGCCCGGTGTAAGCTCGATGGCGTGACCGAATATCGTGACGGCTTCGCCGCTTACGTACGCATAGACAAACCACGAGCCAAAGCCTATGAGCAGTGCCACGATAGCGGCTATAATCAGCTCTATCACTACGTCAAAAAACACCGAAACGCGCACGAAAGACACGTTGGTATCCTTATTCTTTTTTGCGACCTTGGCAAAAGCGTGGATTTCGGACGTTTCCTTAACAAACGCCTTGATAACGCGGATGCCGGTAAAATTTTCCTGTGCAAAGTCGTAAAGGCGGTCGTATTCTTTTTGGCGCTGTTCCCATTTCATCGCCATAAACTTTTCTACAAGTGCGCCCCAAATAATAATCAAAATCATAGGCACAAAGGCAAAAACCGACAGCACCCAGTCCATCTTTATCATCTTGACTATGACGAGTATGCCGAGAAAAAAAGCGTCAACCATCTGCACGGTGCCGATGCCGAGGTATTCCTCGAGCGTCTCGAGGTCGGTGGTAAACCACGACATTATCGAGCCGACCTTGGTGTCGTGATAATACTGCGGTGCCAGCCTCTCGGCTTTGACAAACATTTCTCTGCGGACGCCTGCCTCAATGCGCTGCGAAGCGTTAAAAAGCGTATATCTCCACAGCATACGGCCTGCAAACATAACAGCGGCGACAAACAGCAATTTGACGCAAATATCGCCTATAAAGTCAAGCTCCATCATGCCACCCGTAAGGTGGTCAACGAGCTGACCGAGATACTCGGGCTCAAACAGCTGCACGTAGTCAACCGCGAGCAACGCTATGACGCCGAGTAAAAATAAATACCAGTATTTGGCATAGTATTTATTGAGATACTTTCCCGTTAACATTTCTTTCTCCCAAAATCATCTGTAAAAAGGTGCAGCGGATATGCTGCACGCTAAATTAAGGTATATCGTTAATAACTTTGTCGGGCTTTAAGTCAAGTCCGTAAGGGTTCATCATCGTTGAACGCAAAAACCTCAGCGCGTGTGCATAATAATGGCCGTCGGTGATACGTTCATCTACGCAGATTTTGTAATCTATGTACTTATTGGGCACAACTCTGCCGTCGTCGGACAGCTCGTTGACCGTATATTTTGCGCCGAATGACAAAAACACGGGTATGTTGCCGAAATTATACAAATGATGATATATCGGCGGTATGCCGAGCGAAGCCATGTTTGTGATGGCAAAAGACCCGTGGAAGGGCGAAAGCTTTGTGAGCTTGCGCGGAATCAAGCCAAAATAGTCCATGAGGTTCAAAAGCCATACAGTAAACTTGAGAAATACGCCCGGGATGATGTGCAGTGCCTTTGCAAGACCGTCAAAATCGCTCTTTGCCATACGGGCCTCTTTGATAGTGTTTTCGACTATCTGATAGACCTCCTCGGCGGTGGCGTCGGGCGGGAAATAGAGCTTTAGCACGGTTTCTTCGCCGTTGAGCTTCATTTCTTTTTTGATGGTCAGCATTATCTCTATGCAGTTGCGAGCATAAATCTTTTGCCCTCTCAGATAGCGGTTTATGGCAGGGAACTGCGAAATAGTGCGCACGTACGCCGCGATAAAGACGTGCATCATACCAAAACCCTTGAGCCCGTCCTTACGCTTTTGAAATATATATTCGTCTGCTTCTGCGATAGGCAGGGTGTCGTGTATGTAGTTGGTGGCGTCCTGACGGGAGTGCATTATGTAGGGTGAAACGTAATTGATGGGTTCGAGTGAACGAATCCTGCGCCCCTCTTTTTCTTTCTTTTTCTTTTTTGACATATCATACTGCCTTTCACAAAGATGATGTAATTATATCACATATAATAGCTCCGTGCAACAGTTTTATTATCGAAATGATATTGAAATCGTTAAAACATTATGGTATAATTAGCCATAATTAAATACAGAAAGGAAATAATCATGAAGAAATCGTTTACTTTACTGATGGTTTTGGCAATGACGGTGGCTGTTTTGCTGTGCGCCTGCACTCCTGCCACTCCTGCAGAAACCTCGTCCGAAGTCTCCGAATCCTCTGCCGAAGAATCGGTTCAGGAAATCAAGGGCTACAACAACGAAACCGGCCTCTACGAATACGTTGTTTCCGACAGCGACAAAGCAAAATGCAACGGCAAGACAATCAAATTTTTGACCTGCGGCGTTAATCAGGAGCAAGAGTCCGAAATCATGTATAACGAGCTCAAGTCCGATTCCGAGGGTATGGCTACCGTAGTTAACGAGGCCATCGCAGAACGCAACAACCTCACCGAGGAAGCTCTCGGCGTCAAGATAACCGAGGAATACGTCTATGACGGCAGTCGTTACAACGGCGCGTTCTTTAATCGTATTCATCAAGACCGTATCACGGGCGCTGCCGACTATCAGGTCGTAGTACCCTGCCTCTACGACGGCGCATATCTCGCACGTAACGGAGACCTGCTCGACCTCAACACGATAGTTGACACCGAGTACCCTTGGTGGAGCCAGTCCATGAACGAGGAATGCACTATCGACGGCGCGCTTTATTTCACGCTCTCCGATATCGGTTATGTTTCGGCTTCCACCGTCCCCGCTATCGCGTTTAACAAGGAATGGGTTGATACCTATCACCTCGGCGACCTTTATCAGCTCGTACGCGATTATCAGTGGACGCTTGACAAGCTACTCGAGCTCGTAAAGACCTATAAAGAAGATACCAACAACGACGGCAGCATCACTTACGAGGATATATTCGGCTGGGCAGGTCAGCTCGACGATATGTGGTCGCTCTTTTACGGCAGCGGCGAAAAAATCGCGACTCCCGGTGCTGACGGCTACCCCAGACTGACTATGTATAACAAGCGCTCCGACGGCGTTATCACCAAGATGCAGGAGCTCGTACAGGACCGCAACTACTACGTTTCCGCCAACGATTACTTTGGCGTAGCACAGTGGCCCTCCACGCTTACCATCGCGGCCTTCTGCGACGGCAGATGCCTGTTTTATAACGGCACGCTCGGCAACACCAGCTCTTATGCCAATATGAAGGACGAGTTTGGTCTGCTGCCTATCCCCCTCTATGACGAAGAGCAAGAGTCTTACCACTCTCTCGCAAACCCCTGGACCTCGACCTGCTTTGCTATACCCGCGAGCCTCAGAGACAGAGAGAGTGATTACAGCTACGTAGGCACCGTTCTCGAGTATATGGGCGCGATGAGTAAAAACACTATCGAAAAAGCCTTTGTCGAGACAGTTCTTACCTACCAGAAGGTCAGAGACGACGAAAGCTCCGAAATGATACTCAAGTACATCCTCCCCAACAAGGGCTGTGACGTAGGTATGATATTCAAGTGGGGCGACCTCGATTCTCTGCTGCACTCTATGGCTTCCAACACCATTGGCTCTTTTGCATCGAGCTATGACGCAAAATCCGAGCAGGCACAGACTCAGCTCGACAGCGATATCGAAGCTCTCAAAGACCTCAAATAAACCCTAATACATCAAAAAGGCTATCCGCTCGGATAGCCTTTATTTTTGTTGCGCTTTATATAGCCTGCGGGCACTCACAAACTGTATCACCATGCAGACAAACGCGTAGGTGTTGTAAATGAGATACGGCAGCTGCTCGGGCACCGTCAGCATCACCGTGGCAAACAAAACCACGTTTGCAAACGAGCTTGCCAAAGACAAATAGGTGTATTCGATATAAGCAAGCAGCGTGAGCAGAGTGGCTGCGAGGCTCAGTATCGTCGATGCCGATTCCCACAGAGAGCTTGCCGAGCCGACGAGCTTGAGCACCAAATAATACGCCGCAAAAGCAAGTATGCCGAGTGCGGCGACGGCTATGCGGAGCTTTGCACTCATTTTGCGCAACACAACTGACTGCTTGTATGCGCGCTTTTTCCATCTAATAAAAGTCGCTATCTGCAAAGGGCAACTCATCAAAAACGCGTTGGCGGCAAAGCCGTACATACCGTAATAGATATAGACTACGCCGTAAATGCAGGCGTTGATGCCTCCTATTACGTATGCGTAGCGGTTTACCCTCGACTGCATCAGCATTATAACAAGAGAGACGTACAGCGGCATTATGCGTAAAAAGGACTGGTGAGTATATATCGACGATGCCGTTATAGCCGCCGCCATAACGGCAACCGTGACGATATATTTGACGTTCCTCATTATTTTACTTCATCTACCGGCTTATACATTATAGCATAATGGAACTTTGTCCCCTTTGCAGTCTCAGCGGCTATGCGTTGCTGCAAAGACGAGCCCTCGCGCAAAAACCTGCAGGTCTCGTCGTACGAGCCTATCGTAGGCAATATGTGCAGATAACGGTTGACTGCCAGTATGTTGCTCTCCTCGGGCATAACCTTGCAGAGCTGAGGTGCAAATATCCAGCTATATCCTGCTATTGCCTTTATCTTGTGCTCGGGCATAAATCTGCCGTAATAGTCGAGCGCTTTTACAAAAGCATCTCTGACCGTATCGACGTTGTAGGCGATTTTTGACGGTATATGTATATCTATGGTGCCGTCGCCTCCGCGGAGAAACTGCTCGTATTCGCTCTTTAAAAAGGTCTCCGGGGTAAGCGAAACCCTGCCGGATCTGTCTATGCGGTGAGCCTTAATATATTCGTCCGTTTCGACAAAAGTCGTCTTGGTGACAGATTCCTCCTCTGTTGCAACGAGTTCACCGTCCTTGCCGACAAACCACTCGCCGCCTGCGACGGAGATATATTCACCGTCCTTTTTGAGCACGGGAAACTCGCCCGTAAAATAGCTCGGGCAAAACTTGAGCACGCCCTGCATAAACATTACGCCGCCTGCGCAGAGACAATTCCAATTAAACTCGTTGATGCCCCAATATCCGCGGTTATTGCGGCACTGAGTGGTATAACCGTTAAAGGCGTGGAGGTTTTCGATATTGAGCTCGCGAGGCGGATTTTTTACCCTCAAAGTGCGGTTTAGCATCAGCGCAACGAGCAAAAGGTTGGCCGTGCGGTACTCGTAATCGCCTATCTTGATAAACTCGTCGGTATATACTCCGTTTTCCCACGGCTGGCGGTGCTCGACGGTAACGTATCTCCAAAAGCATACCGCCTCGTGCTTTGCCGAGTCTTTTAAGACAGCGTCGCGTACCGCTTTTATAACGTCGCCGCATTCTGCTGGCAGCTCGGTTTGAAAAATAACGTTGTCAATATCCGTATCGCTGATTACGGCGTCGTTTGCGTCGTATTCGGCTTCAAACGCTTTGTAATAATCCTCAAAATAAGGGTTCAGCTCCGCGTTATACTGTGCTTTGAGTGTCTTGTAATCCATATTTTACTCCTTAAACTGATATTTATAAAGTGTCGCGTATTCGCCGCCGAGCCTCATAAGCTCCTCGTGGGTGCCGCGTTCCTTGACGCCTTCGCGTGTGAGCAATATTATCTCGTCCGCATTTTTGACGGTTGACAGCCTGTGTGCTACGACCAATACCGTCCTGCCGTGTGCCAACTCCTCGAGCGACTGCTGTATCAGCATTTCGGTCGCGTTGTCGAGAGCCGAGGTCGCTTCGTCGAGTATGAGTATCGGCGGATTTTTGAGGAATACGCGGGCTATCGAAATGCGTTGCTTTTGACCGCCCGACAGCTTGACGCCTCTTTCACCGACGTAGGTGTCGTAGCCCGAGGGCAGTGTTGAGACAAACTCGTGTATGTTGGCTCGCTTTGCCGCCGAAATAATCTCGTCGTCGGTTGCGTCCGGCTTGCCGTACGCGATATTCTCTTTAATCGTGCCTGCAAAGAGGAATACGTCCTGCGCCACGATGCCGATGTTGCGTCTGAGTGACTGACGCGTCATCTCGGTTATGTCCTTGCCGTCTATGGTTATTATGCCCTTTGTCAGCTCGTAAAAGCGCGGTATAAGGTTGCAAATAGTCGTTTTGCCTCCGCCCGAAGGACCGACTAAGGCTATCGTCCGCCCTGCCTTCATACGCATATTGAGGTCGTTGACCACAAGGCGCGCGCCGTCTTTTTCGCTATAAGCAAAGGTGACGTCTTTAAACTCGATTTCGCCGTTTAGCTCGCCGCAGTCGGTGGCGGTAGGTGACTCCGCTTCGGGCTCGGTGTCCATTATTTCGGTAAATCTCCTAAAGCCCGTCATGCCCTCCTGTAGCTGTTGGAATAAATCAATAACCCTGCGCACGGGGGTCAAAAACAGGCTGATATACAGCAAAAACGCGGCAAAGTCGCCGATGTCTATCTGACCGTTAAAGTAAAACAAACCGCCTGACAGTATAACTACGAGATACATAAGGTCGGTGGCGAGCGTCATCGAAGCGTGGAACCTTCCCATTGCTTCGAGCGCACCCGAGCGAGCAGTGACAAATTCGCCGTTTTTGGCATCAAACTTGCACGTTTCACTGTCCGCCGCGGTATAGGCTCTCGAAACTCTGATGCCCGAGACGGCAGTCTCGACGTCGGCGTTAACCTCGGCAATCTTTTCACGGCTCTTTTTAAACGCGGCGGTCATTCTGCGGCGCATCAGCACCGCGACGAGCACTAACGGTGGCAAAAAAGCAAAGATTATCGCCGTCAGCAACAGATTGATCTGCGATAGTATGACAAACGAACCGACGAACATCATCGCGGCGAGGAATAGATTTTCGGGACCGTGATGTGCAAGCTCCGAGACGTCAAAGAGGTCGTTTATCAGTCTCGACATGATAGAGCCCGTCTTGGTTTCGTCAAAGTACTTGAAGGGCAGCTTTTGCAGATGCTCAAACATATCGTGACGCATCTGCGCCTGCATTCTGACGCCCATGATGTGACCGTAATAGCCGACGATATAATTCATTATCGCTTTGAGCGCATAGACGCACAGCAGTACGGCGCACCAGATAAGCAGGTTGCGCAGGTCGCGGTTTGGCACGTAGTCGTTAATGATAGACCTCGCTATCATCGGATAAAAAAGGTCTGCCGCCGCCACGATAAAAGCGCAGAACATATCAAACGCAAAGAGCTTTTTTTGCATTTTGTAATAGCCGATAAACCGTTTAATCATTTCTTCACCTCACTTGATGATTATATCATCGCAAATATCGTTTGTCAATCTTGACAAGCGCCGTCAAAAGGGTTAGAATGATAAAAAACACGGAGGTTTTTTGATATGGCAAAAACAAAAATAGCTATCATCGGCTGCGGCGGCATTTCAAACTGCCACATAGCCGGCTACAAAGCACTCTCTGATATATGCGAGGTCGTCGCTTGCTGCGATATCGACGCCGTAAAGCTCGCAAACTATGCAAAGGTCAACAACATTCCCGCGACATACACCGACTATAACGAAATGCTCGCCAAAGAGCAAATCGACGCCGTTTCGGTCTGCACCTGGAATGCCGAACACAAAAACGCCACCATCGCGGCTCTTAACGCAGGCTGCAACGTACTCTGCGAAAAGCCTATGGCTATGAACGAGGCAGAAGCTATCGAAATGCAAAAAACCGCCGAAAAAAACGGCAAGCTCTTACAGATAGGCTTTGTCCGCCGCTTCGGCAACGACGCTGACATACTCAAAAAGTTTATCGACGCAGGCGACCTCGGCGATATTTATTACGCCAAAGCCACTTATCTGCGCCGCAACGGCTGCCCCGGCGGTTGGTTCGGCGATAAGGAATACAGCGGCGGCGGTCCGCTCATCGACCTCGGAGTTCACGTTATCGACCTCGTAAGATATTTGACGGGCTGTCCAAAACCTATATCGGTTTACGGTGTTACCTACGACAATCTCGGACCGGCGAGAGCAGGCGGCGCCAAGGGCTGGGTTTCGACCTCACTTAACAAAGAGTTTAAATACACCGTCGAAGACATGGCGTCCGCTATGATAAAGTTTGACAACGGTATGACCTTGCTCGTCGAAGCGTCCTTTAACCTCAACCTCAAAAACGACACGGGCAACATCGAGCTGTTCGGTACCAAAGCCGGCGCACGCATAGACCCCAACATAGAGTTTTTCGGCGTGCAAAACGATATGCTCGTTGACATCCGCCCTGCAGGCAACACCGCACTCGATTTCAACGGTCTGTTTGAGAGAGAAATCCGCGGCTTTGTCACCGCCGCAAGAGGCGAGAGCGAATGCCGCGCCAAGGCAGAGGACGGCGTTATGCTGATGAAGATTATCGACGCTATCTACAAGTCCGCCGCAACCGGCCACGAAGCCATTATCGAATACTAAGAAAGTATGCCCGAAAGTCAAAGCTTTCGGGCTATTTAATAGCTATGAAAGACAAAAATCAAAACCCTCTCGGCATCTCCTGCTGTTAAGGCGGCATAACCTTTGGCTATGCTTAGGGCGACTGCGACTATATCTGTTTCAACAACTCAAAGGTGACGTTTGACGCGTACGCGGACGGCAAATAGATTAGAGAAAACTGCTCGTAAGCTTTTATCGCACACCGACAGCTTGGGTAAAAGTTTTATCTATGCCGAATGCAGTGACAAACACAGCCTCGGCTACAACGCAATAGCCTGTGCAAACGGCAGGACATCTTGCCTTACAAACCAGCAGAGAATACGCCGCTCCGAGAATCAAGGTGCTGACGATAGACTAAAAAAAGAGCCTCGCGGCTCTTTTTTTATCAAACGATTTGTCATACCTTTGGCAGCGGCACACGGGGCTTGGGTTCGGGAGGCACGATGTCGCCTGCCTTGGTGAGTGCGACTTTGGTAAGATACGGGCCGATAAGCTCGTAAATCAGCACTGCAAAGAGGACGATATTGCGTATATATTCGCCGCAGCCCGGGAGGCTCGACGCCTGCATACTCATACCGAGTGCAACGCCTGCCTGCGGCAAAAGCGTAATGCCGAGGTATTTCTTTATGTTGTCGTCGCATTTCATGAGCGAAGCGCTGAAATACGAGCCGACGTATTTGCCGATAGAACGGGTGATAATAAAGATGATGCCGACGAGTATCGTCATAATATTAGACAGCACGCCGAGATTGAGCTCTGCACCAGAAAGGACAAAGAAGAGCACGTACAGCGGTGCAGTCCAACGGTCGGCTTTTTCCATCAGGTCCACCGAAAAGTCACAGCAGTTGCAGAATATCGTGCCGAGCATCATGCAAACGAGCAGGGACGAAAAGCCAAAACTGCCGCCGAGCAACGGAAAACTGATTTTAGACAGACCTACTGTCAAAAGCACAAAGGTTACTGCGAGCGTCAGACGCTTTGAGCCAGAATGAAAGAATCTTTCACAAAACGTGAGCAAAAAGCCCATTACCGAGCCAAGCGCGAGCGAAGCGACGACTTCTATCAGCGGCAGGACAACCATGGTTACTATGCCTGCGTCCGAAGTGGGGTCGCTCATAACGTGTGCGATGCCGAAAGAAACCGAAAAAATCACGAGACCTACGGCGTCGTCGAGTGCGACGACGGGCAACAATATGTCTGTCAGCTTGCCCTTTGCCTTATACTGTCTGACTACCATCAACGTAGCGGCAGGCGCGGTAGCCGCCGCGATGGCGCCGAGAACGATAGCGGCAGGCAGAGTGATGATGTCGGTCGTCAGCGCGAGAATAACGAGCACGACGTCAACGAGCGCGGTAGCGGCGACCGCCTGCAGTATGCCGATAACGGTGGCTGCCTTGCCGGTCTCCTTTAGCTGTGCGAGCCTAAATTCGTTGCCTATCGAAAAAGCGATAAATCCGAGCGCAACTTCGCTGATTAGTTTGAAATAATCAACCGAAACAACCTCGGAATTATCAGACGTAAATGCTACAAAGCCGATGCCGTTGATACCGAGCAGACCGAGGCAGCAAGGACCGACGAGCAGTCCGGCTACAAGGTATGCGGTGACGGCAGGCAAACCGACCTTGCGCGTCAGTCGCGAGACAAACAAGCCTGCGACGAGTGAAATCGAAAGTGCTAAAAGCGCTTGCATAAGATAAGACTTCTTTCTTTATAAAGATTTTATGCCGCCTGTTAAGAGGCGGCATATTTATTGCTGAGTGATTTTTTAAAACGCCCATTCGCCGTTTGCGAATATAGGAGTAGCGACGCCGTTTTTGTAGCCGGTGATAGTCATATCCGCGGCACCTATCATAAAGTCAACGTGTACCTGCGAATCGTTTACGCCCATCTTGTGCATCTCTTCGAGCGTGCGGCTTTCAAACCCTGCTATGCAGTTGGTAAAGCCTCTGCCGAGAGCTACGTGGCAGCAGGCGTTTTCGTCAAACAGAGTATTGTAATAAATGATATTCTGTTTGTTGATAGGAGACGACTGTGGCACGAGTGCCAGCTCGCCGAGCATGCACGAGGTCTCGTCTGTGGTGATAATCTTGTCGAGCACGTCCTTGCCGACCTTGGCGTCCCATTTGACTGCCTTGCCGTCCTTAAACTCTATCCAAAAGTCGTCTATCAGCGCACCCATATACGACAGCGGCTTTGTAGCGACGAGCTTGCCCTCGCAACGACCTGCCTTGGGAGAAGTAAAAATCTCTTCGGTAGGCATATTGGGGTTGTAATAGATGTTTTGGAGTGAGGTTTCGCCACCGCCGCACCATACGCCCTCGGGTATCAGCTCGCACTTAAAATCAGTGCCGTTGGCGCTCTTGTAGGTAACGTAGTCAAACTGCTTTTTGTTGAGATATTCACTGCGTGCGATAAAGTCCTTGTTGTGTGCGTCCCACTCTGCGACGGGGTCGTTATCCTTATTAACTCTGACGGTCTCGAGGATAGCGTCCCATAGCTTATTGACTGCGGCAGAAGGGCTGAGCGTGGGGAATACCTTGCGCGCCCACGCCTTGGAGGGCACTGCAACGATAGTCCACTGATACTTGTTGTCCATCGCGTCGCGGTATTTTTTGAGCACCGACATCTGTGCGCGGCGGACTTTTTGGAGCTTTGTGGGGTTAATTGCCTTCATGCCGTCGGGGTCGTCCGAAAGCACGTGAATCTGGCACGGCAATTTATCTACGCCGTACTGCTGTTTAGCCTCGACCCACGCAGGGACCTCAGACAGCGTGCGAACAGACTCGTGGCGGTATTTGAGCACGGTAGTGGGCTGATAGCTCCACTCAAAAGACACGCGGCTCGCGCCTGCGCGGTAGGCTTCGTCGGCGATATACTTGCCAAACTCGGCTTGATCTACTGAAATGTAAACGACGACCTGCTGACCTTTTTGTACGTTGACACCCTGACGAACCGCAAGGCGTGCGTACTTACGCATTACCGACTTATTCATCTGCCTTGCCCTCGGGCTGATTTGCCTTGGCTTTTATTTCTCTGACGGCTTTTCTTTCAAGCTGGATACGCGTCTTGTTGCCGCCGGTCTCGATGAGGAGCATCTCGTCCTTGATGCGGATAATCCTGCCTACGATGCCGCCGGTGGTGATGATAATGTCACCGAGGCCGAGGGAATCACGCATGGAAGCTATCTGCTTGTCCTGCTTTTTTTGAGGGCGGAGAAGGAAGAAATAAAATACTACTACGACGAGAACGAGAGGTACAACGAGCGACAGTATAGACGACAATGTGTCGGTGCCTGTAGCCGTTTCGGTAGCAGCAGAGGTGTCGAGTAAAAAGTTAAAAAAGTTTTGCATGGGTAGAGATTTATCCTTTCTTATAGCAAATACGTGTGACGGCGGTGCAATAGCCCGTTTCGTCGCTGATTTCAAACAATGCTCCGCAGAGCTGCATATCGCCGCTCGGTTCGGTGCGGTCGGCGTTGAGCACTCTCGTAGCGGTGCGGTATCTCGTCACGGCGGCGGTAACATCGCTGCCGATAACCGAGTCGTGAGCTCCGCACATACCGAGGTCGGTAATGCAGGCAGAGCCTTTGTAGAGCAACCTTTCGTCGGCAGTCTGCACGTGCGTGTGAGTGCCGAACATAACGGCTATCTGTCCGTCAAAGTAGCGAAAGAATGCGATTTTTTCGCCCGTGGACTCGGCGTGAAAGTCGCACACCGCATAGTCGTACTCGCCCTTGCGGTCGTAGAGAATCTTTTGACAGCAGGAGTACGGGTTGTCGGCGCTCGGCTCTATCATAGCCTGTCCCGACAGGTTGATAACGAGTACGCGCTTGCCGTTATTAAGCGGCACGATGCACCACCCCTTGCCGGGTGCGGCCACGGGGTAATTGTGCGGTCTCAAAAGGCAATCGTTTGTACGCAGCATTCCGTGAACCTGGTCGTACTGCATGGTATGATTGCCGCCTGTGATGACGTCGGCACCTGCCGCAAACAGCGCGCTCGCAGACTGGGTGTCGAGATTGTATGCACGGGTGCAGTTTTCACCGTTTACGATAACGAGGTCGGCTTTTGTCTGAGCCTTTAATGTGAGCAGGTTTTTGCACACAAAATCGGTGCCCAATGGGCCGACGACGTCACCGAGAGCTAATATTCTCGTCATCTGAGCTTATTTTGCTACGTCAGACTTGCGTGTCTCGCGGATGACGTTAATCTTGATTTGACCGGGATATTCCATTTCGCCCTCTATCTTGTGAGCGATGTCACGAGCGAGGAACGCCATTTCGTCGTCGCTGACCTCGTCGGGCTTGACCATGATGCGAACCTCGCGGCCTGCCTGGATGGCAAACGACTTTTCGATGCCGGGGAAGGAGTTGGCAATCTCCTCGAGCTTTTGCAGGCGCTTGATATACTGTTCGAGATTTTCGCGTCTTGCACCCGGGCGTGCGGCGCTGACGGCGTCAGCCGCCTGTACTATCATAGCGACAACCGTGCGAGGCTCTACGTCGCCGTGGTGAGCTTCGATAGCGTGGATAACCTCGGGGCTCTCTTTATACTTTTTGGCTATATCAACGCCGATGTCAACGTGTGAACCGTCTATCTCGTGAGTCATAGCCTTGCCGATATCGTGCAGCAGGCCTGCGCGCTTTGCAACCGTGGGGTCGAGACCCAGCTCGCTCGCCATCATGCCTGCGATATAAGCAACCTCAATGCTGTGCTTTAATACGTTTTGACCGTAGCTCGTACGGAATTTGAGCCTGCCGAGCAACTTGACGAGCTCGTGGTTCATGCCGTGGATGCCGGTAGCAAACGTAGCCTGCTCGCCCTCTTTTTTGATGATGTTTTCAACCTCTTTGCGAGACTTGTCAACCATCTCTTCGATACGGGACGGGTGGATACGGCCGTCGGAAATGAGCTTTTCGAGTGCGAGACGCGCTATCTCGCGGCGCACGGGGTCAAACGTCGAAATCGTGATAGCCTCGGGCGTATCGTCGATGATAAGGTCAACGCCGGTGAGAGTTTCGATGGCGCGGATGTTGCGTCCCTCTCTGCCGATGATGCGACCCTTCATTTCGTCGCCGGGCAGGTCAACTACCGAAACGGTAGCCTCGGAAACGCTGTCGGCAGCACAACGCTGGATAGCGAGACCTATGATATTGCGAGCAGTTTCCTCTGCGTTCTCTTTGCATTCCTGCTCGATTTCGGATAATTTCATAGCCATTTCGTGACGCGACTCTATCTCTACCCTCTCGAGCAGCGAAGCGCGTGCTTCCTCGACCGACATACCGCCGATCTTGGTGAGCAGGACCTCCTGTTCGGCCTTTACTGCGTCGGCAGCGGCCTCACGGTCCTCAGCGATTTTGATTTTGTTTTGCAATTCCTGATCTTTTTTCTCAAGGTTCTCGAGCTTGTGGTCGAGAGTTTCCTCTTTTTGCATTACGCGGCGTTCGAGGCGCTGGATGTCGTTGCGACGTTCGCGCATTTCGCGTTCTGCTTCGTTTTTGTTTCTTAAAATTTCCTCTTTAGCTTCAACGAGCTTTTCTTTTTGGATAGCTTCCGCCTGACGGGTAGCCTCCTCTTTGATACGGGCAGCTTCAGCCTTAGCCGAGCCAATGGCTTTTTCAGCGCCGTTTTTGCGGATGACGACACCCAGAGCGATACCTACGCCCAGAGCCGCAACCGCGATTACGATGGCGAGCCAGAGTTCCATAATTTAATCCTCCAATTTATATTAAACAGCGCTCGCAGCAATACACATAAAAGTTATAAGCCAATGGGAATCTATATAAAATCTATGTTATCGTGTATTTACTGCAAGACTATTACCGTATGATTATATACTTATTTTTATATAAAGTAAATAGTATTATCAAAAGTGCGTCAAAATTTACAAAATGTTTACATTTATAGCCTGTTGACTAACCATAATAAATAGTTTATAATGTCTCTTATCTTAGATTCGGAGGCAATTTATGCCTATTTATCTCGACAATGCGGCGACGACGCCCCTGTGTGGCAGTGCCAAGGCGGCTATGACCGCCGCGATGGAAATATACGCAAATCCCTCAAGCACTCACACAATGGGGCTCGAAGCCCGTAGCCTCCTGCTCGAAAATCGCAAAAAGGTGGCTCTCGCGCTCAAATGCGACGTCCCCGAGGTTATTTTTGAATCCTGCGGCAGTGAAGCAAACAACCACGCCTTTAAGGCGGCGCTCGCCCTGCGCGCCCATGCGCCGAAGCGCATAATCACAACCGACAGCGAGCATCCTGCCGTTGACCTCGCGCTCACCGAGTACGAGCAAAACGGCTACGAGGTCGTCAGACTCAAAACGCTCGGTGGCGTAATAGATATGCAAGAATTAGAAGGCGAGCTCGCAAAGGGGTGTGCATTCGTTTCGATAATGCACGCAAACAACGAGACGGGTGCCGTTTACGACATCCCGGGCGTAAAACGCGCGATAGACAAATCGGGATGCGGTGCACTGCTGCACTGCGACGACGTGCAAGGCTTTATGAAGTTGCCGTCTATAACCAAATACTGCGACTTTGTGTCGGTTTCGGCACATAAAATAGGCGGTCCCAAGGGCATAGGCGCTCTGTATGCCAAGGGCAGGCGCATTATACCGCTCGTATGGGGCGGAGGGCAGGAGAACAGCAGACGCTCGGGCACCGAAAACACTATAGGCATAGCAGGCTTTGCCGCCGCGTGCGACGAATGGGCTAAGGACACGGAGCGCAACAAACGCATCGCGGCACTGCGCGACTATACCGCAGACGCCCTAAAGCGTCAGCTTGGCTCCGCAGTTTCAGTGCTTGAACCTGCAAACCGCATAGGCGGCATGCTCTCGCTTTCACTCGACGTCGCTATGGGCGGTAGGAAGGCAGGCAGTGAGGTACTGCACAACTGGCTGTCGAGCCATGGCATCTGCGTCAGCTTTGGTTCTGCGTGCCACGCGAGCAAAAAGGACAACCGAGTGCTCGACGCGTACGGGCTCGACCGCGCAAAGGCGGAGAGTACGCTGCGCATCAGCTTTGGTTTTTGCAATACACAGTCAGACGCCGACGAGCTGATAAAAGCCGTCGTGCTAATGTCAGGAGGCAATATATGAAAGAAATAATCCTCTTAAAATACGGCGAAATGGTGCTCAAAGGTCTAAACCGCAACACGTTTAACTTTAAGCTACTGCAAAGGGTTCGCAGGTTGCTGTCGCGCATAGACGGCGAGTTTACTATTGACTACGCGCAGAGCACGGTCTGCATACGCTGCTCCGAGGGAGCGGACGTTGACAGAGCCTACGACACGATGAAAAAGGTGTTTGGCGTCGTTTCGGTCTGCCGCGGCATGGAATGTGCCAAGAACATGGACGAAATAAAAAAGGTCATCGTAGCCAACATTGATTCGCTCATAGGCACGGCACACACCTTCAAGTGCAACGCCAAGCGCAGTGACAAAAAGTTTGCACTCACTTCACCCGAAATTTGCGCCGACTGCGGCGAAGTCATATTAAACGCACGCCCAGACCTCACTGTGGACGTAAACTCCCCAGAGGTCGCCGTCTGGATAGAAATCCGCGACGGCGCGGCTTTTATACACGGCAGCGGCGAAAAAGGCGCAGGAGGACTGCCTACCGGCACGGCAGGACGAGGACTGCTGCTGCTTTCGGGCGGCATAGACAGCCCCGTGGCAGGCTATATGATAGCAAAGCGCGGCATGGATTTGGACGCGGTTTACTTTGAGAGCCCGCCTTACACGAGCGAAGCCGCAAAGCAAAAGGTCTCTGACCTTGCCTCCAAGCTGACCGAATATTGCGGCAGAATCTATCTGCACAGCATCAGCGTCACCGAAATCCAAGAGGTTTTGACGCAAAACTGCGAGGAAAAGCTGTTTACGCTCTTACTGCGCAGATTTATGATGCGCATAGCGAGCCGCGTAGCAGAGCGCGTCGGTGCCGACTGCCTCATAACGGGAGAAAGCATCGGACAGGTCGCTTCGCAGACCGTAGCCTCACTCACGGTCACAAACGCAGTGGCAGGCAAACCCGTATTCCGTCCCTGCTGCGGTCTCGACAAAGAGGAAATCGTCGTGCGCGCCCGTGCCATCGGCACGTTTGACACCTCGATACTCCCCTACGAGGACTGTTGTACCGTCTTTACGCCAAAGCATCCCAACGTAAACCCGACTGTAGAAATGCTCGAAGCGGAGGAAGCCAAGATAGACGTATCGGGTCTGATAGAGAGAGCTCTCGCCACCGATAACTACGTACGACTGGGCGACTGATAAAACAAAAAACGGCACCTGTGGCAGAAAAAATCTGCCACAGGTGCTTTTTGCATCAATCGCAAGTATAAAGCATCTTGTAAAAGAAGTTCTTTTTTTGCGGAGTGTCGAGTACGCGGACGGGCTTGACTTGATTTGCGGAAGCGCCCTTCATCATCTTCATATCACGCCACAGCGCGTGGGTCTGGCACTGCTGCAGATACAAATCGGCGTGGTCTATTTCGTTGGTGTCGATACATTCCTTATAAACGGGGTTAATCTCAAAGAGGTGTTTCTCCAAAATGTCGCGGTACTCGTTGCACTTTGACGGGTCGAGCTCGCTTACGGGCTCGATGAGTATCTCGTACTTTGCAGGGCTGACGTCGCGGTTCATATAGACGCAGTAATCGAGTATCTGCGTGCCGATTTCCTCGCTCGTCTTTTTGATGGTTTCGTCCATCATTTTTTCGGTTATCTTGTCGCCTGCAAGGTCGAGTAGCTGGCTCTTGCGATAAGCAAACGTAATCTTGGGACTCTGTCCCTCGTAACCCAAAACCGTTACAACGTCCTTGATTCTGTAACGGTAAAAGCCCGAAAGGTTAGTAATAATAATCTCATAGTCCTTGCCGACCTCGAGCTGGTCGATGTTGAGCGTTTCGGTAGTGTTTTCGGGTGCGTCGGCAGGGATAAACTCATAAAAGCAGCTGTCGCAAAGCAATGCAAACTGCGGCTCTTCGAGCTTGGTGCACGCCGCCATCATCGCTTCGGATGCGCCGTAAATCGAAAAATCAATGGGGATGTTGCCGAGATATGCTCTCATTCTCTCGGTATAAGCCGCAAATCCGCCCGTGCCTATCGTGCAGACAAACGACATCTTTTTCCATATTCTCGGGATAATAGGCTCTGCAAAGCCCTTGACAAACTCGGCTTCGAGCTCTGCGGCTCTCTTGGGGTCGGGCTTTGTGACCTTGGCAAGCTCGGCTTTGACGTCTTCGGCGATATCAATAGAGTCGTCAAACGTGCCGTCCCTGATGTCCTTGACGAACATCTGCCAGTTGTTTTCGAGATAATACATCATGTCAACGAGGTTAGTCATAAACACGCTAAACATAAACGTCATATCCCTGTCCATAAGTGCGTATCTCAGCTTGAGATACATCATGGGCATATAGCCCTTTGGATACAAAACGGGAATCGGCGAAGTAAGATAATAAGGGAACAAAAGCTTATACGACTTTGCGGCAGAGCCCGAAATATTGCCGAGCGGAGTGCCGTCGTCGAGGTAACGGTCAACGATTTCGAGCTGGTTAAAGCCCCTGCCAAACTTGAGTCCCTTACCTGTTTTTTCTTTATACCACTTATTGGCGAGCGAAGTAACTCTCGTTATCGTGTATTTTGTGTATATAACCATCGACTTGTCGGTGACGGGTATCTTTTTGGGTACGCCGACAGAACCGGAGGTCTCGGCATATTGGACTATGTTGTAGGCGGTAATAAGGTTTTTCTCCCTGTTTTTTACCATCCTGTCGATATACTCGGCGTAATTGTCGTAGGTGCTGAAAGGTACGAGCCTCTTGTAATCGTCTATACTCTTTATCTGGTCAAAATGATACTTTTTGCCGTACTCGGTGTCTTTGTTGTCGGCTACAATCTTCATAAGGAGGTTTTTGCTTAATTCGTTTGCGTTTTTGCAATTTGCCTCAAGCTGTTTAACGTGAGCGTTGCCCTTAAACTCAATCGCTTTAATAATAATCGGGGTTAAAATGTTCATTTTGCTACTCCTTTAACTATTGTATTTACATTATAGTTAGCGGATGCGTTTCTGTCAACCTTTATCTATAAAATCGTGCAAGTAAGAATGTTGTCATTCACTACCAAACCGTTCAATCCTTGTGAAAAAAAGCAAGACCCAACGCAAGGTTGGGTCTTTATTTTTACTG
>DCHM01000043.1:64682-70294 GCA_002314835.1 Clostridiales bacterium UBA1752 | reverse complement strand
ATTTTTACTGCGGAAGAAGGATTTGCTCTCGCGCGAACTACGCGCTCGGTCAGGTTTGGCTCTGACAGTCCACCGGACTGTCATTCACTACCAAACCGTTCAAATCCTTGCGAGTTAAATAACAAGACCCAACACAAGGTTGGGTCTTTATTTTTACTGCGGAAGAAGGATTTGAACCCTCACAAACAGAGTCAGAGTCTGTCGTGCTGCCATTACACAATTCCGCAAAATATGTGCGCCTGATTTCATTAAGCTTGGGTATTGTAACACCCCAAAAGAGTTTTGTCAATATCTTTTTGATAAAAAGTCAAAAAATATTAAATGCGATTTCCATACAAACGCAAAAACCGCCAAGGAGTCTCGGCGGTTTTATTATCATTCGTCTTCTTTGGCTATAATCAGCTGAACTATCGCGGTGTCATCAACCTGCCGTATGCGCGCTTTAATATCGGCGAGGTACTGCTCGGTCTGCGCAAAGGTCGTATCGGGCTGCAATTCGACCCCGACATCGACGTAGGTAGTATCGTTGAGCCTATGACAGTTGACCGCAGAAACGCGTTTGACGAGCGTCAAGTCTGCGATTACCGCGTCGTAAATATCGTCCTGCACCTTGATAGGCAACGAAGCGTCCGAGATTTCGCGGATAGAAACTCTGACGTGTCTGATATAAGTAGTAAGGAACCAAATCGCAAGACCGATGCTGACTATCGGGCTCAAATATTGTACGAACGAATGTTCCTTAAAGATATAGCATATCAGTGCGACGACGCCGACGGTGACGTCGTTGATGAGTGCGTTGCGGTAAGAAACCTTCTCTGTCTGATTGAGCTTGCTATTATGAGTGCGGCAAATCTTGACCTGCTTTATCAGGAAATAGAGGTCAAACGAGGCGTTTGACACCTTGACTATGCAGAACAGTATTAGCGAGCTGCCCGGGATTTCGGGATAAAAGATGCTATAAACCGCGCCGAACATGACGCCGAACATACCTATCGAAATAATTATATCGCATATCAGCGAAACAAAGACCTCGAGCCTGCCCATGCCGTAGTTGTATTTGTCGCCCGATTCCTTGCGCATACCGATGGCGACGAGCCAGACAATCATGGTGTGCAGCGTTTCGCCGAGCGAAACGAGCGCGTCAACCCAGACGACGGCGGTGTTGCCGACTATCGCCGAATAAGTGACGATAAAAAAGTTGGGCAGGTTGCTGAGGAAGGCAAAGAGCGATAGCTTTTCGAGCTTTTTATAATTGTCGGCGTGCAAGTTGTTGTAGAGTTTCATATCGTTCCGTTCTCCTGCAAAACATCGTGATATATAGGTGTGTAAAACAAACGGCGTTTCTGCAAAATGTATTAATATAATTATTTTACCACATCAATTTCAATTTTTCAATACTAAAAAAAGCAGGGGCACTCCCTGCTTTTTTTAAAGTGACTTATCATTTTTTTATCGCCGTGACCGACAGCTCGCACGTATCGGCGTCGTAAGCGAGCACCGCGGTGTATAGTTCGTATTCGGCTACGCCGCCGTTAAACTTATCCGTCAAAGACCGATAAACCTCGCCGTCAACCTTGTAAAACGCCACGATATTGCCGTTTGACAGCACCTTTACCGACGTCGGAGTACCGCACTCGGCAAGGTCCGCCTCTATTTCGCTCGGCAAACAAGCATCCTTTTTACTGCCGACTGTCATAAGCACCGCTATCGCGATTATCAGTAGCGCGGATATGACGAGCAAAACCGTCAGCCTGCGTTTGTCGGACGCATTCATCAATACTTCTCCTGCTTCCAGCGGATAAAGAAGAGCACTGCGGCGGCAAGAACTGCCAAAACTATAATTACTATTGCAACAATCAGTCCGGTGTTGGGCTGGCCGTCTTCGTTGCCTTTTGATTCGGCGTTGGCGTCGATGGCAAATACCGCCTCGATAGTATGGTCGGAACTGATTTTTTCAAAGGTGTAGGAGTAAAGCATTTCGCCTGAGGCATCCTCGAGAGCCATGCCGTCAACGTAAACGTTGGAGATGATATATCCGTCGTCGGCTACGATGCTGTAGGTGGTAGAGCTGCCTACCGAAACCGACTTGCTGCCGATAGGGCTTATCGTGCCACCGGTTGAGCCGGTCGAAACGACCGTGTATCTGTCCTCGAGGTGCTCGACGAATACGACGTATTCATCGTTAAAATAATAAACGCAGAGCCAGCCGTCGCTGTCAACGGTAGCGTAGTTTGCGGCGGCAGAGCCGTCGGGTTTTTTGGGAGAAGCGAGGGTCGAAAGCCCGAGAACGTAATAGTCAACTGTAGTTTCGATATATTCGCCGCCCATATTAAACGACAGAGTCGTGCCGTCGGGCCACAAAACGTCGGTAGGCATTGCGATGGCGCTGTAGCCGACGTTGCCGACCTTGTTTGCTATGCTCTCTGCTATGGTATCAAACGAAGCGCCGACGCCGTTGACTGTAACCGCGAGGTCAACTACGTCGCTCTCTACGGTTATTGAGGTGCCCTGAGGTACCATTATCTTTATGGTGTCGTTATAAAATACGCAAACCTTGTTGGAGGCAACGATTTTTTCAAAGACTTCCTTAGCGACCTTGGTCTTTTGAGATATGTTGACGTAAATAGTCGCTCTGCTCCAGTCAACGTCGCTCGAAGTGATATAGTCGTCCTCGGGCGGTATGATAATCTCGTCTTTTTTGAAAGTGACGTGGATATTGCCGTTGGAGGTGATGCCCGTGATGGTATAAGCGTTGCCGCTGATGTTGACGGTAAAGCCGTCAACCGTAACGGTATCTACGACGTAGCCATTGTCGGGTATAAACGTAAACATCAGACTTTCGCCCGAATAAACGTCGTTTGCACCCGCAGGAGAAATGCTGCCGCCCTCGCCTGCAGTGGCGCTGATGGTATATACCGGCTTATCTACGGAGGAAAGTGCAAACTTGATGGCGATACGGACCGACGAAGACGACGAAGCTATGGTATAACAACCGTTGGCGTCGAGCGTCTTTAATTCGCCGTCGATACGGAAGGTATCAACCTTGTAGCCGATAGCAGGTACGACCTCGATTTTGAGCTCGCTGCCCTTGGCAAATCTGGTGCTGGCGGCAATCTCTATGCCGTTGACGTACAGCTTACCGCCGCTCGTTACGTTGGGCGTGACGAGTATGGCAGGTACAAAAGTAACCGTGTATTGCATCGGCTCGGTGACGGTAAAGGTAAACTCGTTGTTTGCCGTTACGCTTTCGGTCAAATCGGTTTCACCCTGCATAAGACTGCCAAAGAGCCAATATTCGCTACTTGCGCTGTTAAAATCGGGCACAAACTTGACCGTGACGACCTCGCCGACGGCATACAGCGTCTTGTCGGGCAAAATGCTGCCCTTGCCTACTATATCAAAGAGTATTTCGACTGCGGCACCGAAGGAAACGGTGACACTGATATCCTCTTCGCCGCAAACGTAAGTGAGCTTGTTGTCGCTTACGTGAGCCGTCATATCGGCTCCGTTTATGATAACCTGTTTTAAGAGATAGCCCTCGTCAGGGGTAAACTCGAGCTCTATCGAGTCGCCTGCATGGTATGCGCCGCTCTCGGGAGTGACCGTGCCGTTGCCTTCGTTGGTGACGGTGAGAGCGTGAGCGCCGCCGAGCACGACGGTCTCGACGCGGACGACGTTGGTTTCGCCGACTACTATCTGGTAAGTAAGACCGCTCTCGATGTCCTGCGGCTCGTCGTTGATATAAACTGCGGTGACCTTGTATTCGGGATAGATGCCGATGCTGATGCTGGCAACGGTGCCGATGTTGGCACGCGCAACGCTGGTGTTGTTGACCGTATAAGCAAATCCGGTGCCCTCAAAGGTGATGTCACGACCTACCGACGTATCGTCCTTAAAGGCTACGTCGTAAACGCGGTCGATCATTTCGTCGTCGGTGTATTCATAGCTCATTTTGCCCTTGGCTGATAGCTTGATGCCATCGACCTTAAAGTAGTCTATCGACTTATCCGTGCCTGCAACGGCAGTGACGGTGACGGGTTCGCCCACTGGAATGTCATAGACGTTGCCGTTTGGCGAAAATCCGGATATGTAGCAGATGCCGCCTGCGCCGCAGTTGACCGTGACGTGGTAATATTCTACCGACTCGTCGGATACGTCCGACACGTCGGACTCTTCGGCCGTTGCCGCGGTGATTGCAAGAGCAAATATAAACGCCATCGCCAGCAAAACGGCGGTGAGCTTGTGAGTTAGTTTCATATATTGACCTCCCCTGTCAAATAAATTGCTTTACTTTGCTTGACTAAAAGCAAAATCCGTGTTATAATTCATTAACATAAGATTATACACGATTTAATTCGATTTTGCAACACTTATTTAGTTATTTATTTTTGGAAGGAAATACAATCTATGGCAGACAAAAAATTAGTCGAGCAGATTACCTCGATGGATACCGACTTTGCCAAGTGGTACACCGACATCTGCAAAAAAGCCGAGCTCGTCGAATATACGAGCGTCAAGGGCTGTCTCGTCATCCGCCCCTACGGCTATGCAATCTGGGAGAACATTCAGCACATTCTCGACGGTATGTTTAAGGCAACCGGTCACGAGAACGTCTGCATGCCTATGTTTATACCCGAATCATTGCTCCAAAAAGAAAAAGACCACGTCGCAGGCTTTGCGCCCGAGGTTGCGTGGGTAACGATGGGCGGCAACGAGGTACTCGAGGACCGTCTCTGCGTCAGACCTACGTCCGAGACGCTTTTCTGCGAGCACTATGCAAATATAGTTCAGTCCTACCGAGACCTGCCTAAAAAGTACAACCAGTGGGTCAGCGTCGTAAGATGGGAAAAGACTACCCGTCCTTTCCTCCGCAGCCGTGAATTTTTGTGGCAGGAAGGTCACACGATACACGAGACGCGTGAGGAGGCAGAGGCAGAAACCAAGCAGATGCTCGACATCTACGCCGAATTCTGCGAAAAATATCTCGCCATGCCCGTCGTCAAGGGCCGTAAGACCGAGAGCGACAAATTTGCAGGTGCGGTAGATACCTACGCCATCGAAGCTCTGATGCACGACGGCAAGGCTCTGCAGGCAGGCACGTCACACTTTTTCGGTGACGGCTTTGCCAAAGCGTTTAACATCCTCTTTGCAGGCAGAGACAACAAAAAATATAATCCTTTCCAGACCTCGTGGGGCGTTTCGACCCGTCTTATCGGCGGCATAATCATGACTCACGGCGACGACAACGGCTTGGTTTTGCCTCCTGCCGTTGCACCGATTCAGGTAGTTATCATCCCTATCGCCCAGCACAAAGAGGGCGTACTCGAAAAGTGCGCCGAGCTCAAGGCGGCTCTCGAAACCAAATACCGCGTCAAGCTCGACGACACCGACCAATCCGCAGGCTGGAAGTTCTCTGAGTACGAAATGAAGGGCGTCCCCCTCCGTATCGAGGTCGGCCCCCGTGACCTCGAGCAAAATCAGTGTGTTATCGCTATCCGTGCGGACGGCTCCAAGGAGTTTGTTTCGCTCGACAATATCGCAGAGACCGTCGGCGCAAAGCTGCAGCAGGCTCACGATATTATGTATAACAAAGCCCTCCAGAACCGTCAAAA
>DCHM01000043.1:13812-64633 GCA_002314835.1 Clostridiales bacterium UBA1752 | reverse complement strand
CACGGCGACGGATTTATCCACGCTCTGTGGTGCGGCGACGAAGCCTGCGAGGACACAGTAAAAGAGCAGACCGGTGTCGGCTCGAGATGTATCATTTCGGACGACGTTGATGGCGTTTGCGTCTGCTGTGGCAAGCCCGCAAAGCACAAGGTCGTCTGGGCAGTCGCTTATTGATTTACAACTTATAAACGTCAAAAGAGCCTCAAGCGAGGCTCTTTTTCGTTGCGTTATTTATCGCATTATTATGCACCCGAATTTGCAGGTTTCGACGCACTTGCCGCAACCGACGCACTTTTTGGCATCGACTATCGCTCTAAAGCCGTCAAAGGTTATAGCGCCGCTTTCGCACGCTTTTTCGCACATACGGCAGCCCATGCAGCCGACGGTGCACGCCTTGCGCTTGACGGGGCCTTTTTGAGGGTTGGAGCAGAGGACTGCGGCAGCAGTCTTTTTGGGTACTATCGAAATAATCTTTTTGGGGCAGGCATCGGCGCACTTGCCGCAACCTACGCAGACGCTCTGATTAACCTTGGCAACGCCGTTTTTTACCGAAACAGCGCCGAATTCACACGCATTAACGCAGTCGCCGTAGCCTATACAGCTAAAGGCGCACGCCTTGTCGCCGCCAAAGAAAGAGGCGGCGGCTTTGCAGCTCTTAAAGCCGCTGTAATCAAACACGCGCTTGTTGCATTCGAGGTCTCCGCGGCAGGCGACGAGCGCACATTTTGCCTCGGTTTCCGCCGCTTCGGTGCCGAGAATCTCAGCTATCTGCGCCGCGACCTTAGAGCCGCCTACGACGCAGAGATTAGTCTTGACCTTGCCTGTAGAGAGTGCTTCGGCATAGCCCTTGCAGCCCGAGAAAGAGCAGGCACCGCAGTTGGCACCCGGGAGGACTGCGACGATTTTTTCGGCTGTTTCGTTGCCCTTGACAGCCATTATTACGTTAGCGATGCCGAGGCCCACGCCTGCGACAATCGCTATGCCGCCTACCAAGAGTATGGCGAGTAAAATAGGACTCATTTCAGCGCCTCCTTATGCCATCAGAGCATCTGCGATGCCGCCAAAGCCGATAAACGACAGTGCGAGCAGCGATGCGCTGATAAGTGTGATAGGCAGACCTTTGAGAAAATCGGGGATGTCGGAATTTTCGAGCCTTTCTCTGACGCCGGAGAACAAAAGCATTGACAGCATATAGCCTACGCCGGCGCCGAGTGCGTTAACCATCGCTTCGGCAAAGCCGTAGCCTGCACCGCTTTTTTCGATAACGAGCATGGTGACGCCGAGGACGGCACAGTTTGTGGTTATCAGCGGCAGATAAATGCCGAGCGCTTTATACAGCGTAGGGATATAGCGTTTCATTACGATTTCGACGAGCTGAACGAGCGCCGCGATTATGAGGATAAAGAGCAGCGTTTCAAGGTATTCGAGACCCGTAGGCACGAGCACGAACATATACAACGGATAAGTGACCGCCGTGGAAAGCAGCATGACGAATATGACCGCAACGCTCATGCCGAGCGCGGTGTTAGTCTTTTTTGATACTCCGAGGAACGGGCAGATGCCGAGGAACTTTTGCAGTATATAGTTCTCGGTCAGGATAGCCGCGACGAAAATGGCGATAAACGTTTTAAGCATTCTCGCAGCCTCCTTCCTTGCCTGCACATTCCTTTGCCATCGGGCAGGATGCACAGCCGACCTCCTCGGGCTTTTTGGGCTTGCCCTTGGACAGTCTGGTGGCGATTGCGATAAGCAGACCGAATACAAAGAAGCCACCTGCAGGCATAATCAGCACGAGTATGGGCTGATAAACGCCGGTTGCCGCAAGCATAGGTATGTCAAACAGTGTGCCTGCGCCGAAAAACTCACGGATGATGCCCATGCAGAGCAGTGCGGCAGTAAAGCCGATGCCCATGCCGAGGCCGTCGAGTATCGAGGGGAGGACGCTGTTTTTGGACGCGTACATTTCGGCTCTGCCGAGGATGATGCAGTTAACTACTATTAGCGGCAGATAAATGCCGAGCGACGCATCGATTTCGGGCAGGTAAGCCTTGACGAGCATCTGAACGATAGAAACAAAGCCTGCAATGATAGTGATATAAGCAGGTATGCGGACGGTGGCAGGTATGACCTTGCGGAGCAACGAAATGACCGCGTTGGAGCAAACCAAAACGAGCGTTGCCGCTATACCCATGCCTATGGCGTTGCTCGCCGCCGTAGTGATGGCGAGCGTCGGGCAGGTGCCGAGCACGAGGCAGAGGGTAGGATTTTCTTTAATAATGCCGTTAGTTAATATCTTGAGATAATTTTTCTTTTCGGCCATTAGTCCTCGCCTCCGTTTCTGATTATTCTATACTGTTCGAGCGCCGCGTTGACTGCCTTTGTAACCGCCTTTGACGAAATGGTGGCACCCGTAACGGCGTCTATGTTTTGACCGACGACGTATTCGTCAACCGCCTCGCCCTTGACGTACTGGTCTCGGAAAGCAGGCTTTTGAGTATTGGCGCCGAGTCCGACGGTCTCGTTGCACTCGGTAATTTCGACACCGGTGACGGCGCCTTCAAAGCTGACGCCTATCATAACCGTTAGGTCGCCGCCATAACCCTTGACCGTCTCGGTAAAGACGTAAGCCACGGGATGACCTGCGTTGTAATAAACGTAAACGTCGTACGGATTGTCTGCGATTTGTTTTGTCTGAGTGTCGTCGTATTTAGTATCGCCGAGCACCGCTATGCGTGCCTCGTCGGCAGCGGCGGCATTCATTTCGGCGATTTTGTCCTTTGTCAGCTCGTTAGTGACTGCGAGCAAACCCGTGACTATCACGCAGATAACCACGAGCAGGACGGCAGGAATGAAAATCTGTTTTGCCTTCATTACCTTTTGCCTCCTTTAACGTAGCCGTAGGGGCGCGGCTTTGTGAGCTTTTCGATATAAGGCACCAAAATATTCATCAGCATAATAGAGTACGAAGCGCCCTCGGGGAGGCTCGCCCACAGTCTGATAACCATAGTAATGACGCCGCATCCGATGCCGAATATCAGTTTGCCGCTGTCCGTAAGAGGCGAGGTGGTGTAGTCGGTCGCCATATATACAGCTCCGAACAGCACGCCGCCTGTCAAAATGTGATACAGAGGGTCACCGCCGACAGCAAAAGCAAAGATAGCTACGGTGCATACGTATGCAACGGTGGTATGTACCTTAATCGTCTTTGTAGCAACGAGGAATATAAAGCCTATCAGTATGGCGACCTTGCAGGTTTCACCTATCGAGCCGCCGATGTTGCCCAAAAGCATATCGAGATAAGCGTCCTTGGCACCCGTGTACTCGCTGTTTAAGAGAGTAGCCGAGGTAATGCCATCGATATCAGAGTACGACGACATCTGCGACGGGAACGAAACGAGCATAACCACACGGCCTGCGATGGCAGGGTTGATAAAATTCATACCTATGCCACCGAAGCACTGCTTGGTGATAACGATGGCGACTACGCACCCGACAAAAGCAAGGTGCAGTCCGATGCCTACGGGCAGCGTGAGTGCTAAAATTACACCCGTAACAACCGCGGAAAGGTCTAAAATCGTGTTGTCGCGCTTCATTATCTTGCGGCTGAGCCACTCGAGCAGTACGCAGGAGGCGGCGCAGAATGCTACCAGCAAAAGTGCTCTCCATCCAAAGATAACCGTTGACGCGATAACGCAGGGAGCGAGTGCTATCAGCACTCTGAGCATGATTTTTTGGGTGCTGTTACCGCTGAAGAAATGCGGTGACGGGCTAACCGTCAATTTGTTTTCCATTTCTACGCTCTCCCTCCTTTACTTTTTGGGCGGCGTAGCGGCCTTGAGTGCCGCCTTGCCGAGCCTTATCGACTGCAATATTCTGCGATGAGCGGGGCAGCTGAAGCTACACGAGCCGCATTCGATGCAATTCATAAGGTCGTATTTTTTGAGTGTTTCGATATCTTTTTTGTCGCTCGCGAGCGCCAGAGTAACCGGCATCAGTTCCATCGGGCAGGCGTCAATGCACTTGCCGCAACGGATGCAGGCGGTAGGCTCGTACGCCTTGGCTTGCTGTGCGTCGAGTGCGATAATGGCGTTTGTCTGCTTTAGGATTGGCAGGCTGTCGTCTCTGAGCGCGAGTCCCATCATGGGGCCGCCGTAGAGCAGCTTTGCAGGCGGACACTTGTAGCCGCCGCAAAATGCTATTACGTCCGCAATCGGCGTGCCGATAGGCACGATGACGTTTTTGGGCTCGGCGACGGCGCCGCCGTCAACCGTAATGCGCTTTGTAACGAGCGGCATACCCGTCTTTATGTAATTTGCAAAAAAAGCAACCGACGAAATATTCATCACGATACAGCCTGCGTCGATAGGCAGTCCGCCTATCGGCACCTCTCTGCCGGTGCAACAGGTGATGAGCACTTTTTCGGCACCTCTGGGATAAGTCGCCTCGAGCTTGATAACCCTGACCTCGTTGTCGGGGTCAGCCTCCCTGTTGGCGGCAATCTTGGTGAGCGTTTCGATAGCGTCGGGCTTGTTGGACTCGATTGCTATGAGGACGCGGTGGATGCCGAGGATTTCTTTGAGCGTATAGAGGCCCGAAAGAATCTGATAAGAGTTCTCGAGCATTTCTCTGTGGTCCGCAGTAATAAACGGCTCGCATTCCGCGGCGTTTATTATCAGAGTATCGGCTTTTTTGCCTTCGGGTACCGAGAGCTTAACGTGCGTGGGGAAGCCCGCGCCGCCGAGACCTACGAGTCCCGACTGCTGTACTACGCCGATAAGCTCGGCTATAGTGTCGCACTTTGGCGGCTCGGTTTCGACAGCAGTCATCTGTCCGTCGCTGTCGATAACTATCGCTTGGACGGTGTTGCCGGCAGGCAATACTACCTCGCTGATTTCGGCAACAGTGCCGGAAACGCTCGCGTGAACGGGAGACGAAACAAATCCTTTTGCTTCGCCTATCACCTGACCGACCTTAACGTAGTCACCCTTGGCTACGACGGGCACGGCAGGCGCGCCGATATGCATCGACATGGGGATGATAACCCGTGCAGGAGGCGGCATAATCACCGATTGGAGAGAAGCGGTGTTTTTGTTGTAAGGCGGATGAACGCCTTTTTTAAAAAAGTGTGACAGTAGAGGCTTTTCGTCGTAATTATTCATTTTTTACCCCCGATAGAGATTAAAAGATATAACATACTGCCCGTCATCGCTCCCGAAACGGTAGCCGCGATGAGCAAAAACGGCAGATAATATATTACTGCAAACGAAGTAAGCAATGCCGAAACGGCAAGCTGAGTGATATTGTGCAGGAGTGCGCCCGTGACGCCTATGCCGATATAGCCTATCTTTTTGGCGTCGCGCGTCAGCAACAATGACGTGACCGCGGTGCTGACTATGCCGCCGAGTGCCGAAAGCAAAAACGCCGTAAACCCTCGCGTCAACAGCACAAACGCCGATTTGATAACCGCGACGGTCAGTGCCGAAGCTATCCCCTGCTTTTTTGCGGCGTACATCGAAACGATGTTGCTAAAGCCTATCTTTGCCCCGGGCGGCATAAAAGCCATCTGTGGCAGCAGTCCTTCGAGCGCGGCGGCGGCTATTGCGAGCGCCGCGAGCATGGCGGTGCGCGTTATGTGTCTGATGCGTTCTTTCATCCCGTAGCACCGTCCACTTCCGCACCCGTAATGCGTATTATAACCTTATTCGGCAGGCAAACCACGGTTTGCCCTGCCTGAGAAATATATCCGGTTTTTGTGCAAATATGACCGTTGCACGGCGAAGATATAAACCTCGCGCCGCTTCTCGTGACCTCGATAACCGAAACGCCTATCGCGCCCTCGACCTCGATGACGCGGGTTTCGCCTTCGTCAAGAGACAAAAGGTCTATTTCCTGCGTTTGGGAGCCGCTCTGTATGACGAGCATGTGACCGCTGCCGCCCGTAAAGACAAACAGCAGTACCACCGCCGCTATCAGCGGCAGACAAATAAACAAAGCGTCTGATTTTTTAAGCATAAACCACCTTAACGCCTGCTTTGGTAAACTTTACTTTATCACGCAGACCCTCCGTGACGGTTATGTGGTCCTTGGTCACGATAATGCCTTCGCACCCGTATTCGCGCAGGAGTGCGAGCGCTTTCTCTTCGCCGACGCAAAAGCACGCCGTCGTCAGCGCGTCGGTCAGCAGTCCGCTGTCTGCAACCACCGTGACCGAAATCAGCTCGTTTTGCACGGGAAAGCCCGTGCGTGCATCCAAAATATGATGATAAGTAACGCCGTCTGAGATAAAATATTTTTCGTAGCTGCCCGAGGTCGAAACAAAAGCGTCCTCGAGCTGTAATATCGCCATATATTCCACCGCGTCGGCGGAATACGGATCGCGTACTCCGATATTAAAGGCACTGCCGTCCTGCTTTGTACCCACCGCACCGAGCGAGCCGCCGACTGCGACGAGACCGTTTTTATTATTGCTTCTCAGCACTTCGCAGGCTTTGTCGCAGGCAAAGCCCTTGCCTACCGAGCCGAAATCGTAATAGCTGTCGCCCTGCAGAGCGGCTGTTATGCTCGCTTCGCTCGGGACCGTGGGCGTGTCGGTATCAAAGTCCCACAGCGCCGTCAGACTGCCGATATATACGTCAAAGGCGCCGTCTGTCTTTTGCTTTAATCTCTCACAAAGTGCAATCGCCGACGAAACGTCGCTATCCCCACAGTCAAAAACGCCGTTAGCAGGCTTTAAAACAGCTTCAAGCGCGGTGACCGCGGCAAAGCATTCGTCTCCGCAATCGCCCGTAACCGTCGTGACGGTCACGGCACTGCCCATCGCAAAATAACTCTCCTTTGTGTCGTTTGCGGCACAAGAGCAGAGCAGCAGAGCAAGTGCGATTGTCAGTAAAGCAAAGCGTCTCATAAACATTTTTATAAAATAGATTATCTGAACTCGGGAATAAACGATTCCTCGGCACAGCCGCTCTCCTGTCCGTATGCGTGCTCTATGCCGAGCGCACCGACGTAATCGACGACAGATTTGTATTCGGCGTCGGTTATGCGGCGCGAAAGCTCGAGCGGCAAATCAGGCGCTACGGGAGTGTATTGCCGCATTACGCTATAACAAATGCGGTTGCCAAAGCGGTTAAACAGTGCTTTAAGCGTCATTTTTGACTGCAAAACCATACCCGGCAAAACGAGGTGCCTGACTATGACGCCGCGTTTGATGAGCCCGTCTTTAAAAGTCGGCTCTCCGACCTGCCTTAGCATTTCCTCTATCGCGTCGAGTGCCACGGCAGGATAATCTGCGGCAGACGAAAGCCGTTTTGCCTGCTCCGCATTTGCATATTTGCAGTCGGGCAGATAAACGTCCGCCAAGCCGCAAAGCATAGAAAGCGTATCCTTTAGCTCGTAGCCCGAGCTATTCCAAACGACAGGCACCGTCAGTCCGCGTTTCTTTGCGATTTTTATTGCCTCTGCAACCCACGGCGTAAAATGCGTGGCGGTCACGAGGTTGATATTATGGCTGTTTTGTGCCTGCAAATCGAGCATTATATCGGCAAGCTCGTCGGACGTCACGGTTTTGCCTGTGACCTTTGACCGCGAAATGCCGTAATTCTGGCAATATACGCACCCGAGACTGCAACCCGAAAAGAATATTGCGCCCGAACCATCGGTGCCCGAAATGCAAGGCTCCTCGTAATAGTGCTTTGCGGCGCGGCAGATGCGCATTGCTTCGCTCTCGCTGCAAGCACCTATGCGTATGTTTCTATCCACGCCGCAACGGCGTGGGCAGAGAGTGCATTTCATTTTGTTTCCATATAGTCGTACATCGCTTTGGCGGCTTTTTTGCCTGCGCCCATAGCGAGTATTACCGTAGCGGCGCCCGTAACGGCGTCACCGCCTGCAAATACGCCGTCCTTGCTGGTCTTGCAGTCGTCGCCTGCGACTATGCAGCCGTGGCGGTCAGTATCGAGACCGTCGGTGGTTGATTTGATAAGAGGATTGGGCGAAGTGCCGAGCGACATGATAACGCAGTCGCAGTCGAGCACATACTCACTGCCCTTGATTTCTACGGGACTGCGGCGTCCGCTCGCGTCGGGCTCGCCGAGCTCCATTTTTATGCAGGTAAGTCCCGTAACAAACTTGTTTTCGTCGCCGTTAACCGTAGTAGGATTGGTGAGCAGTCTGAATTCGATGCCCTCCTCCTTGGCGTGCTCGATTTCCTCGCGGCGAGCAGGCAGCTCGGCTTCACTGCGGCGGTAAACGATATAAACCTTTTCGGCACCGAGCCTCAGCGCACAGCGTGCGGCGTCCATGGCGACGTTGCCGCCGCCGACGACTGCAACGCGGTTGCCGTGCATAATAGGCGTGGTCGAATCGTCCTTGTACGCCTTCATCAGATTGATACGGGTCAAAAACTCGTTGGCGGAATATACGCCCTTGAGATTTTCGCCCGGGATATTCATAAACCTCGGCAGACCGGCGCCCGAGCCGATAAACACGCTCTCAAAGCCCATTTCAAACAGCTCGTCAACCGACAAAAGCTTGCCGATAACCGAGTTTGTCTCTATTTTGACGCCGAGGCGCTTGAGGTTGGCTATCTCGTCACCAACAATGCGCTTTGGCAGTCTAAATTCAGGTATGCCGTAGCTGAGTACGCCGCCTGCGACGTGCAGAGCTTCAAACACCGTGACGTCACAGCCCATGCCTGCGAGCGAGCCGGCGCAAGCCAGTCCTGCAGGTCCCGAGCCGATAACGGCGGCTCTGTGCTTTTTGGTCTGTGCGGCGGTGGCAGTCTGATTGCCCGCACAGTAATCGGCAACGAATCTCTCGAGCCTGCCGATGCCTACGGGCTCGCCCTTGATGCCGCGCGTGCAATATTTCTCGCACTGGCTCTCCTGAGGGCAGACGCGTCCGCAAATAGCAGGGAAAAGGTTGTTGCGCTTGATGACATTGTACGCGTCCTCAAACTTGCCTTCGGCAACGAGGCCGATAAACTCGGATATATCAACACCGACGGGGCAGCCGTTCATCTTGCAAGGCTGCTTTGGGCAATGGAGGCAGCGCTTTGCTTCCTCAATAGCCATTTCGGCGGTGTAGCCGTGCGTAACCTCGTCAAAGTTGCGTGCTCTGACGAGCGGGTCTTGCATCGGCATGGGAGTTTTAATATTTGACTTGTTGTAATCCATATCAGTTACCGCCTTTCAGCAGATTGCAAGTTTCTTCGCGCTTTTTGGCTTCAAAGGGCTTATACATCGACGAGCGCCAGATAGCCTCGTCAAAGTCAACCTCGTGGCCGTCAAAGTCGGGACCGTCAACGCAGGCAAACTTTGTCTTGCCGCCGACGGTGAGGCGGCAACCGCCGCACATGCCAGTGCCGTCTATCATTATGGGGTTCATGCTGACTACGGTCTTTACGCCGTACTCCTTGGTCAGCTTGCATACAAACTTCATCATTACGAGCGGACCGATGGCGATAACCTCGTCATACTTTTCGCCGCTGTCCAAAAGTGCCTTTAGCGCATCGGTGACGAGACCTTTGGTGCCGCACGAACCGTCGTCACTCATCAAAACGTATTTGTCAGAGCAGGCGGTAAACTCGTCCTTTAGGATAACGAGGTCTTGGCATCTAAAGCCTACGATGCTGTGTACGACTGCGCCTTTATCGTGCAGAGCCTTTGCAACGGGATAAGCGATAGCGCATCCGACACCGCCGCCGATGACGGCGACTTTTTTTAGCCCGTCGAGCTCGGTCGGCTTGCCCAAGGGACCTACGAGGTCAGCTATGCTGTCGCCCGCCTTATAAGTTCCGAGCAGCTCGGTAGTCGCACCGACGTGCTGAAATATAATGGTCAGTTCGCCGTTTTGCGGATCTGCGGCGGCTACGGTCAACGGTATGCGTTCACCGTCGTCCGTCACGCGCAGGATGACAAATTGACCCGGCAGCGCCTTTTTTGCAATAAGCGGAGCGTCAAAAACCATTTTTGTAACCGTAGGGTTGAGCTTGGTAGTGCTGATAATCTTTGTCATAGCTTATACCTCTATATAATAAATCAATGTATATTATATCATTGTCAAAACGATTTTGCAATCGCAAAATAGCAAAAAATCATTTTTAATTGTTGACGGTTGATGTGAAAAATAGTATAATATTGCCGAGGTATAAATATATGAAAACAAATACAAAGCGTCTCGTCATATCGTCAATGCTGCTTGCGGCGGCATATCTTTTGCCGTTTTTGACAGGGCAAATCAAACAGTTCGGCGCCGCCCTCACCCCCATGCACATCCCAGTGCTGCTGTGCGGATTTATCTGCGGCTGGCAGTGGGGTCTCGCAGTAGGCGTAATCGCGCCGCTTTTAAGGAGCGTCACGCTCGGCATGCCCGTTATATTTCCGAGTGCTGTATGTATGTCGGTCGAGCTCGCCGTTTACGGCGCCGTAGCAGGGCTGATGTATAAATTTTTGCCGAAAAAAAAGCCTTTTATCTACGTCGCTTTGCTGACGGCTATGGTCGCAGGTCGCGCGCTCTGGGGTATTGCACAGCTTATCTGCCTCGGCTTTGACACTACAAAGTTTACGCTGACGGCGGTTTTTACGCGCTCGGTACTGGAGTCGATACCCGGGATAATACTGCAGATCGTCCTCGTGCCGCTTATCGTAATGCTGACAGGCAAATGGAAAGTAAAAATATAACACGGAGCACGCCTATGATTTTGCATACCGACAGACTGATACTGCGCCCGTTTGCCGAAACAGACGCAGAGGACGTTTTTGAATATCTGCACGAGCCGGCGGTTAATTGCTTTGCCTGCATGAAGCTCGATGCCCTCGACGACGCTAAAGCGGAAATGAAAAAGCGCGTCGGAGAAACCGAATACTATTTTGCAATCGTACTGAAAGACAGCGGTAAAGTTATCGGCGAAATAGACGCTTATCCCGAATGTGACGACCCGCAGGAGGACGCAAACGCCGTTAAAGACACGTTCAGCCCGTGCTGGATGCTTAACCTAAACTATACGGGCAAGGGCTACGCCTTTGAAGCCGCACACGCTTTTTTTGATTATCTTTTTAACGCAAAAGGCGCAAGGCGCATTTATGCCTATACCGAAGATTACAACAAGCCGAGTCAGCACCTATGTGAAAAGCTCGGTATGAGGCAGGAGGGATTATTTAAGGAGTTTATTTCCTTTGTCAAAAACCCCGACGGCACGCCGAAATACGAAAACACCTATCAATACGCCATACTCAAAAAAGAGTGGGAAAGTCTGCGTCAAAGCGACAATAAGCACATAGCTTACAAAGGCACTCTGATAGTCGTCCGGGACTGCCGCCGCGCTCTGCGGTTTTACAACGATATGTTCGGTCTCGAGCTCGTGCAGGACAACGACGGAAACATGGAGCTGACCGAGCATATTTATTTGCAGGAGTCGCGCTATTGGACGGAGTTTACTCAAAAAAGCATAATCGCAAAAAGCAATCAGTCTGAATTATACTTTGAAGCACCCGAAATCGAAAAATTGATCGCACGACTTGAAGAACTCTACCCAGAAACGGAATACGTCAACCGTCTGATGACACACAGTTGGGGACAAAAAACGGTAAGATTTTACGACCCCGACGGCAATCTAATCGAGGTCGGGACACCGGTGTAGATTAAAGAGCAGGAATCTACGGTATGTATTACAATGCGTAAAACATAACAAAAACCCGATAGAGCTTTTATGTTCTATCGGGTGATTTTTTTGTTCCGCTATTTAGTTAATCTGAGGGTTTTGCTTATGCGCTTCTCTGATTACGGCGAGCTGCTGACGAACCTGATAGAGCTTGATATCATGTTCTCTGCCCTCGGTAAAGAGAGTGTAAATCTGATTGTAATATTCCTGTACTGCGGCAATAAACGGTGCCTGAGGGTCACCGTCCCAGGATTCCTCGTACCAATTCAGCTTTTCTACGCAGTATGACGGCAGTTTTTCTTCGCCTGCGGTGAGAGTTTCACGGACGAGGTGCTGCTCGGGAGCTTCCTCCTGCTTAAAATACTTCCAGTCGATATGCGCCATGGTGCCCTTGAGGGTGCCGCGTGTGCCTTCGACCTTGTAGGTATATGACGGATATGCGTCGCAGGACGAAATATCGAGGTCGATAAGGGGTCTGCCGGGTGCGGTAAGGATGAGTTTAACGTAGTCCTCGGCGTTGCCGAAGGTGTTGCAACGGTCCATCTTGCAGAATACGTCGGGCATAGCGCCGTAGCAATCGAGCAGGTTGAGCGCCTGGTCGAGCGGATGAGGACCGGTGTTGGCGAGGTTGCCGCCGTTATAATCGAGGCAGCACTGCCAGTCCCAACGGCGAGCAAAGCCGTTGAACTGTATGCCGATATGTACTATGCGGCCGAGCTTGCCGCTGGCGATGATTTCTTTGACCTTGACAAAGTAGTTTGCAAATCTCGACTGCTGAAATACGAGCAGATGCACCCTGTTTTTGTTTGCGGTTGCGATAAGGTCGTCAAACTCCTCGACGGTGGGGACGCAGGGCTTTTCGCACAAGACGTTAAAGCCGTGCTCGAGCAGGTCCTTGGTAATGGAGTAGTGCAGGTAAGACGGCGTAGCGTTGACTACGAGGTCGATGTCCTTGCGGCCAAATAGCTCTTTGTAGTCCTTAAAGGTCTCGCAGCCGTACTCTTGGGCGGCACGCTCTCTGCGGATGTCCATAGGCTCTACGACGCCGACAACCTTAAATCTCTCGGTATCTTTTTTGAGGTGCAGACCGTGGATGTCGCGGCCGCTGCGACCCTGACCGAGGATAACTATGTTTATCTGTTTCATGTCACAATACCTTTCCTTTTTTATTACTTTACTTATACAATAAACCGTCCAAAAAGTCAAGTGGCAAAAAGACTTTATTTTTGCCAAGTACGCAGACGACGTGTTCGGGCGTGATATAAAACCCGTGCTTTTTGATAAGTGCCAAAGCGCGTTTTGGGCTGTAATCGGTCTTTGACGATACCTCGCGTGCGACCGATTGCAACTTTGTGCCAAAGGCGTCCTCGGTACGCAATAGGACGCCGCGCTTTAAGTCCCACGTCCTGCCGACGTCAAGCACCTCGCGCCGCTCACCGTCGTAAATAAACGCGCTCGTGTAAACCGAGACGGTTTTGCGGTTTTGCAACGTCACCGACGAGCTCATCACCGCGGCAAACGGCTCTTTGCCGCCCTGCACCGCTTTTGCCGCCCTGCCAAACAAAACCGTCGAAGCGTAACGCATCAGCCTTTTGCAAAGCGCCGTATAATACGCCCCTGCCCTGCCGCCAAGCTCGGGGAAAGAGATGTTGATAACCACCGCGTCGGCGTCGCCTACACGCAATACCTTTTTTACAGTCTTTTGTTGCATAATAATCACCTTAAGGTTAACAGTTTTTTGGCAAGCATCTCTCTACTCCTGTGCCACCAGAATTTTTGACTGTACGACAGCAGAGCCTGCGAGCTACGACTCGCAGGACACTCCGACCTGCTCTACCAAAAATCCAAAGACTACGGCTGAGGATAGATAGAGCGATTTGTGCCGGGGAGAAAGACGGCATACTAATTGACGACAAAGTGCAAATCGCCTATATTGTGGCGCCGTAGCAGGTTTTAGATTTGTACTGTTAACCTATAGACTTATATGCATTTAAAGCTGCTGATATGACGAGTGGCAAAACAAACAGCGTGGCATAGCAATTTACCTCGGCGTTGCCTATCGCAAACAAAACCGAGACCGCCGCGGCTGAAATGATGCCGATAGTGCCGCACTTGCCGCGACTTATAAGCCGACCTATGGGTATAGGTGCCAAAACCGCAAGCGCAGTAGCGCAGGTGTCAAAGTGCATTTCAAGAGGGCTTTTGCCTATCCAAAACACCTGCACAACCGCACATATTATGAGCAAAACCGCCGTAATATCAGCCGACAGCAAAGGAGCTTTTGTGTTTTTGACGGCCATCATCGTGCCTGCAAACAGCACTATCACGGCAAACCTGCCTGCGGTCAGTGCCGCCGCCACGGCTGACAAAATACCGATTACGGCATAAAACGCCCGACTTTTTACTCTGACAAACGACCATACGACGCACCATGCCGTCGCTATTGCCATAGCCGCCGTGCTTCCGCGGCAAACCAAGAGCAGCGAGAGCGTCAGTCCAAACGCCGCCGTCACGGGCGTTCTCTCCTGCCGAGCGCCTTAGATGGTACCGAAATTATAAAATCTGTCAGACCTTTTGGGTCTATCGGCGCCATCGGGGACATATAATGACTGCCAAAGCTTTCTATGCCGCACATCAGTCCGAGCAGTAGCGCAAAAGCCACCGCCACGCCTTCTCCTCCTGCAAAAAACGCCACCAATGCAAACGCCAGCCTCGTCAGCGTGACCGAATACATATACGCAGGCACAATAAACGCACACACCGCCGAAAGTGCTATCACGATGATGCTTTCGTCGGTCGTCAGCCCTGCCTGCACCGCCGCGTCGCCTATAATAAGCGAGCCGACGATGCCTACCGCGTCGCCTACCGTGCGCGGCATACGCACGCCGACCTCGCGCAGCAATTCAAAAATCAGCAAGGTCGTTATCACGTCAAAAAAGGTTTGCTTGCCTCGATTGACGCATAGATATATAGCAGGCAAAAACACCGAAACGAGCAGTGCCGTCAGCCTCAACAGTCTGATAAAAGTCGCGTACCACGTTGAGCGGAGATAGTCCTCGGCAGATTGCAGGCTTTCGGCAAAAACGTAAGGCGCAGTAAGCACAAAAGGACTGCCGTCAACCAGTATCGCCACTCTGCCCGACACGAGCTTGGAGGCGACCTTATCGACTTTTTCGGTCGAGCCGAGCAGACTCAAAAAAGGATATCCGCCGTCGCCCGTAATCAGCGGCGCGAGGGAGCCGCTGTCAACTATTACCGTCGGCTTTATTTCGCGCAGTCGCTTGACTATTTGGCTTACCACCCTCTCACTCGCCCTGCCCTCGATATAGCAAACGCTCACCCTCGTGTGAGTTTCGGCGCCGACCTCAAAAGGCATTGATTTAAGACGCGGAGTGCGAATGTAGCGGCGCAGCATAGCGAGATTTGTGGCGATGTTTTCGGTAAACGCCGCCTTGGGACCCTTGACCGTCACGTCGCTGTCGGCTACGCCGATGTCGCGGCTCTGCTCGTCCTGCGCACCGACCGCTATCACCTCTGTGCCGCACACGACCAACGCTTCGCCGTGCAAAAGCCTGTCGCAGGCGTCCTCAATATCCTTGACCTTGGCTTTTGCCGCCGCAGGTAGCATTTCGACACGGCAACCCTCCAAAAGCGGCGCTATGATTTGCCGCGTGATATATTCACGGTTTGTAACGCCTATAATAAAGCAAACGTGCATTTCGCCCACGCTGTTTACGGCAAAATCCTCACACCTGCTAAATGCTCTCTTTATATCGTCAATATCCATCGTTGCCTCCGCGTTTATTTTATAAAGATATTATATCCGCGTTTAACATTGACTAATCGCAAAAAGAGTGTTATAATGACCACATCATAATATAAGGATGATAGTATTTTGCAAAGACAACGGATCAAAAAAATACTGCCCGTGGTATTACTGCTGATACCACTTGTTTTTATTGCAATTTTGCTCTACAACTATTCGATGCAAACCGTAGCGCTCGACGGCACGCAGACCGTCACCGTCACGCTCACCAACGGCAACAGCTATCTGTACGAATCCGCCGAGGACGTCGAATATTACTGCAACCTGCTCGTTGACAGCAAACAGATAACAAACCCCGTCCGTGACGTTTACAACGAAACGCCTATCACCCTCGTTTACAAACGCGGCTCCGAGGAGCAGGTTTACAAGCTATATCCTGCGCTCAACCTCTCGGGCTGTATGATTTACGACTCAAAGGGACGCATTTATCTGCTCAACGAGTCCGCCGCACAGTCGTATCTGTGCCGAGCCGAATGTCTCTATCTCTACGACGGCTATATGCTACCTCAGCTAAAGGTCGTTTCGGGGCAGCAGGTCGGGGTGGCAAATCCCGAAAGCTATAGCTGGAATTATAAAAAAATCGACGGCAATTTTTATCAGGACCGTTCTTCGTCCACCTACGACGGCAAGGTTCTGCACGCATACGCAGGGCTTGTCAATTCGCTTGAATTCAGCATACAGCCCGACGAAATCACCGAGGTAAGACTCGTAACCGAGGACGGAGAGCTATTGCCGCTGTCGGGCATCGAATCGCTGTCGTTTGACGACGACACTCGCATCAGCGTCAGCCTCAAGGCAAAATGGCGCCAGAGCGAATCAAAAGACTTTTACGGCGAAGCGGAATACAACTTTACCCTGCTATACGACGTGCCTGCGAGCATAACGCTTTCGCGCGAGAGCGTCGAGGCAGGCGGCGTGGTTGTCATACGCATCGACCACATGAATGACGACGACGAAATCAACTTTACCACCGGTATGCAGACTTCGCCGATTATCCCCTATCGCACCTCAGACGGCACCTGCTTTGCACTCCTCGCGGTTGACGTGCATAACAAAGCAGATCTGTACGACGTAAACTTTGACGTCGGAGGCTCGGTGTTTACCGCCAAGCTCTTGGTGCAGGAAAAGTCGGGTAACATTTTGCCCCTGCTCGAATCAGCCGAAGATTATGAGCTGATGCTCAGTGACACCGTTTTAGACGGCGTAAAAGAGTCGTTTGCCGCGGTTACGGGCGGCAGGTCGGCACAAAACAGCTTTGAATTTGGTGAAAAGTTTGTGCCTGCAGTCACGTCATCGAGCGATTACTATTTTGCAGACCAAGCCGTGCTCACCAAAGGCGGCGCGGTGCTGAGACTGCCCGGCAACGTCTATGACATCAAATACGGCACTGCCGTCAGAGCCATGCAACGCGGAGTAGTCGTCTATGCGAGAGCCAACGTCACTACGGGCAATACCATCATTATTTCGCACGGCTACGGCATATACAGCTATTATTTTAACCTCAGCGCCATCACCTGCGAGGTCGGCACTCTCGTCACACAGTCGCAGGTCATAGGCGAATCGGGCAATAGCGGATATACGTGGACTTACGACGCGGTTTTACAAACGGCGATTTCGGTCGGCGGCACTTTTGTTGACCCGACGCTGTTTTACGCAGGAATGAGTGTCCCCGATGCATAAGCTACCGTTTGATTACGCCGCCGCAAACGAATGGCGCAAAACATATCCCACACCTTTTTACGTTTATGATTTTGACGGCATAAAGCAAAGGGTGTCTGACGTTAACGCCGCGTTTGCGTGGAATAAAGGCTACAAAGAATATTTTGCCGTCAAAGCAACCCCGACGCCTGCGGTTTTGAGACTGCTCGCTTCGCTCGGATGCGGCGCCGACTGTGCGAGCGTGCCCGAAATCACTCTCGCCACACGCAGCGGTATCACGGGGCAGAGCATAATGTTTACGTCTAACGAAACTCGCCCGTGCGAATACGCCGCCGCAGAAAAAGCAGGCGCTATCATCAATCTCGACGACATCACTCAGATAAACAATCTCTATAATTCGCTCGGGCATTTGCCCGATACGGTGTGCTGCAGATACAACGGCACGCTTGATTTTGCAAACGCTTTTATCGGCAACAGCCGCGAATCAAAATTCGGCATGACCGAGGAGCAGCTATTTGACGCCTTGCAAATCCTAGGCAAAAAAGGCGTGCGCCATCTCGGCATACACGCTATGCTCGCGAGCTGTACGCTCGAGCCAAATTACTATCCCGAGCTGGCGGCAGTGCTTTTTGACATCGCGGTAAGGCTCAGGACGCAAAAGGGCATAGAAATAGAGTTTATCGACCTCGCCGGCGGCATAGGCATACCTTATAAGCCGGACGAAACGGGTGTAGATATATTTAAAATCGGCTCGCAAACCGAGCAGGTTTATAAAAAGTTTTTCTTTATGTACGGGATGAAGCCGAGGCTCTGTACCGAAATGGGCAGGTTTATCACCGGCGAATACGGCTATCTCGTAACCACGGTTGTCGGGCAAAAGCACGTAAACCGCGAATACGTCGGCGTAGATGCTTCGGCATGCGACCTGATGAGACCTGCGATGTACGGAGCTTATCATGGCGTAACCGTGCTCTCTCCGTATAAACGCCTGCACGGCATCACCTGCGACGTAGTAGGTCCACTGTGCGAAAACAACGACAAGTTTGCGCGTCAGATAGATTTGCCCGAGCCGTTAATAGGCGATATGATAGTAATACACGACGCAGGCGCACACGGACGCTCTATGGGCTACAATTACAACGGCAGACTGCGCCCCGCCGAGCTGATGCTGCAGGGCGGCGAGGTCAAGCTCATACGCCGTGCCGAAACCGAGGACGACCTTTTTGCCACGCTCGACGTGGATGAATTGTTTTAAAAAGAAGGAGGCACACAGTTGATAAAGAGATATATAGGTCTGTTTAAGGACCTGCGCAACCGTCTGATTGACGACAGTTTCAGATATTATTTTCAGCTCGTGCTTCTCTGCACTCTGCTCTCGCTCGTTTCGCTCTTTATGGGCATAATGAATATCTTTACCCACAAGACCGTGCTGATGATAGCCACCCTCTCGTTTGCCGTCATTATGGCGTTTAACGTTTGGCTTTTGCTGTATCAAAACCGCACGAGCTCTGTATCTTTTTTGATTTTTGAGATTTCGGCTTACGTGTTGTTTATTTACTTTATTCTGACGGGCGGTACCGAAGGCTTTAGCCCTCACTGGATATTGATTTTGCCTGCCTGCGGCCCGATGTTCCTCGGACTCAAACGCAGTAATATACTCAACGCGGTGACGCTTGTTTCGATAGTTGCTTTGCTCGACACAACCCCGGGCAATTCACTATTGATGTTTCAGTTTACAAAAGAGTTTTGCATGAGATACCCCGTCGTTTACGTCGCATTCTTTTTGCTCGGACTCGCTTTTGAGCTGATAAGATACAACACCTCGCTCGCTCTCAACGAGGCTCAGCAAAAGCTATTGCTCGCTACCGAAATCGACCCTTTGACCAAGCTCGCAAACCGACATTGGTTCAATACTCATTTGCACGCCAAGCTCGAACAAAAGGTCTTGCCTTACGATTCCGCGGCGATACTTATCGACATAGACAACTTTAAGACTGTCAACGACGTCCACGGCCACATTTCGGGTGACGCGGCGCTATCGGCTGTTTCAAAAGCCATAAAAGCCTGTATCAAATCCGACGACCGTCCGTGCCGCTGGGGCGGCGAAGAGTTTTTTGTTTACCTCGACAACAGTACCTACGAGCAGGTGCAGACGACCTGCATCGCCATACTGAACGAAGTCCGCTCTATCTCGCTAACGGATAACAAGGGCGTTAATTTCGGGTTGACGGTCAGCATAGGTGCCGCCAAGGTGCCAAAAGGCGAGCCAATCTCGGTACAGGAGTTGTTTATCAAAGCAGACCGACTGATGTACCAAGCCAAGGCAAACGGCAAGGACCGCGCGGTTATCGAAGAAAACAAGTAAAAAAACAAGTGCTATGTTTTTACATAGCACTTGTTGTATTTTACAGATCTTTTTCCGCCTGCTCCTGCAGCTCCGCGTCGTACGAGAGCATAGGTTTGACCGATATACATTTCAGCTTGCGGTCAACGTAGTTTTTGGTTATCTTTGCTACGAGAGGACACAACACGATAACGCCTATTAGGTTGGGTATCATCATCAAACCGTTAAAGGTATCTGATATATCCCACGCGAGCGACGACGACATCAATGCGCCGAGCATAATGGTCAAAACATGGATGGCCTTGTAAATGTGTCTCGGCTTTAGCTTACCGCGTATCGTTTTGGTGCCAAAGAGATACTCCCACGCCTTACAGCCGTAGTGATTCCAGCCGAGGACGGTGGTAAACGCAAAGAGCAGCATGGCTATGGCGACAAATTTTTCACCTATATCCCAAAAACCGAATACCGAGTTAAACGCCTCTGCAACGAGCGTAGCGTCGGATGCAACCGTGACGCCTGTTTCGAGGTCGTAAACGCCCGAGGTCAAAACGACGAGTGCCGTCATAGTGCAGACGATGATGGTATCCTGAAACACCTCGAATATGCCCCACATACCTTGTATGACGGGCTCTTTGACGCTTGAATTTGAGTGAACCATTACCGACGAGCCGAGGCCTGCTTCGTTAGAAAAGACGCCTTTTTTAAAGCCCTCGGTAACTACCGTGCTGATGACAAATCCGATGCCGCCGCCGAGCGCCGCAACGGGCTGAAAGGCGTTGACGAATATAGCCTTAAAAGCAGGCAGTATGTTTTGATAATTGACACCGATAACGACCAAGGAGCCGATGATAAAGAGCACGACCATAAAAGGCACTACCCTTTCGGCAAAGCTTGCTATGCGCTTTAGACCGCCGCAGACGATAGCCGCGGCGAGAGCGACGAGCGCCAGACCGATGATTATGGCGTACCAATCCGCGCCACCGAATGCAACTGCGGACTCAACGGGAAACGCCGCCTTGATGTTGAGCACTATCTTGTTGACCTGACCCATAGAGCCGATGCCAAATGAGGCAAGGACGGTAAATATGCTAAACAGCACGGCGAGTATTTTGCCTATTTGTTTGCAACCCTTTTTAGAGCCGAGACCATCAGCGAGATAATACATCGCGCCGCCTGCCCATTCGCCGTCGGAGTTGCGTCGGCGATAAAAGATACCGAGTACGTTTTCGCTGTAATTTGTCATCATACCAAAAAACGCCGCGAGCCACATCCAAAATACCGCGCCGGCACCGCCTATGCAGATAGCCGCCGCTACGCCTGCTATGTTGCCGGTGCCGATAGTGGCGGCAAGCGCAGTGCAGAGTGCCTGAAACGGAGAAATCGCGCGGTCTCCGCCTTTATGAACGTCCTTTTTAAAGAGACTGCCTATCGTGTTTTTCCACCAATGCTTTAGATGTGAAATCTGGAACCATTTTGTCGCACAGGTCATCAGTATGCCCGTGCCGATAAGGACTATAAGACCTATCTTAACCCACACAAAATCGTTGATTACTTTGTTGACCGACGCCAAAGCGTCCAAAAAGCTCGTCATAACAAACCTCGAATAAAATATTATCAAAAAAACAGACTGCGGACGAGCCGCAGTCTGCCAAAACAAGACGAGAATTACCTCAAGTCGTAACTCGAGATAAAAAACATACTTTGTCCTTTTGCCTGAGAGATTGACAGGCTGACGCCCGTTTTGCCCCTTCGGCACTTGCGACTGCAAGCTTCTCCAAAGTGCTATCCGCTTGCAGCCCTCGTTTTTGCAAACACCTGAGAGTTTTACTCCGTCGGTCATACCTTATCGGTATATCTTCTGCAAGTTTCATATAGCAAATATTCATTTGATGCGGTGATTATATCACTTTATGCACCGCTTTGCAATATAATAATGCACAAAATTTCAAAAGACTTTATATATTCTTTTTAATCTTTAATACATTTTTGCCATCGACATACTCGTAGGTGATAGCGTCCATGCTCTTTTTAACCATATAAATGCCGAGACCGCCTATTGCGCGCTCATCGGCGCCCAATGTAACGTCGGGGTCGTCCTTAGCCAAGGGGTCGTAAGGTACGCCGCCGTCGATAAACGTAATGACTACGGACATCGGATCTTCTACGACGTCAACTCTGACGGTAGCAGGTCCTACGTCAGGTTTGTATGCGTAATAAGCTATATTGCTGAAAAGCTCGTCGATAGCGACGTCTATTTGCATCTGTGCCTTCATCGGGCAGTCGATAGCCTCGAGCTCGGTGTTGACAAAATCGGTTATGACGTCAATGTTTTCGACTTTTGCATCAACTGTAAGTTCTTTCATTGTTCGTTCTCTCCGTTCTGCTCAGTAGTGGGCTGCATTTTCTTTTTAAATTCAAAGCAAACCATGGTAATATCGTCAAACTGAGGTGCGTCGCCGACAAACTTATCAATATCCGTCTTGACTGCAGGCAGGATTTCGTCGGGACGCTTGTCCTTGACGGAATTAAGCACCGCAGTGAGGCGTTCCATGCCGTAAAGTTGATTGTTTGCATCGGTTGCCTCGGTTACACCGTCGGTGTACTGGAATATCTTGTCGCCTTCGTTAATGGTGAAGGTGCCCATCTTGTATCTTACGTTCTCCATACCTGCGAGGACAAAGCTGTGCTTAACCGTATCTGCGGTAAAGTCGCCGCCTTGACGATAAACAAACGGCATTTCGTGACCTGCGTTGACAAAGGTTACTTCGCCGGTAACGAGGTCGATAACGCACTCGTAAGCAGTGATAAACATACCCTCGCTGTTTGACTCGCACAGCAGATTATTGACGACCGCAAAGACCTTGTCGAGGTTGCAGTCGGGGCTGGTATGGTCTTTGATAAGCGTCTTACCGATAACCATAAACAGTGCAGCAGGCACGCCCTTGCCCGAAACGTCAGCTGCAACGATGGCAAGGTGGGTGTTGTCAACCATAAAAAAGTCGTAAAAGTCGCCGCCGACCTCTTTTGCAGGGGTCATGGTAGCGTAAATATCAAACTCGTTTCTGTCGGGGAATGCAGGGAAGATGCAGGGCAACATCGACGACTGAATGCCGGTTGCGACGTCGAGCTCTGCGCTGATTCTTTCTTTCTCTGCGGTCATCGTGGTGAGGTTGGTGATATAGGTTTGCAGCTCAAACGCCATCGTGTTAAACGAATCGCACAGCGTTTCGAGCTCGTCGTTGGTCTTGACCTTGACGTTAAAGGCAGAGAGCTTGTCCATATTGTGCGATACGAGCTCGCTGGTAGCGCGGTTAAGGTCCTGGATGGGTTTAAGCACGGAGTGCTTGATAAAGAAGAAATAAGCGAGAACGAATACGATAGAAACGGCAACGATAACCAGCGTAATCAAAAGCACAAACATGTGTATGTTGGCGTTAATCTGGTCCATCGAAACGTCTATGCAGGCTTCGCCTGCCGACTTGCCGTCGGAGCCGAGTATAGCAACGTAAGCAGATGCAAGATAACCGTAATCGTGATCTGCACTGCCCGTGTCGTCGGTAATCAGTATCGTGCGCTCGCCGGGATTGAGAAATGCGCCGCGCATTATTGTATATCCGTCGCCGTAATAGTCCTCGAGGTCACCGAATTGGCAAATGCCCTCTTCATCCTCTTCGCCGCCGTCCCAGATATAATACTGGCACTCTTCGGTGGGGATGACTACGTAAGCGTATTCGAGTCCGAGCGAAGCTCTGATGCTCTTTAAGGTCAAACGGACGTCCTCGTAATACTCGTCCTGCTTTAGCTTGTCTCTGAATGCGGCGAGATATTCTTCTTTAGCCTCGTCGTCGGCGTCTTCATCGTAGCCTGCTTTAAAATCGTTTACGTATTCTGTGATTTTGTCGCCGTCAATGATGTTGCTGATGAGAGTAGCGGCGTTGAAAGCTATGTCAGAGTAATAGTTCTCCATATTATTACGGTACGTAGTGCTGACAAGCAAGCCCAGAGAAACCGAAAGGATAATCTCCATCGCGATAAGACCTATAAGGAACTTAATTTGCAGTTTGCCTTTGCGCTTTGTTTTCATAACTCCTCCTAAACTATCGGGCAGGGCTGTATATCCAGCCTGAGATGCCCGTCTTTTACTCCGTATAATACTCTGTCGTCACGCAATATCACGACGTCGGTATCTCCGCCACCGATAATCGCGTTGCCCGTGGCAAACGAATCGACGTAAAACCTCAGCCCGTCTATAACGACCTCCGTCATTTTATTATAGGTGCGGTAAATCGCTTTTGCTTGCGCTATTGTCATTTGGTGGCTTAGCGTAAGCGACGCGGCTTCGGGACGGCGCCAGTAAGGCAGCTTTGCCGACTGAGGTGCGGCGTTTTGCCACGCCGCGTCAAAATCGTCAAATATGCAGTGCGCCATATCGAGTGCAGCCTCGGCACAGTAAATATAGACGTCAATGCTGTCGTCCTCGGGCTTTATATCAAACCGGCGCTGTGCTATAACGTCGCCTCTGTCGAGGTCGGCAAACAGCTTGTGCGCCGTTATGCCGCCGTAGGTGCGCCGCATTTCCATAGCACATTCGATAGGATAATAGCTCCTGCCCTCGGGCAAAAGCGAGCTGTGAAAATTGATGCCCTTAAACCTTGCGTCGTCGGGCACGGGTAGCTTGCTGCTGTATTCTGCTACCAAAAACAGCTCTGCTCCTTTGTCGAGCCACGCACTCATATCCTCGAACGTCGGCACCTCGTAGTGAACGGGTATGCCGCGTTCGTGTGCGTATCTGACTATATTGGTTTCGTTAAAATAGTCCTCGTCGTTGTGATAGGTGTATAATGCTAAAATATCGTTTTGACTGTCGATAAACGTAAACATGTTTATAAACACGTCAGAACCGAAATATACGATTTTAATAAAAATCGCCCCCAAAAAAATCAAATCTTAACAACCAGTGAGTTAAAACCGCCGTACTGACGGTAAAAAAAGTCTTTTGCTTTGCTCTTTATGACACGCATACCCATGGCGTTCATATCAAAGTCGTCCTCGCTTGCCTTGTTGGTCTGGAGGCTGAACGGGTCAAACTTTGCGGCGTTGTCCCTGATGTGCAGGGTAAATCCGCCGTCAAGCTCCGCGACGAGCACGATATCTATCAGTATATCGTCGGTGTCCTTATAACCGTTTTGCATAATGGCGAGGCAGACCTCCTCGAGCGTCATAGTGACAAAGTACGTCTGCTTTATATCGGCTTCCCACTTTTCGCAAAACTCCTCCGCCGATGCCGTAATAGCGCCCAGCTCGTTGTCTTTGCTGCGGATAATAGCCTTATAAATGCGCTCGGGGTCAAATTTCTCGGGCTTTTTGCCGCCCAAAAATCCCATGGCGATAGCCGTAGCGATGATTTCGGTTACGGGGAAGAGCCACCAGAAATATTCTATCGGCAACAGCGAAAATACGATAGTCGCCGGCAACAGCACAAATCCGCCTCTGAGCGAGGTAATCAGCAGGCTCGATTTTTCTCTGCCCGACGCCTGATAATAACCGCTCATCAAAATCTGAGAGCCGGCAAAAGCCGTGCTGAGGATATATATTCTCAGCGCAAAAGAGCCCACGCCGACCGCTTCGGCACCCGTGACGCCGAATAGCGCACAGATAGCCTGCGGAAACGCGGCAATAAACGCCATTATAGTAAAGCCTGCGATACCGCCGTATGCAAACGACAGACGGCAGGCAAGCTTTTTGCTCTCGGTGCGATGTTCGCCGTGATACGTGCTTACGACGGGCAGAGTGGCACGGTTAGTGCCCTCAAAGATGTAAAGCACGAGATACGATGCGTTTTGTATCATATCAAATACGGCGACGGCGGTTTCACTGCCTGCGCGTATCAACACGTTGTTGCATATCAGCAGGAAAATAAGCTGATAAAGATAATTAACCGACTCCGAAAAACCGTCTCTGAAAACGCTGAATACCGCCTTAAACGACGGGCTTACCCTTGAAAACTGCAAAATATGCGCACGACCCAAAACACCGGGCATATATATAGCGATGGCTATAACCTGTCCGATGGCAGTCGAGAGCGCCGCACCCATCGTGCCGAATCCGAGCACCAAAACAAAAACGATATTGAGCACAATGTCGGCGACGTTGGCAACCACAGAGCCTATGCCTGCGAGCCTGCCGTTGTCGTCGTTGCGCAAATAATAGTTTAAGAGGTTGCTGAAATAAAACAGCGGCGTAGCGCTGATGAGTATGGTCAGATACTGCTTTGTAGCCTCAAAAAGCTCTCCGTCAGCAGGCGTCGTACCAAGCAACGCCAAAAGCGGCACTATAAATATATTGCCGAGCACGGCAGCCGCCACGCTCAGCAATAATGTGCCTTGTGCAACTCGGTTAAAGCTCTCTACCGCATCACGCGATCTGCCCTCGCCCAGCAGCTTACTGTATAGTACGGAGCCGCCTATGCCGAGGCCGTGAGCAAAAAAGCAGTTTATCATATACACAGGCAGTATGAGCGCGATGGCCGCGAGGCCCACGGTGCCCATACGCTGTCCTACTACAACTGCGTCAGCTATGTCGCTGAGTGCCCAACCGATAGAAGAAATCGCAGCCGGTATCCACAGTCTGCGATAAATCTTTGAGGTAAATAGGTCTTTACCCCTCATTATTATTCGATGGTGAGTATATCGCTGAAGCCGGTAACCTCAAATACCTCGTTGATGGTCTCGTTTACCTTACGGATAACCATAGTGCCCTGCTTATTCATGATCTTTTGAGTAGCGAGCAGTACTCTGAGTCCTGCGGATGAAATGTAGTCGAGCTTTTCAAAATCAAAGACGAGAGCATTGATGCCTTCGATTGCGCTCTTAATCTCTGCCTCGAGCTGAGGTGCGGTGGTGGTGTCGAGTCTGCCTTCGAGAGCGATAACGAGTTCGCTGCCGTTTTGTGTCTTATTAATGTTCATAAAAATCCTCCGTATAATTATTTATATTATGATAATATCATCTCGTAATGCTTTTGTCAACCTTTTATATGCTTTGTTGTTGAAAAATTAACATCTTTATGTTATAATTATCGCAAATATACAGGAGGACGGATATGAGATATATAGTTGACAACGACTTACACATTCATTCTTACCTTTCGCAGTGCTCGAGCGACCCCGAGCAAAATAACGATTTTATACTGCAATACGCTTTGGACAACGGGCTTTCCACCATCGCACTGACAAACCACTATTGGGACGAGAAGGTCGGATTTGCTTCGAGCTGGTATATGCCGCAAAACACTCCGCATATTAAAGAGGCTCTGCCCTTGCCTAAGCACGACGGCGTCAGATTCCTCTTTGGCTGCGAAACGGACATGAACAGATACGGCCTCATAGGCATAAGCCGCGAAACGATGAAAGAGCTCGATTTTATCATAGTGCCCACTACTCATCTGCACATGGGCAATTTTACGATAGCGGACGAGGATCAAGACGTTAAAGGCAGAGCTACGGCGTGGCTGCAAAGGATGAAGGTGCTTTTGCAGGCAGACCTCCCGTGGCACAAGGTCGGCATAGCACACCTGACCTGCGGTCTTATATATAACACTCCGACAAACGAGCATCTTAACGTGCTCGACCTCATAGACGACGAGCAGTACGCCGAGATATTTACTCAGGTGGCTGAGAGAGGCTGCGGCGTCGAGCTCAATTTCCGCATCAATCACTTTAATGAGACCGAAATGCTGCGCAACCTCAGACCTTTTATGATAGCCAAAAAATGCGGCTGCAAGTTTTATTTCGGCAGCGACAGCCACCACCCGAGAGATTTTGTCGGCGTAAAGGACAACTTTGAGCGCATAGTTGACCTTTTGGACCTGCAGGAATGCGACAAGTTTAAAGTATAAATTTTTACGCGCAAAAAGCATTGACAGCACACGGGGTTTGCAATATAATGCTATTTGTAATCTATTAGCGAGGTAACACGGTATGAATAAAATTACCGTCCCGAGCGGCTACGTGTCAAAGCTGTCGCTTTATCAGACGCAGACCGCCATCGGTTTGATGAAAAAAATATTTCTCGACGAACTTTGCGCCGCCCTGCACCTAAAGCGTGTTTCGGCGCCTTTGTTCGTTGACCCTTCTATCGGCATCAACGACAACCTTTCGGGTGTCGAGCGCCCCGTCAGATTTGACATCCCTGCGGCAGGCTGTGACGCCGAGGTAGTACATTCGCTCGCAAAGTGGAAGCGCTACGCTCTCTACAAATACGGCTTTGCCCCAGGCGAAGGCATCTGCACCGATATGAACGCCATCCGCCGTGACGAATCGCTCGACAACCTGCACTCGGTTTACGTTGACCAGTGGGACTGGGAAAAAGTCATCACTGCGTCCGACCGCAACCGCGATTATCTGCAGAGCACCGTCTCTGCCATAGTCCGCGCGATAGTCAACACGCTCGACCATCTCAAAAACGATTTTGACCTCGATACCGAGCTCGACCGCAACGTGACCTTTGTCACGAGCGAAGAACTTTTGCAGTTATATCCCGACAAAACTCCCAAGGAGCGCGAAAACCTCTTTGCCAAGGAGCACGGCACGATATTTATCATCGGCATCGGCGGAGCGTTGTCAGACGGCAGCATCCACGACGGCAGAGCGCCCGACTACGACGATTGGACTCTCAACGGAGACCTGCTGTTTTACCACAAACCCCTTGACTGCGCTATGGAGATTTCGTCAATGGGCATCCGAGTAGATAAGGCGGCTATGGAGCGCCAGCTCGAGATAGCTGGCTGTAACGACCGCAAGGGGCTACTTTTCCACAAGCTTTTGCTCGACGGTACCCTCCCTCTCACGATAGGCGGCGGCATAGGACAGAGCAGACTCTCGATGCTCTTGCTCGGCAAAGCCCACATCGGCGAGGTACAGGCGTCAGTATGGGACGAGCAGACGCACAAGGTTTGTGAGAATAACGGCATAGAATTGCTGTAACCGGCAAATAATATTTGTATTCACAATAAAAATAAAGGAGTACGACTATGAACCTCGTCAACGCTTCATCCGTCGGCTTGCTGTCAATCTTGTTGATAGTATTCATCATCGGCGTATGGGTCGGCCTCGCGTTAATCCCTGCTTTTATCGCAAAAAAGAAGGGCTATCCGTTTGCAGGATATTTTCTCCTCAGCCTGCTATTCTCCTTTTTAACCGGCCTCGTCGTCTCGCTCTGCCTGCCAAACAGAAAGAATGAAATGCAGGCGCTCTTAAACGCCATCAAAAACCACGATGCACCGTTGGTTTAGCTGACAAAAAGCACCCGGAAGGGTGCTTTTTTGCTAAAACGGGTTGATTTATCCGTAATATTTGGTATAATGTTATCAAGATTAAAAGAAAGGATGTTTTATTGACTATGGAAAACAAAATCCCCTTTAAGCGTTTTGGCACCATGATTGATATGTCCCGCAACGCGGTAATGACCGTCCCCGCTCTCAAGCGTTGGATAGACGTCTGCGCGAGCCTCGGATATAACGCACTTTATCTCTACACAGAGGATACATACGAAGTGCAAAACAACCCCTGCTTTGGCTACCTACGAGGTCGCTACAGCGAGGCTGAAATGAAAGAAATCGACGACTACGGCTATTCAAAGGGCATCGAGGTCATCCCCTGCATACAGACCCTCGCCCACATGAATTGCATAGTTCGTTGGCCCGACTACTGCTATCACAAGGACATCGACGACATTATGCTCGCAGGCGACGAGTTTATTTATAAGCTCATAGACGATATGTTCGCCACGCTGACGCGTTGCTTCCGCACTCGCAAAATCAACATCGGCATGGACGAAGCTCACAACATCGGCAGAGGCAAATATCTCGACGAGCACGGCAACTGCAACCGTACCGAAATCTTCCTCGAGCACTTAAACAAGGTGTCCGAAATCGCCAAAAAGTACGACCTCACCGTCGGTATATGGAGCGATATGTTCTTCCGCCTCGCAACGGGCGGCAACTATTACGTCAGCGACGCAGGCATCGACACCGGCGTAGCCGCCAAGATTCCCGACAACGTTGACCTCGTTTACTGGGACTACTATTCCACCGACAAAAAGCGTTACGATTCTATGCTCAGAGCGCACAATCAGCTCAAAAAAGGCAGTTGGTTTGCAGGCGGTCTCTGGTGCTGGATGGGACCTGCTCCCCACAACGCTTACAGCATGAACGCTACCGAAAAAGCCCTGCGCTCCTGCCGTGAAAACGGTGTTACCGACGTTATGCTCACTATGTGGGGTGACAACGGCGGCGAATGCTCGAGATTTGCGCTCCTGCCTTCGCTTTTTTACGCATCCGAAATCGCCAAGGGCATTACCTCGATGCCTCAGATAAAGGCAGATTTCCAAGCTTGGTGCGGCATTTCGTTTGACAAGTTTATGCTACTCGACCTCCCCGGCACTCCCGAATACGACAAGGGCTGGGTTAAAAACCCCGACAAGTATATGCTCTACAACGACGTGTTTGCAGGTATGTTTGACTGCACCGTCAAGGGCGGAGAGGGCGAAACTTTTGCCTCCTGCGCACGCAAGCTCAGACGCGCCGACGGCAAGGAATATCAGACGCTATTTGACACTATGCAAAAGCTCTGCGAAGTGCTCGCCATAAAGTACGAGATAGGCGTCAAGACCCGTACTGCTTACAAAGCGGGCGACAAAGCGGCACTTGCGGCACTCATTCCCGAATACAAAAAGCTCATCAAAAAGCTCGAGGAGTACTACAAGGCATTTAAAAAGCAGTGGTACGAAGAGAATAAAGCCTTTGGCTTTGAAGTTCAGGACATCCGCCTCGGCGGTCTGATAAGACGCGTTACAAACTGCTACGAGCGCCTCATCGACTACGTTGACGGCAAGTCCGACAAGATAGAAGAGCTCGAAGAAACCATCCTCGATATGTTTGACACCGCGCCCGACAACCGTCATCCTCTCCACTACAACTGGTGGGGTCTGACCGTTTCTCCCGGCGTTATTGGCTAAACCTCTAAAAACAGCAAAAAGCACCTGCCGACAGAAAAATCTGAAGGCAGGTGCGTTTTTTTGATTGTTTTACTCTCCGAGGTAAGCTCTCTGCTTGTCGGTGAGAGTGTCAATGGTGACGCCCCAGCAAGCGAGCACTCTGCGTGCTACGGCGAGGTCAACCTCGCGCGGTACGGCTATCAGCTTTTCGGTCAGCTTGCCGCTATTCTGTACGAGGTGGAGCGCCGAAAGCGCCTGAATCGCAAACGACATATCCATAATTTCGGCAGGATGTCCGTCGCCTGCGCAGATATTAACCAGTCTGCCCTCGGCGATGACGTAGAGCGTCTTGCCGTTTGACAACTCGTAGCCCATTATGTTGTGACGCGCTTCAAAGCTGCGAACTGCTATTTTGCGTAGCTCTGCAACGTCAACCTCGACGTCAAAGTGTCCTGCGTTGCAGAGTATTGCACCGTTTTTCATGCTCATAAAGTGGTCGTGAGTGATTATATCACAGTCGCCAGTCACGGTAACGAAAAAGTCGCCGATTTTAGCCGCCTCGTCCATAGTCATTACGCGATAACCGTCCATAACCGCTTCCATAGCGCGTATCGGGTCAACCTCTGTGATTATGACGCGTGCGCCGAGACCTTTGGCTCTCATAGCCGCACCCTTGCCGCACCAGCCGTAGCCTGCGACTACGACGTCCTTGCCTGCGACTATCAGATTTGTCGTGCGGTTGATGCCGTCCCAGACAGACTGTCCCGTGCCGTAACGGTTGTCAAACATGTGCTTGCAGTCGGCTTCGTTAACCATAACCATCGGGAATTTGAGCTCGCCCTTGCGGTTCATATTGATAAGTCTGTGGATGCCCGTGGTCGTTTCTTCGCATCCGCCGATAACGTTTTTGATAAGCTCGGGATACTCGTTGTGAATAAGGTTTACGAGGTCACCGCCGTCGTCAATGATGATGTTGGGACCTACCTCGATAACGCGGCGGAGGTTGTCGTCGTACTCCTCCATCGTGCAGCCGTGAGTAGCGTAAACGTTGAGCCCTGCGTGAACGAGCGCGGCGGCAACGTCGTCCTGAGTTGAGAGCGGATTGGAGCCTGTGATATACATTTCGGCACCGCCTGCCGCCAAAGTGAGGCAAAGAAAAGCCGTTTTTGCCTCGAGATGTACCGAAAGCGCGACCTTTTTGCCTGCAAAAGGCTTTGTCTGTTCAAACTCGGCCTTTATGCCTCTGAGCAGCGGCATATTGCCCTCTACCCAATTTATCTTCATTTGGCCGGATTTCCAAAGTCCTGCGTCTCTGATGTTGCTTGCCATTATTTTGCCAACCTTTCCGCGGTTTTGCGCGCGTTGTATTTTACTTTTTCTTCGTCAAACGACAGCATTTGTCCGTCCTTTAACAGCCACGCACCGTCAACCATAACGCTCTTGACGCAAGAGCCGTTTGCGGCGTAAACGAGCGAAGCGATGATGTCGGTGCTCGGTATAAACGCGATGTTTGATAGGTCTATAACCGTCAAATCGGCATCCTTGCCGACCGCGATAACGCCGTTATCAAGTCCAAGTGCCTTGGCGCCGTTGACCGTCGCACAGTCGAGCACCGTCTTTGCGCTGAATGCCGCCGCATCGTGGGTAGCACCCTTTTGCAGCATGGCAGCGTAATTCATTTCGCTTATCATATCGAGCCCGTTATTGGACGCGGCGGAATCAGTACCGATAGTGATATTAACGCCTGCGCTTTGCAGCTTTGTGAGTAGAGCGATACCGTTGCCGAGCTTGAGATTGCTCTTTGGACAAGAGGCTACCGAAACGCCTCTCTTGGCGAGTATGCTTATATCATCGTCGTCAAGCTGTACGCAATGAGCGGCGAGCGTCTTAAACTCAAAAAATCCGAGGTCATCGAGATATTTGACGGGCGAAACGCCGTGAGCCTTGACACAATCGGAGATTTCGGCAAGGCTCTCAGAAAGGTGTATCTGCATATCAAGCCCCAGCTCGCGCGCTACGTCCATACACTCTTTGAGATACCCTGCGTCGGTCGTATATATCGAATGCGGCGCGAGATTAAACGTAATGTGCGGATTGCCCTTGTAGGCTTCGATTTCCTGCTTTACTTCTCTGATTCTGCGGTCGCCTTCGGGTACAAAGCCGCCCGAAAGTCCGCGCCCGATAACGGCTCTGATACCCGTTTCGGATGCTACGCGCGGGTCAACCCCCGGGAACATGTGCATATCGCAGACCGTGCCGGTGCCAGAGCGTATCATCTCGCACGCCGCGAGCATGGCGCTGTCGTAAGCAACGTCGGCGGTCGTTTTGTCCTCGAGAGGGAAAATGCGGTTAAAGAGCCAGTCGTTAAACGACAGGTCGTCTGCCGCCGAGCGATAGAGCGACATATAAAGATGCGCGTGGGTATTGATAAGTGCAGGAATGACGAGGTTGCCGCATATATCGGTAACGCTGTCAAAGCCTGCTCTGTCTATCTTGTCCGCGACGGCAGTGATTTTGCCGTCAGAAATTGCCAAATCCTTTGTTATCAGCTCTCCGCCGATATAGCACAGAGCGTTTGTAAGTAAAATCTTCATCTTTTTACCCGTTTGAATATAAAATAACTGCAAATCGCCAGTATCAGCACGCTGCAAAATGCCGCGCTCGTGTCGAGCGCCCAGTCGGCTACGGCAGGGCCTCGGTCGGGCACGAAAGACTGCAGACTTTCATCAATAGCCGCAAGCGCCGACGTGATTATCAGCGCGCATCCGCCGCCGAAAAAGCACCTGTCAAGGTATGCAAACACCGCAACGAAAAGCAGTGCTCCCTCGATGAAAAACTCCGTAAAATGCGCCGACTTGCGGACGTAATGTCCCGTTACCTCGAGCTGTTCGGGGGTGTTGGGCAGTCCCAAAATATCGTTGACTACCTCGCTGATTGCTCCGCTCCTGCTGCCCGAATCGGTACCGTTTTGCAGGGAGTTTGAATATATAAACACGAGCCATCCTACGGCTATTAAAAGTGCCGCGATGGCTATTATTTTGCGCTTTTTTGTCATTGTTTACCTGCTTGCTTTATAAGCTCTGCCGCGGCACTGAGCGCCGAAGCTCCTATATTGACACCGCCGAGTATGCGAGCGATTTCGTTAACCCTGCCGTCAAAATCGAGCACCTTGACGCTGGTCTGCGTGCGTCCGTCCTGCTCGCTCTTTGAAATGCGCAGGTGGGTGTCGGCTCTCGACGCAATCTGTGCCGAGTGAGTGACACATATAACCTGACATCCGCTCTCTACGGCGGTTTCGCTGAGCAGCATACCGATTTTGTCGGAGGTGCCGCCCGAAATGCCCGTGTCTATCTCGTCAAAAACGAGCGTGCCGATGTTTTCGATATCGGCGAGTGCGCGTTTTATGGCGAGCATTATGCGAGACAATTCGCCGCCCGAGGCAATCTTGCCCATAGGCTTTGGCTCCTCGCCCTTGTTAGCTGAAATCAAAAACGTAATCTCTTCCGCGCCGGTTTCGGTAGGCTCCGTCCCCTCAAAGTCTATGTCAAACGCGACGGAAGGCATATCGAGGAAGCAAAGAATCTGCTTTACCCTCTCGATGAGCTGTTCGGCGGCGGTTTTGCGCGCCGCAGTCAGTGCTTTTGCCGCTGAATCAAGCGAGATTTTGAGCTTTGCGAGCTCTTTTTGCAGGTCTGCTATCAGCTCGTCGCCTCCGCAGATTTCGTTTCTTTCTGTAAGGAGTGCGTCCAAAACGTCCACGAGCTCATCGCCCGTAGCCACGTGATGCTTGCGCTTAAAGGAGTTTATCTTTAGTATGCGCTCCTCCAGCTCGTCGAGGCGCTTTTGTTTGTCCTCTCCGTCCTCGCCGAGATAAGAGCCGACCGTTTCGGTAATGTCCTCGGCTTCGTAGCGGATGTTGTAGAGCCTGTCTATCAAATCCTGCACCTCGGGCAGGACGTTTTTGATGCTCTCGAGCGAATTGATGGCAGACTGCGCTCTGCCTGCAATGCCTACGCCGTGCCCCGACAACTGCTCGTGGGCTTCGGCGGCGTTTGTTACGATCTTTTCATAGCTTGCGATGCGGTTTTTTTCGGCGACTAACTTATCCTCCTCGCCCTTTGCGAGCCCGAGCGATTGCAGCTCCTGTATGCGGTAGTCGAGAAAATCAAGGCGCTCTTTTTTGCCGTCCTCGTCGCTTTGGAGCTTGGCTATACGCCTATACAAATCGGTATAAGCACGATACGCCGCCTTGTATGAGGTCAAAGCTTCGCTGTCCCTTGCCCAGAGGTCGAGGGTTTGCAGCTGCTTTGCGCTGTCGGACAGGGTTTGGGTATCCTGCTGACCGTGGATGGCGGCAAGACTCATGGAGATTTCTCTAAGGCGCGACACCGTAACGGCTCTGCCGCAAATCTTAGCGCTACCCCTGCCGTCTATGCCTATACGGCGCTGAATGATAAAGTTGCCGTCTTCGTCCGGCTCGATGCCGTCGTCCTTAAACATACCGACAAGGCTCTCGGGCAGACAGCAAAACACACCCTCTACCAGCGCGTAATCCTCGCCGGTGCGGATGATATCTCTGTCGCTCTTTGCGCCGCAAAGCAGACACAGAGAGTCTATCAGTATGCTTTTGCCTGCACCGGTTTCACCCGTGAGGACAGACATACCGCCTCCGAACTCTATGTCGCAACGCTTGATGAGCGCTATATTCTCGATATGTAACGAAGTGAGCATGATGACTAATCTACCTTAATCAGTTTGGTAAGCGCGTTTGCGAGCTCGACTGCCTTGGCGTCGTCGTGCGAAATAATGAGCAGAGTGTCGTCGCCTGCGAGTGTGCCTACGATGCCCTCAATGCGCATATTGTCGATAGCGGTACCCATAGCAGGTCCCATGCCGGGATAAGACTTGACGACTATGAGGTTGCGTGCGCTGTCAACGCTGCGAGCGGCTTCGGCAAAAATGCGAGTAAACTTTTCACCGAGCTCGGGAGCCTTTTTTGCTTCGCCGACCAAATAGCGGTAGCCTTCGTCGGTGTTTGACTTAATGAGCCCCAGCTCTCTGATGTCTCTCGAAACGGTCGCCTGGGTTACATCAAAGCCTTTTTGGATGAGCAGACTCTGGAGGTCTTCCTGAGTTTCTACTGCCGTGGATGCGATAATCTCAAGTATCGCCTTTTGTCTTGCTTGTTTCATTTCCTTCTCCTAACGTTTTTATGTTTATCAGATATTCCTTGTTACCGTCGCCGCCCGTGATGGGCGAATCGCAAACCGCCGTAATCTCGAGTCCGCAGATAGCGGCACAGGAGCGCAGTTTGTCTAAAATCTGTGCTATTACAATGCCTTTTGGGTCTTTGACTATGCCGTTTTTGCCAAGGTGCGCCCTGCCGCACTCAAACTGAGGCTTGACGAGCACAATGGCAAAACCGCCGTCTTTCAGTATTTGCTTGATACTCGGGTAAATAAGCGTCTGCGAAATGAACGAAACGTCCATAACCACCGCGTCAACCCTGCCGCCCAGAGCTTCTGACGTCAGATACCTCGCGTTGCAGTGGTCTATCTGCACCACCCTCGGGTCTGAGGCAATCGCCTCGGCGAGTTGACCCTCGCCCACGTCTATGGCGTAAACCTTTTTTGCACCCTGCTCGAGGCAAACCTGAGTAAATCCGCCGGTTGAAGCACCGATATCGGCTACCGTTTTGCCGCTTAGCGAAACGCCAAAGGCGTCTATCGCACCCTTTAGCTTGTAGGCTCCGCGCGAAACGTATGCGTCTTTTGCGGTAAGCTCTATTTCGTCGTCCTCGCCGTACAGCTCTGACGGCTTTTGCACCGTGACGCCGTTGACCTTGACGTGCATAGCCGCTATTTCGGCTGCCGCCTTTGAACGCGACGGACACAGCCCTCGCTCAAACAGCAGGACGTCTATGCGTTTTTTCATACTTCCGCGACTGCGCGGCCTGTCAAAGCGTCGGCTATGCTTTGGCTGTCAAAGCCGAGCAGCCTGTCGAGCTCGGCAGTCGTGCCGACGGGCACAAACCTGCTCTCGACCGCTTTGATGCGATAACTCTTGTTTTGGAGCAGACCTGCGTTTGTCATATCCACAAACAGCGATTCCGCAACGCCGCCTATGCGCATGCCTTCCTCGACGAAGAGGATATCGTAAATATTGTTGCACAGCAGTCTCAGCTTGTCCATATCTATCGGTTTGAGGTCTATCAGCTTGATAACCCTGACTGACGTGCCCGATTTGAGGCAGGTTACGGCGGCGTCCAACGCGTTAATCGCAGTCCTGCCGTATGTAATAATCGCTTTGGTGGGTGCTCTGCCGCAATCGCAATATTCTATTCCTACGAGGTCATTCCATATAGCTCTGTCGTAGTCGGCAGGCACTCCGCGCGCATACCTTACCGCGGTAGGTGCGTCGAATTGCAGTGCCTTGTTAAACGCATAATCCATATCCTCGAGGCTTTCGCAGGCAAAAATACGCATACCGGGCACGGGCATCATCATCGAAACGTCAAAGAGTCCGTGGTGAGTAGGTCCGTCCGCACCGACAAAGCCTGCTCTGTCGAGCGCAAATACGACTGGCAGATTTTGGAGCGCCACGTCGTGAATAATCTGGTCAAAAGCTCTCTGTGCAAAGGTCGAATACACCGCAAAAATCGGTTTTACGCCTGAGCCTGCGAGCCCTGCCGCGAAAGTGGCGGCGTGCTCCTCGGCGATGCCTACGTCAAAAAACCTCTCGGGAAAGTCCTTTGCAAACCCCGACAGTCCCGTGCCGTCTCCCATGGCGGCGGTTATGGCGCAAACCCTGCGGTCTGCCGCCGCGGCTTCGGTTGCGATTTTGCCGAAATGCTGTGAAAAGCTCTCGCCCACGGACGTCTTTATAACGCCGCTCTCGGCGTCAAAGCCCGAAACGCCGTGGAATGCGCCCGGGTCAGCTTCGGCAGGAGCGTAGCCCTTGCCTTTTTTGGTCACTACGTGGACAACCGAGCACTTGCCGTCCTTGGCGGCCTCGCGCAGGACGGTTTCGAGACGCTTTTCGTCGTTGCCGTCGAGCGGTCCGTAGTATTTGAGCCCCATTATTTCAAACATATTCTGCGAGGTCAGCAGGCGCTTGAGACCGTTGCGAAGCTTTTGAAACAGTCTGACAAGCCCTTTACCGATAAGAGGTATCGCGGAGAAAAAGTGCTTTGTGCCTGCTTTTAAGCCAAAGTATTTTGCACTTGTGCGCACTCTGGTGAGGTATCTGTGCAGTCCGCCTACGTTCTGCGAAATGCTCATTTCGTTGTCGTTGAGTATGATGATGAGATTATCCTTGTCGGCGCAGTTATTGAGTGCCTCGTAAACCATGCCGCCCGTTAGCGCACCGTCGCCTACTACGGCAATAACGTGATGCTTGTCGCCCTTGATTTTGTTTGCGGCGGCTATGCCTACTGCGGCGCTTACCGAGGTCGAAGCGTGTCCGCAACCAAACGGGTCGTGCTCGCTCTCGCTCCTGCTGGTAAATCCCGTTATGCCGCCATACTGTCTGAGTGTATCAAAGTCGTCTCCGCGTCCGGTAAGCAGCTTATGAACGTAGCTCTGGTGGCCGACGTCAAATATTATTTTATCCTCGGGCGAATTAAACACGCGGTGTAACGCCACCGACAACTCTACCGCACCGAGGTTTGACGCAAGATGTCCGCCGTTTTTGGCAACGACGTCTATAATCCTCGTGCGCAGCTCAGCGCAGAGCGTGGATATCTCAGCATCGGTGAGATTTTTGACGTCCGCAGGTGAATGTATGTTTTCGAGCATCGTTTTACTCCGTTAATTAGTTTTTGCGTTCACTGAGCGCTATGCAAAAGTCTTTGAGACGCATAACGGCGTCGCTTTTTTCAAACTTGTCGAGGCAAGCGAGCGCCTTGGTCGTCAGCTCGCGGACTATGCGGCGCGACTCCTCTATGCCTACTACCGAAACAAACGTGGATTTTGCTTCCGCCTTGTCCTTGCCAACCGTCTTGCCCATGGCTTCGTTGGTGCTCTCGACGTCGAGTATGTCGTCAACTATCTGAAATACGAGACCGATGCACGAGCCGAATTCGCCTGCCGCATTCATAAGGTCGTGAGGAGCGTTGGCGGCGATACAGCCGAGCATGCAGGAGCAGGTAATCAGAGCGCCCGTCTTGCGCATGCAGAGGTCAAAAAGCTCGTCGGTCGAAATACTCTTGCCTTCGCTCTGGAGGTCTATCATCTGACCGCCCATCATGCCGTCAACGCCGACGGCTTCGGCAAAAGCAACGAGGGCAAATACGTTTTGCTCGTCGGTGCAATGCTCGTTATTGCTTATCAGCGCAAAGCTCTCGGTCAGCAGAGCGTCGCCTGCCAAAATCGCGGTTGCTTCGCCAAAGACCTTATGGTTTGTAGGCTTGCCGCGGCGCAGGTCGTCGTTGTCCATAGCAGGCAGGTCGTCGTGTATCAGCGACGAAGTGTGCAAAAGCTCGGTAGCTACGGCGTAAGCGTCGGCACATACGTCCTCGCCTCCGCACGCGCGGCAAAACTCATAGACGAGATGCGGACGCACCCGCTTGCCGCCTGCCAATGCGGAATACCGCATAGCCTCGTATAGCTGAGTGTGGTTCATGCCCGCCTTGGGCGTGAGCCACTTGTCGATAAGCGTCTGGACGCGCTCTGCGTCCTCTTTTACAAAGTCAATCATATATTTCTCCCCAAATATTATTCAAAATCCTTTAGTTCGACCGAGCCGTCTGGCGCGGTAACGGTCTTTTTGACCGTCTGTTCCGCCTGCTCTATCTGCTTTGTGCACAGCTTAACGAGCGCACTGCCCTCCTCAAAGAGCTTTAGCGTCTCGTCGAGCGGAGCTCTGCCGTCCTCTAATTGCTTGACTATCTGTTCGAGCCGCGCGAGCGCCTGCTCAAAGGTCTGTTTGTCTGCCATGATTGCACCCCTTATAACTAATCTGTTATTTCCGCGTCTTTACTGCCGTCGGCAAAGCGGACTTTGATTTTGTCGCCCTTGACGAGCTCACTCGCTTTGGCGACTACCTCACCGTCCTTATACACGGCGGCGTAGCCCCTGTCGAGCACCGCGAGCGGTGACAAAACCGACAGTCTGCCCGACAAAACCTCTATCCTTTGCTTTTGTGTCAAAACGCAGTCGCCACACGACTTTTGCAGTCTGTCGGCAAGGCGTAGGAGGCTTTGCTTATCGGTTTCCACCCTGCCGCTCACCGCAGATAACATCTGCGTCTGCAGCTTGTCTATCAGCACGCGCTTTTCGTCAAACGCATACAGCGGATTGACGAGCACCTGCCTCTCGGACAGTCTGCCGAGCTGCAGTTTTGCGCCGTCTATCTTTGCCTTGACGAGTGTATCAAACCTCGACTGCAGGTTGTCAAACTTTTTGAGTAATTCTCGCTTATCCGGCACGGCGATTTCGGCGGCTGCCGAAGGTGTCGGAGCGCGTCTGTCGGCGACAAAGTCGCATATCGTAAAGTCTATTTCGTGTCCTACCGCGCTGATGATGGGCGTTTTGCAGGCGTAAACCGCCCGAGCGAGAGCTTCGTCGTTAAACGCCCACAAATCTTCTATCGAGCCGCCTCCCCTGCCGATGATGATAACGTCGCAGAGTCCGCTGCCGTCGAGCGTTTTGACCGCCTCTATAAGCTGCGCCGGAGCACTCGTGCCCTGCACGAGCGACGGGCAGAGTATAAGCTGTGCCGCAGGAAACCTCCTGCGCGTAACGTCTATCATATCACGCACGGCGGCACCGGTCGGAGCGGTAATAAGTCCTACTCTAAACGGAATCTTTGGCAACGGCTTTTTGTGGCTCTCGTCAAAAAGTCCCTCGGCGGCGAGCTTTGCCTTTAGCTTTTCAAAAGCTATATAAAGTGCGCCTACGCCGTCCTGCTCTATTTCGTCGCAGTACAACTGATAGCTGCCGCTCTTGGCATAAACTCCGACGTGACCCGTGACGGTTACCTTCATGCCGTTTTGCGGCTTAAAATCAAGCTCCGACGCCGCAGAGCGGAACATCACCGCCTTGATAGTCGATTCGTCGTCCTTGAGCGTGAAATATATGTGCTGTTGCACCGTAAGGTTACTGATTTCGCCCTTTACGACGATTTTGCGCAACACGGGCAATCCCTCGAGCACCGATTTTATCAGCCCGTTAAGCTCCGTGACAGTGACCGTGAGGGTTTGGTTTGTCATTTGTTGACTATCCTGCCGAGCACACCGTTGACAAAGGCGACGGTTTTTTCGTCACCGAATTCACGCGAGAGCTCGAGAGCTTCGTTTATCGAAATTTTGAGTCCGATGTCGGGCATATAGGTTATCTCAAAGAGCGCCATGCGCAAAACCGCGAGTGCGACCTTGGAGATACGCTCAAACTTCCAGTTGTCTGCCGAAGCGGCTATCTGGGCGTCAAACTCCGCAACGTGCTCTGCAGTGCCGAAAAACAGGTCGTGTGCAAACTCGCTCGGGTCTTCCTCGAGCGAAGTGCATACGTCCGCCCACAGCTCGCCGACGTCGCGTTCTTTATTTGACTCAAAGGCAAAAACCGCCTTGAGTGCGTATTTTCTTGCATCGCTTCTTGTCATAAATCCTACCTTGTTTCATAGTTAATCACTTTATTATATCATAATATTTGCGCTTGTCAATGCAAAAATGTATAAAATTATGTATAAAAAAGAGGACTGTTTTCAGTCCTCTATGTCTATAACTTTGCCGCCCACGTCGGCAGATTCGGTGAGTAATGTGATGAGCTTGATGGTTGCCGCCGCGTCTCTGACGTGGTTTTTGCCGTGGTCGCGCTCACCCGAAGCGACGTCCACAAAATGCGAAATCTCGTTTGTATAGCCGTTCATCTGCGAAAGCTCGGGCTTAAAAGCCTCGCCCTCGGCAGGATAAACCGTCACGACGCCGTTATCATCGACTATCGTCGCGTTTTCAAAAGAAACGCGATAGCCCGAGGCAAACGGGAAGTTTGGCAGCGACCAGTCCGCCATAATGGTGGCGGTGAAATTATCGTACATTAAAAGCGACGAAACGCCGTCCATCGCGCCGTAGCCGTCCTTGGTTTTGCAGAATATTTTGCGCGGCAGACCAAAGAGGTAATGGCACATATCCACGTCGTGAATGTGCAGGTCGTGGAGGCAGGAGCCAAAGTTTTCGCGCTTTAAAATCCAGTTGCCGGTCGTCCAGAGCGGAGGCGACGAAAGCCTCTCAAAAAACGCGGATTTTACGCCGCCGAAGCGTTTGTCGTTTACTACGTCCTTGAGATATTCGTACTCAGGGAAAAAGTGCAGACACTGACCAACCATCAGTCTCTTGCCTGCCTTTTTTGCCGCGTCCAGCATCTCCATGCAGTCCTCGTAGGAGGTAGCCATCGGCTTTTCACACAAAACGTGGTAGCCGCGGCTCAGCATATCTATGCTGACGCTCTTGTGCAGGTTTGTGGGCAAACAGATGTCGATAATGTCTATCTGCTCGTTTGCGAGCATCTGATCAAGGTCGGTATAGCGGTGAAAATCCGATTTTGGCTCGCCGTCGGTGTTAATATTGATATTAGTCTTTTTGTCAAAAGATTTTGCGTCTTTGGTATAAACTGCTACGAGCTTTGCTTTGCCCTCGGCTTCAAGCTCGCGGTAGCTGGCCTCGTGGACTCTGGCGATGCCGCCGTATCCGATGATAGCAACACGGTACATTTTGTCTGCTCCTTTTACATTTTATTGAATTATACAACATAAAAATAAAATAAGCAAGCTCCAAATTGTTAAAAAAGCTATTGCAAGTTTATCTGTCTTGATGTATAATATAATGAATATAAATATAATATTACCGAAAGGATATACTCACAATGAACACAAATCGCCCCGTAGTCTGCATCGTCATGGACGGTATCGGCTACACTACACGCAAAGAGGGCAACGCGGTTTTAGCCGCCGAAACCCCCACACTTGATATGCTTGATGCAAAATGCCATAAATTCTTTTTGCAAGCACACGGCACCGCAGTAGGTCTGCCCTCCGACGAAGATATGGGCAACTCCGAGGTCGGTCACAACGCTCTCGGCGCGGGACAAGTCTTTGCTCAGGGTGCAAAGCTCGTCAGCGGCGCTATTTCGAGCGGCAAAATCTTTGCAGGTGAAACGTGGCAGGCGCTCGTAGGCGGCTGCAAAAACGGCACCATGCACTTTATCGGACTTTTCAGTGACGGCAACGTACACTCTCACATCGACCACCTCAAGGCTATGATAGAGAGAGCCAAAAAGGACGGCGTCAAAAAAGTACGCGTCCACGTCCTCCTCGACGGCAGAGACGTAGGCGAAACGAGCGCACTGACGTACGTCGAGCCTTTTGAGGATTTCCTCGCTTCACTCCGCGACGACAGCTTTGACTGCCGCATCGCTTCGGGCGGCGGACGTATGGTTATCACCATGGACAGATACGAAGCCAACTGGGCAATGGTTGACCTCGGCTGGCAGACTCACGTGCTCGGCAAGGGCAGATATTTTGCCTCTGCCAAAGAAGCAATCGAGACCTACCGCGCCGAAACGAGCAAAATCGACCAGGACCTGCCTCCCTTCGTCATCGCAGAGAACGGCAAGCCCGTCGGCACTATCGAGGACGGCGACAGCGTAGTATTTTACAATTTCCGCGGCGACAGAGCCATCGAAATCAGCAAGGCGTTTGAAGGCGGCGCCGACTTTAACAAGTTTGACCGCGTACGCGTGCCCAAGGTCGTTTACGCAGGCATGCTCGAATACGACGGCGACACTCACATTCCTTCGCGTTATCTCGTTTCTCCTCCCGAAATCAGCAACACGATGAGTGAATTCCTCGTCAAAAACGGCAAGTCTCAACTCGCCGTCTCCGAGACGCAGAAATTTGGTCACGTTACATACTTCTGGAACGGCAACCGCTCTGGCAAATTCTCCGAGGAGCTCGAAGAGTATATCGAGATTCCCTCGGACGTAGTACCCTTTGAACAGCGCCCGTGGATGAAGTGCGCCGAAATCACCGACGTGCTTATCGAGAAAATTTTGTCCGGCAAGTTTGACTTCCTACGCGTCAACTTCCCCAACGGCGACATGGTAGGTCACACGGGCAGCTTTATCGCCACAAAGATAGGTGTCGAAGCTCTCGACGTCTGCCTCGCACGAATACTCAAGGCTGTCGATAAGGTAGGCGGCGTAGCTCTGATTACCGCCGACCACGGCAACGCAGACGAAATGTACGAGATAGACAAAAAGACAAATCTGCCTAAGGCAAACAAGGACGGCTCATTCAAAGCAAAGACAAGCCATACCTTAAACCCCGTACCCTGCTGGATTTACGACGCAGGCGACGCAGATTATCAGTTTGCCGAGGGTGGCAAGTACGGCCTTGCCAACGTAGCGGCTACCATAGTTACCCTGCTCGGTCTCGAGCCTCCCAAGATGTGGCACGAGTCGCTGATTAAATAGTCTTTTACTTTGCCGCCGTCCCTGCAAGCCGCGGGGACGGCGGAAGATAAATATTTTTGGTGCTTTATGGAAGATTTGAGCCTAAAAATCGAGGTGTTTGAAGGTCCTCTCGACCTGTTGCTCGCCTTGATAGCCAAAAACAAAATAGACATCCTCGACATACCGATAGCTGCTATCACCGAGCAGTATATGGACTATATTGATTCGATGAAAAAGCTCGATATGGAGATAACCGCCGAGTTTATCGCTATGGCGGCACAGCTGATGCTGATAAAATCGCGTATGCTTTTGCCTCGTCACGAGGATGAGGAAGACCCCCGTCAGCCTCTTGTTGACGCCCTGCTCGAGCGCAAGCGCGCGGTAGAAACGGCGGCGTTTCTCAAGCTGAGGTCAGAGACGTTTTACGACAGCTTTACCAAAGAGCCCGACGAATGTGACACGACCTACGAGCGAGAGCACGCGGCTTCGCTGCTCAAAGAGGCGTTTGACCGCATGAACGAGCGCAACAGGGTGCTAAAGGCTTCGCAAAAGCCCGAGCAGCTTTTTACCGCCCTCAAAGAAGAGCAATATTTTACCGTCGAAGAAAAAATGCTGTCCGTTTCGCTGTATCTCGGCAAACACGGCGATACTGTATTTGAAGACCTGTTTTATCTCTGCAAGACCAAGAGCGAAATGATAGCCACCTTCCTCGCCCTGCTCGAGCTGCTGTCAAGGCAGGCTATCGACGTTTATAAAGAAAAAAATCTGATATACGTCGCTCCCGTCAGGGAATAACTTTTATACTTTTTTCCGCGAGGTTTTTATGACAAACTCTCAAGCCGTCGCTACACTGCACGCCATACTGTTTGCCTGCGGCAGTCCGGTCGAGGCCGACCGACTCTGCGAAATCATGGACGTTTCGCGAGACGAGCTCAATACCGCGCTCGAATTGCTCAAAAGCGACTGTGACGACGCAAACAGCGGCATCAGTCTAATCAAAATCGAAAATTCATATCAGCTCTGCACAAAGCCGATTTACGCAGACACGGTTAAAAAAGCACTCCAGCTCCGCAAGGTGCCGCCGCTCTCAAAGGCGTCGCTCGAGGTGCTCGCGATAGTCGCTTACAATCAGCCAGTCACGCGTATGTTTATCGAGCAGGTGCGCGGAGTTGATTCGTCATACATCGTCGCGTCGCTGATGGACAAGGGTCTGATAGCCGAGCGCGGCACTCTCGACGCCCCGGGCAGACCTACACTTTTCGGCACCACCGACAGTTTTTTGCGTTGCTTCGGGCTCGAATCTCTCGCCGAGCTGCCTATGGTTGACCTCGGCAACGCCTCCGTTGACGACGGTCAGACGACCTTTGACTCAATGGTTGACCAAGATTTATGATAGCTTTATATATCGTCGGCGGTATATTACTGCTGATTTTGTGGCTGCTCACGCGCAAAATACACGTCAAAGTCGCTTTTGAAAATCAGTTGTACGCGTCCTTCAGATACCTGTTTTACACGCTCGACGCCACAGGGTTGGTTAATAAAGACGCAAAAAAGCAGCCTGAGGTTACACAAAAGGCTCAAAAGCCAAAAGCCCAAAAACCAAAGCCCGAGTTTGACCTGCCGCCTATCAAAGAGCTGATACAGATATTGCTCGATTTTGTCAAAAAGCTGTTTGCCAAGCTCGGCAAGGCGATAGTCGTCAAAAAAAGCGACGTCCGCGTGACGGTGGCAACCGACGACCCTGCCAAAACCGCGCTCGTTTACGGTGCGGTCAGCCCTGTTGCGGCACAGCTCACTCAGCTTATAGTCAAAATGCGGCATTCGCGCCGTGACGACAAGCGCATCAAAACTCTCGTCGAGCCGGATTTTTTGGCTGACAAACCCATATTCTTTTGTGATTTATATTTTACCGTGCGACTGTGGCGCCTGTTGCCGATAGCGTACGAGGCTTATAAACTTTACAAACAATTAAAGGAGAATAACCATGGAAAAAGAAATGCCCCTCAAGCAAATAATTGACGCCGCTCTCTCCAAAATCGGCTCTGTCGCAGACGTAAATACCGTCATCGGCTCTCCCATCGAGCTTGCCGGCGGCATCACCGTCATACCCTTCAGCAAGGTAACGGTAGGCTTTGCCTCCGGCGGCATAGATTACGACAGCAAAAAGGCTACCGAAGCCGACCCTCATTTTGCAGGCGGCAACGGCGCAGGCGTCGCCGTCACTCCGCTCGGCTTTATCGTAGTCGAAAACGGTCAGGTCCGCATCCTCGACCTCAAACACACCGAGAGCTTTGTACCTGCCGACGACCCCGTTTCCAAGGTTATCGGCGCTATCAACAGCGTCATTGACCAGGCTCCCGTCATTATCGAAAAAGTCAAAAACGCCATCCCAAAAAAGGATAAGTCCGACGCTTTAGACGCCACTGACGAGCAATAAACCGTGGACAATCAAACCATCAAGCTGCAAAAATTCATCGCCGACAACGGTCTGATGTCCCGCCGCGCCGCCGAAGTGCGCATAGTGGCAGGTGATTTTACGGTCAACGGCGTCAAGGCGACGCTCGGCGACCGCGTTGACCCGTCAAAGGACAAGGTTTTGTTTCTCGGCAAGCCGATAAAAAAAGAAACTCAAAAGATAACCGTCGCGCTCAACAAACCCGTCGGGTACGTCACCACCATGTGTGACGAATTAGGGCGCAAGAGCGTAGCCGAGCTGATAGACGGCTATGGCGCACGCATTTATCCTGCAGGCAGGCTCGACAAGGACAGCGAAGGTCTGCTGATCTGCACCAACGACGGCGAGCTGGCAAACCGACTTATGCACCCGTCAAACCACTATAAAAAGCTGTATATGGTTACGGTAGTAGGCAAGGTTGAAAACGCACAGGCAGACACTCTGCGTTCACTGCGCCACCTTGACGGCGAAACGATAGCACCCGTCGGCATCGACATCATAAGGCGCGACGCCGAGGAGTCGGTCATCCGTTTTACGCTGACGCAGGGCAAAAACCGCCAGATAAGGCGCATGTGCTCCTTCGTCGGGCTTAAAATAACCAAGCTTCAGCGCATAACCGTAGGCCCCATTTCGCTCGGTGACCTGCCCGTGGGCAAAATCCGCAGGCTTACCGACGACGAAATCAAAGCACTCTCCAAGATAAAATAACCTATATAAAGGACGTTTATGATTACTACCAAACAGCGCGCATATCTGCGCTCGCTCGCAAATTCGGTTGATTCGCTTTATCAGATAGGCAAATACGGCATCAGCGACAACCTGCTCGAAACACTCACCAACGCTCTCGAAGCCCGTGAGCTTATCAAAATCACCGTGCAGGAAACCTGCGAAAAGTCCCCCAAGGAGCTTATGACCGAGCTGTGCGCTCAGCTCGCCTGCGAACCCGTACAGGTCATCGGACGCAAGATAGTCGTTTACCGCGCCGCGCGCGAAAAACCGCAAATCGTGCTCCCTCAATAAATATGACCGACATATTGCAGTATCTCACACTTTCACCCTCACGACTGCAGCACACGCTCGGAGTGCGCGAAGCGGCACTGATGATAGCGCACGACCATTTCCCCGAGCTTTGCGACGATGACGTGGCAACGGCGGCACTGATGCACGATTTTACAAAAGAATATACATTAGCACAGCAAGAGGCGGTCTGTGCACAGTATGGAGATACACTTTCTCCGCTCGAATACGCAAGCCCTGCCCTGATACATTCGCACACTGCGGCACTGATAGCAGAGCGCCGTTTCGGCTTTAGCCCTGCAATATGCAAGGCAATCGCTTCACACACTACGGGCAGTGACGACATGACGCCGCTCGATATCTGCATCTACCTCGGAGACTATATCGACGCAAACCGCTCGGGCGAATATTGCAAAAAAGTCAGACAGACCTACCTTTCGCTTATGCAGACCGAGCAAAAGACAAGAGCACTCTACGACACGCTTTTGCTGTCGTTTGATATGACTATCCGCCACCTGCTCGACGACGGGTGCGTTATTTCGGACGCCACCGTCAGAGCCAGAAACGCAATAATAACCAAACTAAAAGAGGTAACTAAATGACACAACAGGAGCAACAATCTCTCGCCGCCAAAATCGCCGAAAACGCACGCAAAGCACTCGACGAAAAACAAGGTCTCGACGTGACCGTTTTGCCGGTTGCCGAGGTAACTGCGCTCGCCGACTATTTTGTGCTGGCGACCGCGACTTCGTCCACTCAGGTTAAGGCGCTCGCCGACTATACCGAATATCTTATCAGTCAGGACTGCGGTGTCAAGCCGCTACGCAGTGAAGGCTTTGGCGACAACGTATGGACGCTCATCGACTACGGCTCGGTAGTCGTCCATATCTTTACCCGAGAGGGCAGAGAGTTTTATAAACTGGAAAAACTTTGGAAGGATGTTAAATAAATGAAGTACGATTACACTGCCATTGAAGCCAAATGGCAACAAAAATGGGCGGACGCCCATGCTTTTGAGGCGTCGGACTCGAGTGACAAGCCCAAGTTTTACGCTCTTGTAGAGTTCCCATACCCTTCGGGCGCAGGTATGCACGTCGGACACATCAAGGCGTACAGCGGACTCGAGGTTGTTTCGCGCAAGCGCCGTATGCAGGGCTACAACGTGCTGTTTCCCATCGGCTTTGACGCATTCGGTCTGCCTACCGAAAACAGCGCCATCAAATTCGGAGTTCATCCCCGTGTCTTGACGGACAGAAACATAGAGAAATTTTGCACTCAGCTTAAAAAGGTCGGATTTTCTTTCGACTGGTCGCGCGTCATAGATACCACCGACGAAAATTACTATAAATGGACGCAGTGGATATTCCTCAAAATGTTCGAGGCAGGCCTCGTCTTCCGTGACAAGGCGCTCGTCAACTATTGCCCCCACTGCAAGGTCGTGCTCTCCAACGAGGACAGCCAGGGCGGCAAATGCGACATCTGCCACAGCGACATAGTTCAGCGCTCCAAGGACGTCTGGTATCTACGCATCACAAAGTACGCCGACAAGCTGCTATTCGGTCTCGACGACGTAGATTATCCTACCGCTATCAAGCAGCAGCAGGTCAACTGGATAGGCCGCTCGAGCGGTGCTTTTGTCAACTTTGCGCTCGCAGATACCGACGAAAATCTGCGTATCTATACCACGCGCCCCGACACGATGTTCGGCGTCACGTTTATGGTTATGGCTCCCGAGCATCCGCTGATAGACAAATACAAGGACCGCATCAAAAATATGGATGCCGTCACGGCTTACCGCGCCGAATGTGCAAAAAAGACCGAGTTTGAGCGCACTCAGCTCGTCAAGGACAAAACCGGCGTCAAGCTCGACGGTCTCACCGCGATTAATCCGCTAAGCGGCAAGCAAATCCCCATCTTTATCGCCGACTACGTTATGATGGGCTACGGCACCGGCGCTATCATGGCAGTTCCTGCTCACGACGAGCGCGACTATGCCTTTGCCAAAAAGTTCGGCGCCGAAATCATAGAGGTCATCAAGGGCGGTGACATCGACAAAGAGGCTTACACCGGCGACGGCGAAATGGTTAACAGCGGATTCCTCAACGGTTATAAAGACAAAAAGTCGTCTATTGAACGCGCCGTCAAGGAGCTCGAAGCTCTCGGCGTAGGCGAAGGCGGCGTACAGTATAAGATGAAGGACTGGGCGTTTAACCGCCAGAGATACTGGGGCGAGCCTATTCCCATCGTTCATTGCCCAAAGTGCGGCATGGTTCCCGTGCCTTACTCCGAGCTACCTCTCAAACTGCCGAACGTCGAGAACTTTGAGCCGGGCGAAGGCGGCGAATCTCCGCTCGCAAAGATAGACTCCTTTGTAAACTGCACCTGCCCAAAGTGCGGCGGTGCGGCAAAGCGTGAGACCGACACCATGCCTCAGTGGGCAGGCTCGAGCTGGTATTTCCTCAGATATATCGACCCAAATAACGATAACTGCCTCTGCGACCCCGAAAAAATGAAGTATTGGATGCCCGTTGACTGGTATAACGGCGGTATGGAGCACGTTACCCGTCACATGATTTATTCGAGATTCTGGCATCACTTCCTTTACGACATCGGCGTAGTCAACACGGCAGAGCCTTACGCAAAACGTTCTGCTCAGGGCCTGATCCTCGGTCCCGACGGCGAAAAGATGTCAAAGTCAAAGGGCAACGTAGTTGACCCTCTCGACGTAGTAAACGCTTACGGCGCCGACGTTCTCCGCACATACGTGCTCTTTATGGGCGACTACGGTGCCGCCGCTCCTTGGAGCGAAAACTCGGTCCGCGGCTGCAAACGCTTTATCGAGCGCGTTATGGACCTGCCTGCGATGATAAAGGCCGAGTCAAGCCCCGAGCTCGAGGCGTCGTTCCACCGCACGATCAAAAAGGTTACTCAGGACATCGAGGATATGAAGTTTAACACCGCTATCGCGGCACTCATGACCTTGATTAACGAGATAGGCGACTGCGGAGGTCTGACCAAAGAGCAGGTTATCACGTTTGTCAAGCTGCTCTGCCCGATTGCTCCTCACGCCTGCGAGGAAATATACGAGTCGCTCGGCGGAGAAGGGCTGTGCTCGCTGTCTGCTTGGCCTACGTTTGATGAAGAGAAGCTCAAGGTTCAGGAGACCGAAATCGCAGTGCAGATGATGGGCAAGCTCAAAGGCACCGTCAAGGTTCCCACCGACTGCGACGAGGATACCGCTTGGAACGCCGTTATGGCATCGGGCGTCATTACCTCCGCTCTCGAAGGCAAAACCGTAGTCAAAAAGATTTACGTCAAGAACCGTATATTTAATATAGTAGTTAAATAACAGCCAAAGGGCACGGGAAACCGTACCCTTTTTTGTTTCGCCTTGCTTTTGCAAAAGCAATTTAATCAAAAAA
>DCHM01000043.1:2174-13667 GCA_002314835.1 Clostridiales bacterium UBA1752 | reverse complement strand
TTCCACCAAGCATATACAAACGTATATGTAGTGCCGTCTGCTATAACGTTATTCCACTCGTCGTCCTGAACCGTATTGCCGTTGGGGTCGATAGCGGCGTCACCGACGGTGGGATAGATAAACCATCTGTATAGCGTTACCTTTGCAGAGCTATTGTCGTCTTTCTCTTCCTTGCCGAAGAATGCGTGTGCAGGGGTGATATTGCCCTCTTCGTCCTCGCCGTAAACAGGTGCGACGTCTTCGTTTTTGGCCTTGATAGCCTCTACGAGGTTATACATATTGGGATTTGAGCTTGTCAGACTGATGTCGGTCTCGTAAATAACCTCTTCGTTATTTTTGTCGAGGTCCTTCCATGTGACAAACCTTACTTTAACGGTAGTCGTCTTTGCGGCGCCGCAGCTGGCGAGCAGCGTAACGAGCATTACCGAAATCATTAAAGCACAGATAATCTTTTTCATTTTTTATACTCCTTTTTCAATGTGTAATCTCATTATATATAATCTGCATTAAAAAGTCAAGGTTTATAAACATTTTTTGTGTTTTTACTTGATAAATCTTTTGCGATGTAGTATAATGCTAACAAACTAAAACGCACGGAGGTTTATTATGATCGAAAAAATCAAAAACGACCAAACCGAACTTTTGGCTCGCGCCATTACTTCGATTAAGACGGTGGACGAGGCTTACCGCCTCCTCGACGACCTCTGCACTCTCGCCGAAGTCACCGAAATGAGCAAGCGTCTCGTTGCCGCCGTTATGCTGCGCGACGGCATTACTTATAACGAAATAGCCGAAAAAACCGGACTTTCCACCGCTACCATCACGCGTGTCAACCGTTCACTTAGATTCGGCAGTGACGGCTACGCCATCGTACTGAGCAGATTGGCAAGATGAGCCTGCTGTCCGATTGGTATGACAGAGTAAACGCCGGCGAATACGCCGGCTATTCGTCGTTTTTGGCAAAGTGTTTTGAGAGTTCTGCGATAAAGCCGTCCATCCTGCTCGACGTAGGCTGCGGCACGGGCGGCATCACCTCGCTCATGGCGGATATGGGCTACGATATGATAGGGCTTGACATATCGTCCGATATGCTCAGCATAGCCAAAAAGCACCCAAAGGTGCTGTATATCTACGGAGATATGCGCGATTTTGAGCTTTACGGCACGGTGCAGGGCGCTTACTCGTCGTACGACTGCTTTAACTGCATGCTTACGACCGACGACCTTCAGGCGGCGTTTAACCGCGTGGCGCTGTTTACCGAGGCACGGTCACTGTTTGTCTTTGACCTCAACACCGACTACCGCGCGAGAGAAATATACGACGGCCGCAGTTATACCTTTGAAGACGGCGACGATATGCTGATATGGCGCTCGTGCTACCGTCAAAACAAGCGCGTCGATTTTTATCTCACGGGCTTTGATTACAAAAAAGGCGCCTACGTCCGACGCGACGACGTGATACAAGAGCGCATTTACAGCACAAAAACAGTACAAAAATTATTGACACAGGCAGGCTTTAAGCTTATTGATATCTACGGCGGCACTGATTTTGAGCCGTTTACCTCAGACAGCCAAAAGGCCTATTATATTGCCGAAAGGATTTAGCAAATGTCAAGGATTATCCGTGCAATGTCCACCGACGGCTCGGTTCGCGCCGCGGTTATGGACTCGCGTGAAATAGTAGAGCGTGCAGTCAATATTCACCACACCATGCCGACAGCTACAGCGGCGCTCGGACGCACACTCACTGCCGCTTCGCTCATGGGTTGTCTCATGCCCGAAAAGCAAAACCTCGTCACCGTTTCTTTCAGAGGCGACGGACAGGGAGGTCAAATCTTAGCCAGTGCCGATTATATCGGCAACGTCAGAGGCTATATACAAAATCCGCTGTGCGACCCTCCGCGTAAGCCAAACGGCAAGCTCGACGTAGCCGCCTGTGTGGGCAAGGGGCTTTTAAACGTAATGCGTGAGACGGGTGCGCCTCAGCCTTACATCGGCACCTCAAATATCGTAACGGGCGAAATCGCCGAGGACATAGCGGCATATTACGTTTCGTCAGAGCAGATACCCACGATTTGTGCGCTCGGAGTGCTCGTCGGCAAAGACCGCCACTGCCTCACGGCAGGAGGTGCGCTCGTACAGCTTTTACCAGGCGCAGACCCAGACGTTGTTGACGTGCTCGAAAAAAACGCCGCTTCGCTACCGCCCGTAACGACGGTTTTGGCAGAAGGCAAGCCCGAGGATTATCTCGCGCTGATGCTAAAAGACATACCTTACGAGCTGTTTGACGAAATGACACCCTCATACAAATGCGCGTGCAGCCGTGCAAAAACCGACCGTGCGCTCATTTCAATAGGCAAAAAAGAATTGCAGGAGCTAATCGACGACCCAAAGCCCACCGTACTCACCTGCCAATTTTGCGACAAGGTTTACGACTACGGCAAGAACGACCTCAAAAAACTGTTAACGGAGTGTACAAAAGCATGAAAGGCAGACAGATATACGATTTAGTCAAGGCGCAGGGCTTTGACGCCGCTTTATTTTTTGATGAAATAAGCCAGCACTATTTATCCGATTTTTACACCACCGACGGCGTAGTGATAGTCTGCGGTGACGAAACCGCGCTCATCACCGACAGCCGTTATATCGAGGCGGCTCAAAACCTCAAAAGCAGTGGCAAAATGACTCCCGACGTGGCTGTTTATCTCTATACCTCGCTTTACGACAGCATAGGCGATTATTTTAAAGCACACCGCGTAGCCAAGGTCGCTTTTGACCCCGACCTTATCACTGTCAAAAGACTGCAAACCCTGCAAAAGACCTTTACAAATATAGAGTTTGCGCCACTCTCTGATATTTGCACAACCGCACGCACGGTCAAGACGCCCGAAGAAATCGCCAAGATAAAAGCGGCACAACAGATAACCGACGACACGTTTGCTCACATGCTCACCTTTATACACAAGGGGCTTACAGAGATAGAATGTGCCGCCGAAATGGAATATTTTATGCGCAAGCACGGCGCTACATCGCTCGCGTTTGAGACAATCGCCGTTTCGGGCAAAAACAGCTCGCTCCCTCACGGCGTGCCCGGCAATAACGAGCTGGTCGTCAACAGCTTTTTCACTATGGATTTCGGCGCCCGTTATCAAGGCTATTGCTCTGATATGACGCGCACCGTAGTGCTCGGCAAGGCAGACGACGAAATGAAAAAGGTTTATAATACAGTATTTGAAGCTCAAAAGCGCGGCATTGAGGCATCGCGACCCGGAGTCAAGTGCAACAGCGTTGACGCGGCGGCACGCGACTATATCGCCGCCTGCGGATACGGTGATTATTTCGGTCACGGTCTCGGACATTCGCTCGGCCTCGAGATACACGAGTCACCGAGATATTCGCCAAAGTGCGACACCCTCACCGAGCCCGGTCACGTACTGACAGTCGAGCCCGGAATATACCTCCCCGGCAAATACGGCGTGCGCATCGAGGATATGGTCCTCATCACCGATGACGGCTGTATAGACCTCACGCATTCGCCAAAACAGCTCATTGAGTTGTAATTTACAAAAAATATACTGCATAAACCGTTATTTTTTGCATTTTGCTTTTATTTATCTCTTGACAATATAGAGATTATCTATTAAAATATAAAGAGAAAAATTTTAAGTGTCGGTGTCAAAGACGGCATCGGCGAAGGAGGATATATATGATTTCCGCTGGTGAATTCAGAAACGGCGTTACATTTGAAATGGACGGCGCCGTAATGCAGATCATCGAGTTTCAGCACGTTAAGCCCGGCAAAGGCGCGGCTTTTGTAAGAACCAAGCTCCGCAACGTTATTTCCGGCGCTGTTATCGAGCAGACCTTTAACCCCACCGCAAAGTTCCCCACCGCAGTAGTTGAGCGCAAGGATATGCAGTACAGCTACAACGACGGCGACCTTTACTACTTTATGGACCTCGAGACCTACGACCAGGTGCCCATCAACAAGAGCGTCCTGCCCGAGTCTTTTGAGTTTGTAAAAGAAGAAATGATGTGCCGCCTCGTTTCCTACAAGGGCAGCGTATTTGCAGTAGAGCCCCCCACATTCGTCGAGCTGCTCGTTACCAAGAGTGAGCCGGGCGTCAGAGGCAACACCGCTACCAACGCTACCAAGCCCGCAGTAGTCGAGACCGGCGCAGAGGTCAAAGTACCTATGTTTATCAACGAGGGTGACACCATCCGCATTGATACCCGTACCGGCGAGTATCTCGAAAGAGTTTAATTTACGAGAGGACACAAAATGAATATTACCGAAAAAGCTGCTTACATCAAGGGCCTTATGGAAGGCATGAAGCTCGACACCGAGTCCAACGAAGGCAAGCTCTTTAAGGCTATCGCCGATCTCCTCGAGGACATCAGCATGACAGTTGCAGACCTCGACGACGAGGTTGCAGGCATCAACGAGTACGTTGAAGAGCTCGACGAGGACCTCGGTTCCGTTGAGGAAGACCTCTACGGTGACGAATGCGACTGCGGTTGCGACGATGACGACTGCGATTGCTGCGACGACGATTGCTGCGATTGCGACGAGGACGGCTGTGTAGAGCTCGAGTGCCCCGAATGCGGAGAGCCCATCTACATCGACTACGCAGAGCTCAACGAAATCAGCAATAAGCAAGAGCCTACTGTTACCTGCCCTTCTTGCAACAAAACCTTTGAAGTCTCTATCGACATCGAAGACGACAAAGAGTAATCTAAGCTATCAAGCAGGCTTGTCGTAAGTTAACGGTATAAACTCAAACCTGTTAACCTATGTCAAGCCTGCTTTGTTTTTATAAGGACTTATATGAAACTATCTTTCTCTACACTGGCTTGCCCCAATTTCAGCTTTGACGACGTATGCTCGATAGCCTCGGACTTTGGCTTTGCGGGCTTTGAAATACGCGGCATAGAGGGTGAACGCTTTGATGCTTTCACCGACGCTTTGTCGCGCCGTAATATAGCGGCAACGTCCCAAAAGCTACGCACCATGCACCTGTCTGTCAGCTGCCTTTCGTCGGGTTGCTACGTAGGTGACAAAGACAGCAGAGAGGCAAACCTCGATACCTTGCGCGAATACATCGCCGTGGCGAGCAAGATAGGTTGCAGCTATATCCGTCTGCTCGGCGACGACGGCATCACCGCGACGCACGATGTTGACGACGACGAGGTTTACGAGCAGGTAAACGCACTTTTGCCTTACGCGGCGGAACACGGCGTCACCCTGCTTATCGAGACAAACGGAGTTTACGCCGATACCGCAAGGCTCAAGAGCCTGCTGACGAGATTTTGCTCGGACAACGTAGGCGCGCTTTGGGACATTCACCACCCCTACCGCTTTGCAGGCGAATCGCCCGAAACTACTCTTACCAACCTCGGCATTTATATCAAGTACGTTCACGTCAAGGATTCGGTTATTATAGGCGGCAAGCCGTCCTACAAGCTGATGGGCGAAGGTGATATGCCCATATCCGATATGATAAACGCACTCCGCTCTATAAACTACGACGGATATATCACACTCGAATACGTCAAGCGTTGGTCTCCCGAATTGGAGGAGGCTGACATCGTTATACCTCAATTCTGCCACTTTATGGCACAGTTTGCCGATCAGGACAGATACCGCGGCTCTCTGATCAAGGACCTCAGAGGTGAGGGCTATTATATTTGGCCAAAAAATACACTCATCGACCTCACTTTCCCACAGGTGTTGGACAGAGTGTGCGAGGAATTCGGCGACCAAAACGCATTTTGCTATACCGAGCTCGATTATACCCGCACATACCGTCAATTCAGAGACGACGTTGACGAATTTGCACGCGCACTCATTTCGCTCGGCATCAAGCGCGGCGACCACGTAGCCGTTTGGGCTACAAACACGCCGCAGTGGTTCATCACTTTTTGGGCTACCGTCAAGATCGGCGCCGTTTTGGTTACGGTCAACACGGCGTACAAAATATACGAGCTCGAATATCTGCTCAGACAGTCAGATACGACGCTACTCGTCATGACCGACGGCTACAAGGATACGAGCTATACGTCAATTATTTCGGAGCTTTGCCCCGAGCTCAATGGTCACGACGCGGCAAAGCCGCTATTTTGCCGCAGACTGCCGTTTTTGCGCTACGTCGTCACTACCGAAAGCCGAGTTGACGGCTGTCTCCACTGGAGCGACGCGCTCGCTTTTGCGAACCAGACCCCTATCGAAGAGGTACTGCGCCGCGCGGCTTCGATAAACAAAAACGACGTCTGCAATATGCAGTACACGAGCGGCACGACGGGATTTCCCAAGGGCGTCATGCTCACACACTACAACGTCGTCAACAACGGCAAAAACATCGGCGACTGCATGGATTTATCGAGTGCAGACCGCATGATGATACAGGTGCCGATGTTCCATTGCTTCGGCATGGTGCTTTCGATGACTGCTTCGATAACTCACGCCGTCACGATGAGTCCGATAACCGCTTTTTCGCCGCGCAAGGGTCTCGACTGCATCAACCGTCAAAAGATTACCTGCATGCAGGGCGTGCCGACTATGTATATCGCCATGCTCGGACACGAGAACTTTGCAAAAACCGACTTTAGCCACATGCGTACCGGCATTATGGCAGGTTCTCCCTGCCCTATCAAGGTAATGCAAGAGGTTATCGAGCGAATGCACCTGCCCGAAATCTGCATAACCTACGGTCAGACCGAAGCCAGCCCCGGCTGCACAATGAGCAAAACCACCGATAGCATCGAGGACCGCGTCAATACGGTAGGCGGCGCTATGTTCGGTGTCGAATGCAAGATAGTTGACCCCGAGACGGGAGCCGAATTGCCCGACGGCACAGACGGCGAATTTGTCGCTCGCGGCTACAACGTAATGAAGGGATATTACAAAATGCCCCACGCCACCGCGCTCGCTATCGACGCAAACGGTTGGCTGCACACGGGAGACCTCGCGCGCAGACTGCCCGGCGGATACTTTAAGATAACCGGACGCATCAAGGATATGATTATCCGCGGCGGTGAAAATATTTACCCCAAAGAAATCGAAGACTTTATCTACACGCACCCCAAGGTTAAGGACGTGCAGGTTATCGGCGTGCCCGACGCTCAGTACGGCGAGGAAATCCTCGCTTGCGTCATTCCCGAGGAGGGTTCTGGACTTACCGAAGACGAGCTCCGCGAGTTTATTATCAAAAATCTCGCAAAGCACAAGGTGCCGCGCTATATACGTTTTGTCAGCGAATTCCCCATGAACGCCGCAGGCAAGATACTAAAGTACAAAATGCGCGAGCAAGCCATCGCCGAGCTCGGTCTTGGCGAAGCAAGCAAGATTGTGACGGCTTAAAGCTATGAAAATACTCGTCTTAAACGGCGCAAACATCAATATGCTCGGCATTCGTGAACCGTCTGTTTACGGCACGGCTACCTACGACGACCTCAAAAAATATCTGATTTGCACCGCGTCTGAGCTCGGTGTCGAGATAGACGTTTGGCAGTCAAACCACGAGGGAGAGATTATCGACAAGCTGCAGTCTGCCATCGGAGCTTATGACGGCATAGTCGTCAATCCGGGCGGATACAGTCACTATTCGGTGTCGATAGCCGACGCTCTGCGAGCTACAAACCTGCCGCGTATCGAGGTACATCTTACCGATATTTACAGCCGCGAACCCTACCGCCGTGTCACGGTGACGGGCGACGCCTGTGACAAAATCATAGCAGGCAAAGGCTTTGCAGGATATAAACAGGCAATAAAAGACCTGATAAAGATGATATAATAAGCAAAACACCGACGAATTATTTTTCGTCGGTGTTGTTTTTATTCCGGTATGAATTGTTGCAAAAGCAACGTGAATTGAAATAAATCCCCGTCGGGATTTATTTTATTAAAGAGCGGTTACTTGCCCGTGCTGCCGAGGCCGCCGTTGCGGTTATCGGTGCAGTCGTCGTCGTATGTTATGGCGTACGGGATAAATATCCCCTGCGCAAAGGCTTTGCCCTTTTGCAACTCGAGCGGAGTGTCGCCGTTTATCAGCTTGATGCGGATGTGACCTTCGTTATCGCTGTAATAATAATCGCTGTCGATGATACCCACGGTGTTGGCGAGGCGGACGGCGTACTTAAAGCCGAGCCCCGACCTCGGGCAAATCATCAGCATCCAGCCGTCGTCAATCTTGGCTCTTATGCCTGTATCGACGATTATCGACTCGTGCGGTGCCAAAGAGAGGTCGCACGGCAGATAAAAGTCGTAGCCTGCACTGCCGACCGTGGCTCTGCGAGGCAAAACCGCGTCGTCGTAGCCCGTGACTCTGTAAAACTGTGCTGCTTTTGTCATATCAGACACCGGCAATGGCGAACATATAGTCGTCCGAGCCGTCAAACTTGATGCTGAATTTCTTTATCGTTACGCCGCCGATTTTGCCTACGAACTTTTCGCCGTCGCAAACGTTAAACTGAGGAAACTGGGCTACGCCCTTGCCGATACACTTGACGTAAGCTTCCTTGCGCGTCCAGACCTTGACAAATCTCTCATAGTCGCCGTCGCCCTTGCGGATAAACTCAGCCTCATCGTCAGAGAGGAACCTCTCGGCGATGCCTTGATAATCCATCTTACTGTCCTTATATCTCGGCAGATATTCGCCGTCGATACCGACCGGCTGTGAGCAAACTACGCAGAGCATAATGTTGCCGCAAGTGGTTATCGAAATATACTTTTGCACTTCGGTGCCAGTGATGGAAGGCACGCCCTGCGAAGAATATTCGACGTTTGCCGCGTCACCGTAATATCCCTTGACTGCCGCGTTTACTGCGGCGTGACGCTCTGCCTTGTCAGCGGAATTGGCGAGTATAAACGTTTTGAGTTCCATTAGTTTTCGTCCTCCTGTGCCGCCATATCGGCATCTGTTGTTGCAGGTTCTGCTTCCTCTTCCTCGGCTTTTACGACTGCAAAGCCGATAACCTTAGAGCCTTCTGCCAGTCTCATGGCGATAACGCCGCTGGCAGCTCTGCCGTAAACGGGGATTTCGTCAATCTTGGTACGGATGATGATGCCTGCGTCGGTTATCATCATTATTTCCTGCTCGGGCGAAACGACGTCTATGCCGCAAAGCTCGCCCGTACGGTCGCTGATGCGGTGACAAATGATGCCCTTGCCGGCACGGTTTTGTACGGTGTATTCGTCGATTTCGCTTTGTTTAGCAAAACCGCCCTCGGTAACGGTGATAATCTTTTTGCCCTGTGCAACGTCGTCCTCGGTTATTGCTGCCGCGCCGACGAGGTGGTCGTTGCCCAGCTCCATAGCCTTGACGCCGCGCGCCTGTCTGCCGACGAGTCTGACGTCGTTTTCGTCAAATCTTATCGACAAGCCGCGGTTGGAAGCACATATAATCTGTGCTTTGCCGTCAGTCTTGAGGACGTAGAGCAATTCGTCGCCATCGTCAAGAGTGATGGCGTAAAGACCTGCACTGCGGCGCGTCTTGTAAGCCATGAGGCAAACGCGCTTGATAATGCCAGAGCGTGTAATCATGACGAGGTTTTGCTCCTCGCTAAACTCCTGAACGTTGATAACCGCGGTTATCTTTTCGCCCTCTGAGAGCGTCAGCAGATTGACGACGTTGGTGCCCTTTGCGGTGCGTGACGCCTCTGGTATCTCAAAGCACCTCTTGATATAAAGCTTGCCGCTGTTGCTGAATAGCAGCATCGTGTCGTGCGAATGCGCGACAAACATATTGACGACAAAGTCTTCCTCTTTTGTGCCCATCGCGGTGATGCCCTTGCCGCCTCTGCGCTGTGCGGAGTAGGTCGAAACGGGCGTACGCTTAATATATCCGTCCTTAGTGACAGTGATAACGACGTCCTCGCGCTCGATAAGGTCTTCGATGAGGATTTCGTTTTCAACCTCGACGATTTCGGTGCGGCGCTCATCTCCGAAACGCTTTTTGATGTCCGCGAGGTCGTCGCGTATGATGCCCGTGATACGTGCGGGATTTGCGAGTATATCCTTAAAGTCGGCTATCTGCGCGTATAACTGCGTCAAATGGTCCTCTATCTTTTGTCTTTCCAGACCAGACAAACGTCCTAAGGTCATATCGACTATCGCCTGTGCCTGAATGTCAGTCAGACCAAATGCCGCCATAAGGTTTGCCTTGGAGTCTGCTATCGAAGCGGAAGAACGTATAATCTTGATAACCTCGTCGATGTTGTCGATAGCTATCTTTAAGCCCTCGTAAATATGAGCCTCGCGCTCTGCCTTTGCCAGCTCAAATCTCGTGCGGCGTGTGATAACCTCCTCCTGGTGCTGCAGATAGCAGACGAGGATGTCCTTGAGATTTAAAAGCTTAGGCTCGCCGCCGACGAGCGCTACCATATTGATGGCGCAGGTGTCCTCGAGCTGAGTATATTTGTAGAGCAGATTGAGCACGATCTGAGGATTTGCCTCTTTTTTGACCTCGACGACTATGCGCATGCCTGCGCGGCCCGACTCGTTGCGGATGTCACCGATGCCCTCTATGCGCTTGTCCTTAACGAGCTGAACCATATTTTCGAGCAGCATGGAACGGTTGACCTGATAAGGCAGCTCTGTGATGATGATGCGCTCGTGTCCCTTATACTCCTCGATATGCGCTTTTGCGCGGACCTTGACGTGACCGCGGCCCGTCATATAGGCTTCGTAAATGCCTGCCGTGCCGTAAATAGTGCCGTAGGTCGGGAAGTCGGGCCCCTTGATATACTGCATGAGGTCGATAATCGAGCAGTCGGGGTTATCTATCATATAGGTAACCGCGTCACAGACCTCGCCGAGGTTGTGGGTGGGTATGTTTGTCGCCATACCTACGGCTATGCCTATCGAACCGTTAACCAAGAGGTTGGGGAATCTCGAAGGCAATACTCTCGGCTCTTTGCGAGTGTTATCAAAGTTGGGGTCCCAGTCAACGACGTCCTTGTCGATGTCTCTGAGCATTTCGTCGGCAAACTTTGCCATACGAGCCTCGGTATAACGGTATGCGGCGGCAGGGTCGCCGTCGATGTTACCAAAGTTGCCGTGGCCGTCCACGAGAGTGTATCTCATGTTAAACGGCTGAGCGAGTCTTACCATCGCGTCGTAAACCGAAGCGTCGCCGTGGGGATGGTATCTACCGAGAACGTTACCTACCGTCGTAGCCGACTTGCGGAATGGCTTGTCGTAGGTTAGCTTGTCCTCGTACATTGCATAGAGTATGCGGCGGTGAACAGGTTTTAAGCCGTCACGCGCGTCGGGCAGTGCTCTGCCGACGATAACGCTCATCGCATAGTCGATGTAAGAGGTTTTTATTTCTTTTTCGATCTGCACGTCCTGTATAACTTGGTTTTCGTGCTTGCTATAATCGTATTCGTGTTCGTGTGCCATATTATTACCCCCTTATATGTCAAGATTGCTGACATATTTGGCGTTTTGTTCGATAAACTCGCGCCTCGGCTCTACCTTGTCGCCCATCAGTAC
>DCHM01000043.1:0-2070 GCA_002314835.1 Clostridiales bacterium UBA1752 | reverse complement strand
GCATCCATTTCGCCGAGACCTTTATATCTCTCGGCTTGGGTGCCGGGTCCCATTTCGGCAACGTAAACGTCTTTTTCCTCGTCCGAGAATGCGTATCTCTGCTGCTTGCCCTTATAAACCTTATAGAGCGGAGGAAGAGCGGCAAAGATGTGACCCTCCTCGACGAGCGGTCTCATGTGACGGAAAAAGAACGTCAAAAGCAGCGTCTTGATATGCGCACCGTCAACGTCGGCATCCGCCATAATGATTATCTTGCCGTATCTGAGCTTGGTAATGTCAAATTCTGAGCCGATGCCCGTGCCGAGCGCCAGTATAATAGGTATAATCTGTGTCGAAGAGTAAATACGCTCGAGGCGGCTCTTTTCTACGTTTAAAATCTTGCCGCGCAGAGGTAGGATGGCCTGGAACTGCGAATCTCTGCCGTCCTTTGCCGTACCGCCTGCGGAATCACCCTCGACGAGGAAAAGTTCGGTGTATTCAACCCTGCGCTCGTTGCAATCGGCAAGCTTGGAAGGCAGTGACGACGACTCCAAGAGTCCCTTGCGGCGCGTCAGCTCTCTTGCTCTCTTGGCAGCCTCGCGCGCACGCGAAGCCGTGATGGATTTTTCGACGATAACCCTTGCCGTAGCAGGATTTTCCTCGAGATAATCGGTTAATTTTTCGGAGACGATATTTTCGACCAAAACTCTGATCTCCGAGTTGCCGAGCTTTGCTTTGGTTTGCGACTCAAACTGCGCATCCTCGAGCTTAACCGAGATAACCGCGGTCAAGCCTTCGCGCACGTCGTCGCCCGTGAGCTTTTCGTCATCCTTTAAAATCTTATACTTTTTGCCGTAGTCGTTGAGTACTTTGGTGATAGCGGTCTTAAAGCCGGTCTCGTGAGTACCGCCGTCTATGGTGTGCATATTGTTGGCGAAGGACAGTATAACGTCATTGTAGCTGTCGTTGTACTGCATAGCGACCTCGGCTATCGAGGTGCCGCGGGTGCCGCTGATATAAATGATGTCGTCATGGATGTTGGTGACACCCTTTTTTTCGTTAATAAACGCAACGAACTCTCTGATACCGCCCTGATAGCAGAAATTCTCGCTGTAATCGTCCTCTAAGGTAAAGTCGGACAGAGTAACCGAAATGCCTGCGTTGAGGAAGGTCTGTTCTCTCAATCTGGTTCTGACTATATCGCGCTCAAAAACTACCGTCTCAAAAATCTCGGGGTCGGGCCAAAATCTGACAGTCAGACCGTGCTTGTCCGTCGTGCCGACTTCCTTAAACGGCTCTACCACGTTACCGCGCTCAAAAACGATGGAATATTCCTTGCCGTCTCTGTAGTTGGTGACCTCCATACGCTTTGACAGTGCATTAACTACCGAAGCGCCGACGCCGTGCAGACCGCCTGCTATCTTATAGCCTCCGCCGCCGAATTTGCCGCCTGCGTGCAAAACCGTAAAGATAACCTCGAGCGTAGGCTTGCCTTCGGCTTCATTCATACCTGCAGGAACGCCGCGGCCGTCGTCTATGACGAGACAGCTACCGTCTTTTTCAAGTGTGACCTGTATGTGATTGCAATATCCGGCGAGCGCCTCGTCAATGGCGTTATCGACAATCTCGTAAATCAAGTGGTGCAAACCCTTGACTGACGTGGTGCCGATATACATGCCCGGGCGCTTGCGGACGGCTTCCAAACCTTTGAGTACCTGGATTTGACTGTCGTCATACTGTACGGCGGTGTCTTTTTCTTCGTTCATAATGTTTCTCCTGTCCTTGACCTTTTTTTGAGTGAATCGGGTGAAACCGACGTGACGTAAAGTGTTTCGCACATTTCGTCCTCAGCCAGCACGAGGCTTTTGGGCAAATCGGTCGTGAGATTCACGGTCATTTTTTCGTCCTGTAATCGCTTTATCAGCGTCTTTGTTACGTTAGATTGAGTAGCTGTCTCAATATCGAGTATGGCTACTATTTTTTTTGTATTGCAGCTCTCGCCGCTCGCTAAATGCAGGTACATATATTGCCTTTCTCCACCGTGATGACGTTTTGAGGCTTTAGAGTCTCAAACTGACGTCTCTCACAGCC
>DCHM01000038.1:2643-15067 GCA_002314835.1 Clostridiales bacterium UBA1752 | reverse complement strand
ACCCATCCTATCAGGACTATTTCTTCGGCGGCTGGTACAAAGAACCTACCTGCGACAACGCCTGGGACTTTGGCACCGACACCGTTGACGGCGACGTCATACTTTATGCCAAGTGGAGCGCACCCGAGTTCTACGCCGTTTACGACACGACGGGCGACAAAAACGTCCTGACCTTCTACTTTGACGGCAAAAAGGCTACACGCACGGGCACCGTTTATACAGATCTCCCCACCAAAGCAACAAAAGCAGACGATTGGGGGTATGAAGGCATAAGAAGCAGTGTAAAGAGCGTCGTAATAGACGCCGGCGTCAAGGATTACCACGGCTTAAAGAGTACTGCCTTTATGTTTAGTAACATGTCTGGCGCTAACAATATCAGCGGATGTGAATATCTGGACGTAACCAACGTTACGAGCATGATGTTGATGTTTGCATTTTACGGCGCAAACAGCACGAGTATTACGGCTGTACCCAACGTATCAAAGTGGGATACGAGTAATGTGACTGACTTTAATTATGTGTTCGGCAGGTATGCTTATGCTAGCACAAGCATAAAGGCTGTACCCGACGTATCAAATTGGAATACGAGCAAAGCAACGAATATATCGAATATATTCAATAGCTATGCCTTCAACAGCAAGAGCATTACGGCTGTACCTGACGTTTCAAAGTGGAATACGAGCAACGTCACAAATATGTCAAACGCGTTTGGCTGTTACGCCTACAGCAGCACCGGCATTAAAGCCGTACCTAACGTATCAAATTGGAATACGAGCAAAGTCTCAGACATGAGTTGGTTGTTCGTTGATTACGCCTACAGCAGTACCGTCATTACGGTCGTACCTGACGTATCAAAGTGGGATACGAGCAACGTCACAAAAATGTTTGCCATGTTCTCTGGCTACGGTAAAAGCAGCACAAAAACATTGCAAGCCCTTGATTTGTACGATTGGAATATCAGCTCGCTTACCGATGCAGCCAGCATGTTTAAAAATTACAACAACTTATGCAGTTCGGGCAATCCTATCGTATATACAAAAGATTGGGCGTCGATAAAAACGACGGGCGTCGGCGCTAAAGATATGTTTACGGGCTCTAAGCTCAAAAACGCCTCCACCGTTACTTCCGGTACAGACCAGTGGACGTATGCGGGCATCGGCAAAGGCGGCTGCCTGACATCAAAGATTATTCAGCTCACTGTCGCAAACACTACAATCGCAGATAAGGATTACGACGGCACTACCGATGCTACGGTCACCGTTGGCACTGTCAGCGGCTTGCTGAAGGGTGCTGACGTCAAAGTTACCGCTACCGCTACGTTCTCTGATAAGAATGTAGGCACAGGCAAGGACGTTTACGTCACTTACTCGATTTCGGGCACCGATGCGGCTATGTACACCGCTCCCGCAGATGAGACGTTGTCTGCCAGCATCACTCCCAAGGAGCTATTTGTTGACGGCACAACCGTCAAAGGCAAGGTTTACGACGGCACCACCGCGGCAGAGGCTACGGCAGGCACCCTCAACGGTGTTGTCGGCACCGACGACGTTGTGCTTGATACCGTTACGGCAGACTTTGAAGACAAGAATGCAGGCGATTCCAAGGCAGTTAGCGTAGTTTACACACTTTCCGGCGATGACGCCGCTAACTACACCGTCATAGACGGCGAGCTCAGTGCAACTATCTACAAGAAAGAGCTCGTTATCACCAGTGCTACCGCTTCAAAAGATTACGACGGTACGCCGCTTTGTGACGCAAACGTTGTAGCAGTAGGCTTTATCGAAGGCGAAGGCGCTACGTATAACGTTATGGGCAGTCAAACCTATGCAGGCTGCTCGCCAAACGCCTTTACGGTTGAATACAACAATGGCACCGACGTTAAAAATTATGACGTTACCGAAGTTTACGGCACGCTCACTATCACTCCCAAAAAGACTATCACCATTACGGCATCCTCTGCCTCCAAGGTTTATGACGGCACCGCACTTACGGAAGGTGGTTATACCTACACCGGCACTCTCGCTAACGGCGATTATATGGTAGTATCCGTTTCGGGTTCTATCACAGACGCTGGCACCGTAGCAAATAAGGTTACCGGCTACACCGTTTATGATTACTCCGGCATGGACGTTACGAGCTGCTATGTCTTTGCTAAATGCATTGACGGCACGCTCACTATCACTCCCAAAACTATCATCGTTACACCCAAGGCAAACCAGTCCAAGACCTACGACGGCAAGACCGCGTCCGATATAGCTTATACTTACACAGGCGCAGCCGGAGCTGAAACACCCGTATTTACCGGCTCGCTCGCCATAGCAGGCGGAGCTTATAACGTAGGCTCTTACAACATAGTACAAAATACTCTCGACATCGCAGACGGCAAAGACTTTAAGGCTGCAAACTACGTTCTTACATTTGAAAGCACGGTTAAGTACGTCATTAGCCGCAAACAGCTCACCGTCAGCGGCACGACAGTTAATAACAAGGTTTACAACGGCAAGACCGACGCTACGGTCATTGCAGGCAAGCTCAGCGGCGTTTTGGACGGCGAAACCGTCAAGCTCACCGCTATCGCAACCTTTAACGACGCTAACGCAGGCGATGGCAAGGACGTCACGGTTATCTACGCCATCAGCGGCAAGAATGCAAAGAACTATTTTGCTCCCGTAGAGGAAATCATAAAGGCTGACATTACTCCCAAGGCTATCGGCATCACGATAGGCAAGGTTGCAGACCAGACCTTCACGGGCAAGGCTATCACTCCTGCCGTTACCGTCAAGTTTGGCAGCACCGTCCTCGTTGCAGGCACCGATTATACCGTAGAGTACACCAATAACCTTAACGCAGGCACCGCGACGGTCACCGCTACCTTGCTCGGCAACTACAGCGGCACGGTCGAGGCTCAGTTTACTATCCTGCCCAAGGAAATCAAGGGTGCTACGATTGCAAAAATAGCTTCTCAGATTTACAACGGCTCGGCTATCACTCCCGCAGTTTCAGTCATTGACGGCGCCAAGGTTTTCACGGCAGATACCGATTATACCGTCGCTTACGACAATAACGTAAACGCAGGCAAGGCAACTGTTTCGGTAACCTTCATCGGCAACTACACCGGCACCGCAAGCGCAGACTTTACTATCGAGGCAAAGGACCTGTCCGGCAACGCTCTCGATTATATCGCAGACCAGCAGTACACCGGCAGTGCTATCGCTCCTAAGATAACCGTTAAGGACGGCGACAAGACTTTGACCGAAAACGTCGATTACGTTGTCTCATACAACGACAATATCAACGTCGGCGCGGCTACCGTAAGCGTCGCTTACAAGGGCAACTACACAGGCTCGGCAAGCATCGACTTTATGATTACCGCCAAGGACGGCGCAGGCTTTACCGACGTTACCATAGCAGAGCAGTCCTACACGGGCGAGGCTCTCACTCCCGACGTCGTTATCAAGAATGGCACTACTACTCTCGTAAAGGACACCGATTATACTGTTGCTTACGACAATAACGTAAACGCAGGCAAGGCAACCGTCACCGTAACCTTTAAGGGCAACTACACCGGCACGGCTTGCTACGAGTTTGTTATCGCTCCCAAGAGCGGAGCAAACCTCAGCATCGACGCTATCGCAGACCAGATTTACACCGGCAGCGAGATTAAGCCCGCAGTCGTTGTCAAGGACGGCGACAAGGTGCTCACGCTTGACACCGATTACACAGTTTCTTACGCCAATAACGTAAAAGGCGGCACCGCTACCGTTACGGTAACCTTTAAGGGCAACTACTCAGGTACGCTCACGGATTATTTCGTCATAGACGATTCGGCATACCAGTTTGAACTTTACAAGGCAGCCCAAAAGGCAGAACTCGATAAGCTCGGACCTGATTACGCCGACGTTATCAAGGACGCAAAGGCAGCTATCGACGCGCTCGAGTATGACGCATCCAAGTCACTCGCAGACAACAAAGCAACCGTCGGCACCGCCATTGCGGCAGCTATCGACGATTATGCAGATGCCCGCAAGTCCTACGCTCCTTCGCTTATCGAGGGTGACGGTCAGACGATAGACGTGGCAAAGTCAACCTCCGCTACATTCCGCAGCGAGGCTCCGTTTGACGAGTTTATCAAGGTCGTCATCGACGGCGTAGAAATCGCTCCTGCAAACTACACCGCAAAATCCGGCTCCACCGTCGTTACGCTCAAGCAAGAGTTCATCTCTTCGCTCACCAACGGCACTCACACCATCAGCATCGTTTCGACACACGGACATGCAGACGGCGAGTTTACCGTGCTCGGTCAGGTAACACCTCCCACGGGCGACGACAGCAGCGTTGCACTCTGGTTCGTCCTCTTTGCTCTGTCTGCTTTCGGAGCGTTCGGCATTATCCGCCGCAAAAAGATTTCCGCTAAATAACTAAATAGCAAATCTCCCCCGTAAGCTCATCTTACGGGGGAGTTTCGTTGCTGTCGGCAAATTCATTGAGATACGGACAATCACAAGATAGCTAATTAATGTACTGACTGACTAAATCGACGTGTACGAAACGGAGGGCATCGGCAAAATCCGTGTTCAGCGTGTGGTGATTTACTACAAGTTCGTCGGTTATCTTGATATTCCGGAGCAATGCGAAACACGGTTCACCGAAGATACAAGGCAGGGTGTAGTCGTTGAGTATATTTCAGATATGCCTGAAAGAGCTATCGAATCTAACTCTTTCGTTAGGGAGCAACACCGTGCAGGGTAACAAAAAGGAGCAGGCAATTTGCCTATTCCGATACATAAAAGAGAAGTGGATGTAACTCGAATCCGTTACATCCACTCGATATGGCGTAATTGAACGGAAAAGATGCAGAGCAAAAATTTTAACAAAATAGGAGTCGCATCCTAACAAACTGTTCGAAAGTTGACTCCTATTTCAAGTTGGGTACAGTTAAATCTTAAAAATCTCTTTAGCAATCTGACGTTCTTCTTCTGTCCAGCATCCTTCCGCCTTTTTCGCACTTCTTACTTTCTTATATTCGTTGATTCTGGTTCCCATTGCGATAATAAAAATATAAGTCGCCGAACTGCTGATTGTCCACAGTATTGTTGACAAAGTAATGTAGTTATCTAAAAAATGCATTAACTGACGTATAAATGCTCCTACAAGCAAAACACCGCAAAACTGATTGACGACAGTACTGAAAGATGCACCTTTATGATCCATCTGCTGACGCATATAAGAAATATAAATAACGACTATAAAAATAGAGTTAAGAACCCAAGTAATAACGGTTGTAAGATACGGATTTTGCAAATACTGAACCAAAAGGCCAAGATAATTAAAAAGCATATACGTTAACAAACCGCCCAAAAGCATTTTTTGGAGATTTGTATAACCTTTTTTATAGGCAAAAAACAACATGGCAACAAGTGTGGCGAAAATAAAAGCACACATCGTCTTGGAATAGCTAGGCTGAGACTGAATAAGAAAGTTAACACCCCAAGCCAGAAAGCCAACTATTGCCACGACGGAAGAAACAATAAAAGTGTATCTGTTTAAGTAAAATTTATTTAAGTGTTTTTTCATACTTTTCACTCCTGTAACGAATTGCCGAACTCTTCGTCGGACATTTATTATTTCATTATATTTTGAAAATCATTTTTGCCTTTTGACGTTCTTCGTCAGTCCATGCACCGGCTACTCTCTTTTCTGCTCTAATCTTTTTATACTCTTTGATTCTTGTTTCCATTGAGATAATAAAAACAACCGTAGCAGAAATACAAACAGCCCAAAACAGTTCAAATAATGTGAAACTACCCGTTGTACCGAGATATATAACCCATATCAGCAAAGTCACAATCAATAAACCACAGAACTGACCGACTATACTGCTTGCAGAAGTGCCAACATGATCCATTTGCTGAAGCATATGCGCAATGAAAATAACCATCGTCAAAACGCATCCTGTTCCGTAATAGATTATTTCCGGAATACTATTGCTTGAAATATTAACCGCTAACGGCTCAAAATACATAACAAACATAACAGTAAGCAATCCGCCCAAAATTGCCTTCTGAATATTGGTTTCGCCGCGCTTATATACCGCAAACAATTTAACTAGCAATATAACAAAAAGAAATGCGTACATACACCATTCATACTGTCCGGATAGAACTTCATTGATTCCCAATCCAATCCAACCTATGCAGGCTATCATGACAGATAAAATAAATGTAATTCTCTTAAGGAAAAAACTATTAAGAAACTTTTTCATATTTACCTCCGTTTATGTAGTGATAGTGACAACTAATAATTCTCTAATTTTGAATTATTTATTGAAATTATCAGTTATTATTATAACATATTATATTGTATTTGTCAAGTATTATTGTGCATTTTTTACAAGCACAAAAAACAACGAGATTCTCACAAAAAAGCAAGCAAAAATACAACTAGCGGCTTTGTTGCGGGGGTGGGATTCGATCGTCAGTTATTCCGGCAGGACACCGTTTGCGAGCCAATACAAAATATCCTCTGAGGATTGCTTTGTTATCTCAAACTGGATATTATGGCCGACGCCTTCGTAATTCCTGTAGCCGGTTTCGGGGATGTTGAGCAAGGACATCAGCTCCTGCTGATAGACGTCTTTGGTCATGGTGTCTTCGCTGCCGTGGAGCAAAAGCACGGGGATAGTGGTATCAAACTGTGAATAGACGTCTTTGAGGTTGGACGCCATCAGACCGAATATGATGTTTTGCCAAGTCGATTTTGAGAGTGCTTTGGATTCTGACTTTAAGGCGGCTAAAAACTTGTCAAACTCGATTTCTGCGCCGTTATCTTCTTTAAAGGTGCACCCGTACCACAAGTCCATAAACTCGTCCGAAGGGTGCTCGTCCTCGCCGATGGGGTTGATATAGTTGTTATAAACGTTTTGCAGCGACGCGCTCTGATAATCTTTGATGGGAATAGAGCTTACGAGCACGACCTTGCTGCAGCGTTCGGGGAACATAAGCGCAAAGGTCTGGACGGTAAAGCTGCCGAGCGAATGACCTATGACGATGGCTTTTTCGATGCCTACGGCGTCAAAAAACGCTTTCATATCGGTTGCGTAGGTTACGGTCGTGTAATAGCCGTCGGGAGCGTCGGACTTGCCCATGCCTCTCAGGTCGGGGATGAAAACGTGATAGCCTGCTTTGGTGAAATACGGCGCGGCGAGGCTCCAAGAGCGCGAATTGTCGGTCATGCCGTGCTGCAAAATCACGACCTCACCGTCGGGGTCGCCCATTTCGACGTAAGCCATTTTAATGCCGGTCGAAAGGTTTACAAATTGCTTTGCACACGCCCAGTCGTCCTGTGAAATCTCGAGCGGCAGTTCTGCCTTTGCATTGCTTGACGTGCAGGAAGCAAATAAAGCCAAAACGGTGACGACGCAAATCGTCAGCAAAACCAGTTTCTTCATAATAACGTTCTCCTCTAAAATGTTTTTATATCATAATGCTCTTAGTTGGCGAAAATCTACTGTTACCTAATTTCAGTTCACGCGGGATGGAAACGAGAGTGAAAAGTGAATAGTGAAGAGTGAATAAGTAAAAAAATCCGTCCACTGACGCGAACGGAAATTTTATTGCGGGGGTGGGATTTGAACCTCACGACCTCCGGGTTATGAGCCCGANNGATGCGCTCTACCGACTGAGCTATATCAGCATATTTGGTTGCGGGAGGCGGACTTGACCCACCGACCTTCGGGTTATGAGCCCGACGAGCTACCAACTGCTCCACCCCGCGATATATGATATTGTATCGTAGTTTTAAAAAAGCTACTGCCGGTGACCGGGATCGAACCGGTACGAGGGTTTAATCTCACGGGATTTTAAGTCCCGGGCGTCTGCCAGTTCCGCCACACCGGCTCGCCAGCATTTGTTAATATACCACATTCCGCCGCCTGTGTCAATAGGTAAAATGATTTTTTTATGATTCTTTTCTATTGATTATTATATGTAGCTGTGCTAAAATATATGCGTTGCCTCGGCAACGCATGGGGAGGGCGATACATAATGCTGACAGACTACAAGCTTTTTGCAGGCTTTACGGAGGACCAAGCAAACAGACTGATGACCGTCTTAGACGCTCGCGAGCGAAAGTACGGCGCAGGCGAAACGATACTCCGCGAGGGCGAAACTAACTACTATATCAGATTGCTGCTTATCGGCAGTGCCAAGTGTGTCAAGTACGCCGTTTCGGGCGGCAGTGAGGTGTATATCAACCTGCAGGCAGGCAGTATATTCGGAGGCGTGATAGCTGTTTCGGGCGGCGAGCCTTCTGAGGTCAGCGTCATTGCAGTCACTCAGTGCAGGTGTTTGCTGATTGACTACCGCAGCGTTATTTCGAGCGAGATAGGGGAGGCAGAGCTGCGGATGAAGCTCGTCGCCGCCATAACGCGCTCACTGTCAGAGAAGTACTTTGCCCTGCGCGACCGCCTCGACTGTATCACTCAGCCGACGCTGAGGCAAAAGATACTGTGCTATCTCAGATTTGAGTGCGGCAAGAGCGGCGTGGCTTATACTCAGTACGACAGGGAAGGCATGGCGGCGTACCTCTGCTGTGACAGGTCTGCGCTGTCGAGAGAGCTGTCAAGGATGCAAAAAGAGGGGATTATCGAGTACTACAAAAACTCGTTTAAGCTTGTGTAGTATGCGTTTTTGCTTTTTTGCATAAAAAATTTGTGTATATTTTATTTCGTTTTTTTCAAAATAATTATTGCAGTATTATTTTCTGTGTGATATTATATCAAAGTGATGTTTAATTGTCACTAATCTAAAAAAGGCAGGACCAACAATATGGAAAGACTCATTGGCACAGTTTCAAGAGGCGTTCGTGCACCCATCATTCGTAGCGGAGATAACATTGCCGCCATCGTTGCCGACAGCGTACTCGCTGCCGCAAAGAGTGAGAACATCGAGATTCGTGACCGTGATGTCGTAGCCGTTACCGAAGCAGTTGTAGCACGCGCTCAGGGCAACTACGCCACTACAGATCAAATCGCAGCAGATGTTAAGCAAAAGTTCCCTTCAGGCGAGTTGGCTGTAATATTCCCCATTCTTTCGCGCAACCGCTTTTCTATCTGTCTCAAAGGTATAGCAAAGGGCGCAAAAAAGGTTTACCTTATGCTCAGCTATCCTTCCGACGAGGTTGGCAATGCTCTCGTTGATATAGACGAGGTTGACGCCGCAGGCATCGACCCCTGGAAGGACGTCCTCACCGAGGCTGACTTCCGCAAGCACTTTGGCTACAAAAAGCACCGCTTTACAGGCGTTGATTACATCCAGTTCTACCGCGACCTCATCACCGAGACCGGCGCTGAATGTGAGATTATCCTCGCCAACGATTGCCGTGCTATCTTAAAGTACACCAAAAACGTCATCTGCGCCGACATCCACTCCCGCGCACGCAGCAAGAGACTGCTCAAAGCCGCAGGAGCCGAGATCGTTTACGGCCTTGACGATATACTTTCTCAGAGCGTTAACGGCAGCGGCTATAACGCCGACTACGGTCTGCTCGGCACCAACAAGGCTACCGAAGACACCGTTAAGCTCTTCCCCCGCGATTGCCAGGCAGTAGTTGACGACATAGCCGACAGACTGCACAAGGCTACGGGCAAAAACGTCGAAGTCATGGTTTACGGCGACGGCGCATTCAAGGACCCCGTAGGCAAGATTTGGGAGCTCGCAGACCCCATCGTTTCTCCTGCTCACACCGCAGGATTGGTAGGTCAGCCCAACGAGCTCAAGCTCAAGTACCTCGCAGATAACGATTTTGCAGGTCTGAGCGGTCAGGAGCTCAAGGACGCCATCAGTGCGCGCATCCGCACCAAGGATTCCAACCTCGTAGGCAAGATGGCGAGCGAAGGCACTACCCCCAGACAGCTTACCGACCTTATCGGTTCACTCTGCGACCTTACCTCCGGCTCTGGCGACAAGGGTACGCCTATCGTCTGGATTCAGGGATATTTCGACAACTTTACTAACGGTTGAGTTTTTTAGAGGCATCGTTTTGATGCCTCTTTTTTGTGCTTTGCAAAAAATCGTTAATCATTCTGCAACAAAACTATTGCAAATTGATAAAATGTATTGTATAATATAGTCCAATTCTTAATGGAGGAATATATCAATGAAAAAGATTTTTGCACTTGTTATTGCCGCTATCCTCTGCATCTCTATGGTTGCAGTCGTTGCAAGCGCCGATAACGAACCCACCAACGTAGCCGCAAACGCTACATACGAGATTCACGACATCTATCAGCAACAAAAGACTAGCCCTTGGGGTTGGTCCGATGACCCTGCCGACGCTGTTTATATCGATGATACCGGCAAAGACCTCATCGACGGCGTTCACGCTCCGGATACCTCTTTCTCTGACCCTGCTTGGATTGGCATGTCGAGCAACCACCCCAACGTCAAGGAAAACGGCCTCGACCAGTACCTTTTGTTCGTTTTGGACAAAGCTTATGACGTAGGCACTATCCGTATTACTCTTAACAACCTGCAGAATAGCGGCATAGGTGCTCCTGCTTGTATCGAAGCTTACTACAGCAACGACGGCACCGAATGGAAGGGCGGCTACGAAGGCGATTATACCGAAGAGCTCGTTGCCGGCACTTGCGCCGTTTATGAAATCAAACTCGACCGCAACACTCAGTATATCAAGCTCGTTTATACCGCAGCTACCGGTTGCTCTTGGATGTTCACCGACGAAGTAGAGATTTACGACGACGGCGACATTGACCCCGATGCAGAGAGCAAAGAGGCTGAGGCAAGCAAAGCAGCCGAAGAGTCCAAGGCAGCAGAAGAGTCCAAAAAGGCTGAAGAAGCAAGCAAAGCAGCCGAAGAAGCAAGCAAGGCAGCTGAAGAATCTAAAAAAGCAGCAGAAGAGTCTAAGGCAGCAGCTGAGTCTGAGACCGAGTCTGCTCCCACAGCAGAATCCAGCGAAGCTCCCACTCCTCAGGGCGCTACTTTCCCCGTATGGCTCATCATCGTTATTGCAGTTGCAGTCGTAGCTGTAGTAGTCGTTGTTATCATTGTTTCCAAAAAGAAGAAATAATCAATAACCGATATCAAAGGTTGCCTTAACCGGCAACCTTTTTTTGATGTCAAAGTTTACAAATAATCAAGATTACATAATGTCGAGAAGGCAGTGAAACATACTATATATTGTAATATTATCAAAATATCATTAGCTGCATACAATATGTTGCGGTGTGACATTTTACACAAAAACGGCTCTTATGATAAAGGCAAGTTGTATAAAACGGGGAAAAAGTCAAAAATAGCAAATATGTGTTGACTAAAGTTGTATTATCTGTTAAGATACTGATGTAGTCTTTTTTGACTGCGCAATTTAATATTTGCCAATATAGGTTCGAATAGATGGCTCGAATGTTTCTACCGCAACGCCGTTTCAGTTGCGACTATTGGGATTATCACGGTTTGCTTTTTTGGGCAGATCCGTGTCTTTATTGGCAACAGGTTATTTACCTGTTTTTTTGTTTTTACGGAGTGAGATTATGTTAGCATTAGAACAAAAGATACTTAGTGAAGGCAAGGTTTATAAGGGTGGCGTACTGAAGGTCGGCGGTTTTTTGAATCAGCAGCTTGATGTACCTTTTTTGTTTGAAATGGGCAAGGAAATCACGCGCCTTTATAAGGATGCAGGCGTAACACGCGTCATGACCATAGAGTCGAGCGGCATCGCCATTGCTCTGCCTGCCGCTTACTATCTCGGCGTCCCTGCTTGCTTTGTCAAAAAGAGCGCCTCCAGCAATATGTCGGGCGAGATACTTTCCGCACCGGGACACTCGTTCACTCACGGCAACGATTACACCGCAGTCCTCGCAAAAGAGTATATCAAACCCGGCGACCGCGTGCTTATCGTTGACGACTTTCTCGCTTGCGGCGGTGCCATTACTCCTATGATCAGTATCGTCGAGCAGGCAGGCGCTACCGTTGCAGGCTGTGTCGTCGCTATCGAAAAAGTATTTCAGGGCGGCGGCGATGCCATCAGGGCTCGCGGCTACCGCGTCGAGGCTCTCGCCGCTATAGAGAGTATGAGCGACGATGCCATCGTATTTAAGCATTAAAAAGCAAAAATATAATTTTTTAAAACCGAAAGGAACCAAAAAATGAAGAAGATTCTCGTCCTCATCCTTGCGCTTGTCCTCTGCTTTGCAATGGCAAGCTGCGCCGGCACCGGTGACGTTTCCAAAGACGTTTCCAACGCTGACGAAAGCAAAACCGCAGCCAGCGATTTTATCGTAGGCGCTATCTACATCGGCAGCCAGAATGATACTGCCGGCTATACCTTTGCTCACCACAACGGCATTGTTACCGCTATGGCAGAGCTCGGCATCCCTGCCGAAAACCTCCGCATCGTTGACAACGTA
>DCHM01000038.1:554-2543 GCA_002314835.1 Clostridiales bacterium UBA1752 | reverse complement strand
GGCTACATCGACGCTTTTAACGAAGCAGCTATGAACCCCGACTTTGCAGGCATCGTTCTTTCTCACGCTACCGGCTATCTTGCAAGCGACGATTCCGGCGACTATGCTACCAGCTTTAACAACTACTTTGGACGTATTTACCAGGCTCGTTACCTCGCAGGTATCGCTGCAGGTCTCAAGTCTCTTGAACTCGGCAACAACAACATCGGCTACGTTGCAGCTTACGGCACCGAATATGCTGAAACCTGCTCCGGCATCAATGCATTTACTCTCGGCGCACAGGCAGCTAACCCCGACGCTGTTTGCTATGTAAAGACCATCAACTGCTGGGGCAACGAAGCTCTCGAAAAGTCTGCTGCAGAATCTCTGTTTGATACTCACAACGTATGTGTTGTTTCTCAGCACTGCGACTCTGCTCAACCTGCACAGGTTGCTAATGCTAAGGGCGGCTATGCTTGCGGCTACAACTCCGATATGACCGCAGAAGCTCCCAATGCTCACCTCACTGCTGCTATCTGGCACTGGAACGTTTATTATCACACCGCTATCGAAGCTGCTATGACCGATCCCGACAACTTTATGAATACCGTTGGTATTTACTACGGCGGTCTCAAAGAAGGCTTTGTTGACAATTCTCCCGTTACCGAAAACTGCGCTGCAGGCACCGCAGACGCTATGGCTGCAGTCAGAGCTCTTATCGAGAGCGGCGACTGGGACGTATTCTCCGGCATCAAGCTCAACATCACCGTTGACGAAGACGGCACCGTTAATATCGAAAAGACCAATACCGCTATCATCGACAGCAACGACAACGAAATCAAGGCTGCAGGCGACAAGTCCAACCTCGACGACGGCGTTATCAAGGGCTCTATGAACTACTACGTAAAGGGCGTTATCGCAGGCTGATTACCCCTTATCAATTATTTAGTTAGGTGACACTTATGAATACTGCCACGGAATTTGCGATTGAACTAAACGGCATCACAAAGACATTCGGCAGAGTAGTTGCCAACTCCGATATCAGTATAAATCTCAAGCAGGGCGAGATACTCGCCCTGCTTGGTGAAAACGGATCAGGCAAGACTACGCTGATGAATATGCTTTCGGGCATATACAAGCCTGAAAAAGGCACTATAAAAGTCGACGGCAAGGTCGTCAATATCAATTCACCCGAGGACTCCAAACGCCTCGGTATCGGCATGGTACATCAACATTTTAAGCTTGTTGATGTTTTTTCGTTTGCAGACAACATTTGGCTTGGCTCAAACAACGGACTGCTTTTAAAGAAAAACAGATATAAACAAATCGAAGACATCAGCCGTAAATTCGGCTTTGAAATAGACGCCAAAAAGCTCGTCAGGAATATGTCGGTCAGCGAAAAGCAGACCCTCGAGATTATCAAGGTGCTGTATTACGGCGCCAAGGTGCTCATACTCGACGAGCCCACCGCCGTGCTCACGGTACAGGAAATCGACAAGCTCTTCGGCGTCCTGCGCCGTATGAAAGAGGCGGGGCATTCTATCATTATTATCACCCATAAACTCAACGAGGTTATGGCAATCAGCGACCGCGTTACCGTACTGCGCAAGGGCAAGTTCGTCGGCACGGTCAACACGAGCGAAACAAACGAGCAGCAGCTCACCGAGCTGATGGTAGGTCAAAAGACCGAGCTTTCCATAGAGCGTCCCAAGATGGAAAAAACTCATCCTCTGCTCGAGATTCGCGGACTTACGGTCAAAAACGACATTGGTTCTACCGCTATTGATAACGTCAACTTTTATATCCGTGGCGGCGAAATCCTCGGCGTCGCAGGTATAGCAGGTTGCGGTCAAAAGGAGCTCTGCGAGGCTATCGCAGGACTGCGCAAGATCGAGAGCGGACGTATTATCCACGAGGGCGTAGATATAGTCGGCATGCAGCCCGACAAGATTATTCAGCGCGGCATAGCCATGAGCTTTGTCCCCGAGGACAGACTCGGCATGGGACTTG
>DCHM01000038.1:268-490 GCA_002314835.1 Clostridiales bacterium UBA1752 | reverse complement strand
CCGTTTATCGACCGCAAGCTCGGCAAAAAGGATGCCGAAACCGTAATCAAGGACCTCGGAGTAGTCGCACCCTCCACCGAGACACCCGTTCGCAAGCTCTCGGGCGGCAACGTGCAAAAGGTACTCGTCGGACGCGAAATAATGTCGGGACCTAACGTAATAGTAACCGCTTATCCCGTCAGAGGCCTCGACGTCGGCTCGTCGTATCAGATTTACGATATA
>DCHM01000038.1:0-248 GCA_002314835.1 Clostridiales bacterium UBA1752 | reverse complement strand
TAAACCGTCAAAAGCTTGCCGGCAACGGCGTGCTCTTTGTCGGCGAGGACCTCGACGTGCTCATGGCTCTCTGCGACAAGATTATGGTTATCTGCCACGGCAAACTGATGGGAGTCGTCCACGCATACAAAGCAACTAAAGAACAAATCGGTCTCATGATGACCGGCTCTCTCGACCTCACTAACGTTGACGGTAAGATAGCGGGCATCGCGGCGGATACGATGGTGCAGGAGGATAAAGATGAATAA
>DCHM01000048.1:18734-54828 GCA_002314835.1 Clostridiales bacterium UBA1752 | reverse complement strand
TATCCGAGCATCAGCATAATGATGCACATTTTGACTATCTGCTCGGTTAGCGAGCCCGTGCCGTTTTTTATCACTTGATTACGGGCTATAAATAGCCCCTTAATACAGGAGGTCACGGACATAAACGGCAATGATATAGCCAAGGTCCTTACGGCGTCCAAAGCAAGCGGCTCTTTGATTGCGTCCCTGCATAGCAAGGGAGCGCCTGCAAACATCACGCATCCTGCCGCACAGCCAATCGCAAGCGCAGGTATGAGCGACGCTTTATACAAAAAATAGCCGTCTGCCTCGCACCTGTGTCTGTATTTGGCGGCGAGGCGGCTGACCGTGAGAGTAAAGCCTGAGGTTGCGGCGGTGGCAAACAGAGTATATACGCTCATTATAAGCGAATACAGCCCCATGCCCTCGCTGCCGATACGCGACGCGGTATAAAGCCGTAAAAACGTGCCGAGCAGCTTGCATACCAGTGCAAACGCAGTCATTATCGCCGCGCCCTTTATTAGCCGTGACTTTGCCATCACCCCACCTGCCTTTGATTAAAAATATGCAGGTGACGGCGCAAAAATGCCACAAAAAAAGCCCGGAAATTCCGAGCTTAATTTGTATTGCTTTAATCGTATAGCTTAATCTGCTTTATGCCCGAGGTCGGTACGGTTGACGTAAACGCAAGGTCGTTTGAGCCCTTGATAAACGAGACCTCGCGGTATTCGCTCGTATTACCTGCAGGGACTGCCATAACCGCGGCGCCCTTGGTATTGACCGTGAGCGAAATGACGCACTGCTCGAGCCCCTTGACGTCTGCGTGGCATACTATTTCCGCAATAACGCGCTGAGCCTTGGCAGACTCGTATTTGACCGCGTTGCCGTCAAAGTCTATCACGGCAAACGGCTTTTTGCCCTCGACCGAGCGCCTCAGGTCTTCGGTCTGCTTTTTGCCATACTTCAGTTGACGGGCAAAGGTGACGGTACCCATAATAAAGGTCAGTATACGCCTTGCACTGCTTTGCAATTCCGAGCGGTGCAATCTGCCGTCCGCAAGCGCCTCCGTTATGTTATCCTCGTGAGTGAGCGCGTCGGGCATAACCATATAAAGGTCATTCTGCGCCCGTACCATAGCGGCGAGGTCGGTGACGTTTTGCGCATCCTCACAGCCGCCGAGCTTAGCCCACCAGTCGGTCATGACTATGCCGTCAAAACGGGCTCTCAGATAGTTTGCCATCGGCTCGTTGTTTGCCGCCCAGCGTCCGCCTATGCGGTTGTACGAGGTCATAACGGCGTAGGTTTCGCCGCTCTCGACTGCGATTTCAAAAGGCTTTGCGTATATCTGTCTGATGGCTTTTTCGCTGATTACAGAACTCGAGGTGTATCTGAACGCCTCTTGGTTGTTTGCCATAAAGTGCTTGATAACGCCTCTGACGCCGGCACAGTTAAGTCCCTTGACCGCCGCTCTTGCGATATAGCCTGCCAAAAGCGGGTCTTCGCTGTAATATTCAAAGTTGCGTCCGCACAAAGGACTGCGGTGTATATTGATGCCGGGAGCCAGCAGAACGTCACAGCCAAACGACAAAACCTCGTAGCCCTCGTATTGGAGCAGAGCCGAGACGAGCTCGGGATTAAAGGTCGCGGCGAGCGCCGTGCCGTCGGGGATTGCCGAAGTGACGGCGCTGGTGGATATTCTGACGCCAGCAGGGCCGTCGGTAGTCGAAATAACGGGTATATCGCGGTCGTACAATTCTTTTGTAATGCCACCGAATACCGAAGCCGCACCGGGTGCGCCCTTGGGGCTTGACATACCTTCGCCTCTGACGAGGCAGGCAAGCTCGATATCTGAGAGCGAAGCGACTAACTCAGAGAGCGTCTTTTTGCCGTTTGCAACGTCGGTGAGCGTGATATGCTCGTCAATATGAGTTAGCTCATCGGGTACGTCGCAAAGACTGCGGCTGTCGCATGTAGGCACCTGCTCGGTGCCAAACCGTGTAAGGCGTTCAAACGGCACGTTCTGCAAGAGACACGGCTTATCCTCGAGGCTATAACCGCCGAAATCAAACTCTTTGACCGCTTTATAATTGATACTGTCGCCGATGCTGACGGTATATTTGCCCTGCGGCAGATAATATTCGCCCTTAAAGTCGTCGTAGAGCGTAACGTCCTTTAGATTAATATCGGCAGTAACGCCGAGCTTGGCGCCTTTTGAGATTTCGGATGTTTTGACAAAGCCTGCGAGCACCGCCTTAGGCGCGTTTGTACCGCTCGGATAAGACAGATAAACCTCTACGACCTCGCTGCCTGCGTATTCGCCGACGTTGGCTACCTCAAAATTGCATTTTAAGTTAAGTCCGTTTATTTCAAATCCCGTAAGCTTTGTTTCAAACCTCGTGTATGACAAGCCGTAGCCGAATGGGAATATAACTCTTTCGGGCGCAAAGGTATTAAAGTATCTGTATCCTACAAACTGGTCCTCAGTATAGATAACGTCACCGTCCCTGCCGTAGTTTGCGGCAGGATAGCAGTCGAGCGTTTTAGCAAAAGTATCGGGAGATTTGCCACAGGGATTAGCCTTGCCTGTAATGAGCATGGCGGCGGCACTGCCGCCGTCCATACCTGCCTGCCACAGACACAAAAGTCCGTCGCAGAGGGGGCTGATTTCGTTTACGTCCATTGCGGCGCAGGTGTTGAGCAACACTATCACCCTGCCGAAATGCGCGCGGATGCGGCTGAGCATAATAAGCTCGTTATAAGACAGATAATAGCTGCCTCTGTCGGCGGTTTGGTCTCTGTCTTCGCCAGAGATACGGGTGATAACGTATATGGCGGTGTCACATCTTTTTGCGGCGGCTGATACTGTGACGTCGTCCAAAACGAGCTCTTTTTGGCTATGAGGATGATGCCAGCCGGTGCCGCTGTCGTACGGGTGCTCTTTTACAAAAGCGTCGTACAGCGCGATAAGCTCGCCGTCGAGCTCTACGCCGAAACCTAAAAGCGCCTCCCTTATCGAAACGACCTTGCCGCAATCGTTGTTGCCCGAGCCGGTACCGCTCTTGAGATAGCAGTCCTGCATCCTGCCGAAAAATGCGACCCTACCGCCCTTGACAGGCAGTACGCCTTTGTCATTTTTGAGCAATACGGCGCTCTCGAGAGCCGCCTTTAAGGTATATTCGCGCAGTTCAGTCACCATTTTGCCGGTGCCTATGTATTTGTCAATAAGCTTAGTATTCATATCCGTCCTCCGTTTTGAGCCATTATAACACAAAAAAGCCGTTTTTGCAAACGGCTCTTTTGATAAAATAATAAATCTTTTAGTCCGAGTAAGCAGCGACGAGCTGGTCGATAGCAACCTGAACAGAGTCTCTGTAAGAGTCATATTTTGAAACAACATCTGCGGAACGGGTGACAACGAGGTCGGTAAATACGTTGCTGATGCTTGCGAAATTGTAGGTTACGCCCAAGTCGTATCCGATGCTGGCAAAGATATATTTGTCGAGCATTTCTTCGCTGTCCTCATCCTTGGTATCTCTGCCCTTGAGGATGGTTTCGTAATATGCCGGAGTGATATAGTTCTTTGCTTCAGAGCACATTGCCTCAATCATAAACGCCGAGAACTCGGGGTCGGGTGCAGATACCGGGATAACGATGCCGTAAGCATAGAGAGCGGCGTTTGGTGAATAATAGGTATCCTGCGTGTCATCCATCAAAGGCATGGGCAAAAAGCCCCATTCATTAAGGTCGGTATATTTACGGAGCTTTTTGATTGCGCTGAATGCGCAGTTATAAAACAGTGCGCGGTTTTCGCCAAAGATATCGAGGCCTGATGTCCATATATCCTTGCCGGTGCCGCTGATTTCATTGCAGAAGATAACCCATGTGTCATTCTCGGCAAAACTATTGAGTACCTTTTGTATAATGGTAACTGCACGGGTAGAGTCAAACGCAATATAAGGCTTGCCGTCGGCGCCCTTTGTTACGAGGTGCTCGCCGCTCGCCATATAATAGTTAAGAGCCAAGCCGTAAGAACTGCTGAAGCCCCAGCAATCCTTGTATGACATGCCGGTTTCGCCATCGTTGTCCTTGGTATAAAGCTTTGCGAGCTCTACCATGCGGTCAAACGTCCATTCATTGTCTCTGACCTCTTGATAAAGGTTGGTGCCGGGAGCAATGGTTTCCAATAATTCTTTATTATAGATAATTGCCGTGGTTACTATCTTTTGCATGATGGAAATATCACCTATGGCAAAGTAAACCTTATCACCTACCGTCATGGTGTCGAGGAAGTTCTGGTCCCACCAAGGCATGCTTAAATCAATGTATTCATCAAACTCTGCAAGATCGTAAAAGCTCTTGTTCTGCGCCATAGTAACTGCTTTTTGCACGAAAGGCAGAGCGGCGTCGTAGGCGCCGGTAGGAGCCTGAATCTCCAATGAAAGCTCAGTCTCTACGTTAGCAACGGCGATAGCCTTGATCTTGACGTTTTTGTACTTTTCAGAGAGCTGATTGTTACGTTCTCTGACCGCCTCGTTGAGCGCCTCGTCGGTCGTATCGTAGAGGTCGGGGGCAATGTCCTCGTCAAAGTAAGTGGTCTGCACTTCGTTGGAATATACCAAAACCTTAAACTCTTTGTCCTCTTCCCATTTATACTCGGGGAGGTTAGCTTCATACTTGCCGGTCTCGGGGTTATATCCGGGGATGTCGGCTTCCTTAGACTCGGCTTGTTCGCTGGTGTCGTCCGTTGAATTCTGCTCCGTGGCAGACGAGGTGTCGCCCGTGCCCTGGTTGCAAGATACGAGAATAGGCATTATGCAAACGGTCAGGCAGAGCAAAAGCACAAACAGTTTTTTCATGATTCTCTCCTTTAATACTGATTTCAAACGGGATTTTTTATCTCTCTTTGGGTATTATAACACAAAAAAGCCGCTTTTGCAAGCGGCTTTTTATCATAATTACTATCAATCGGAATACGCTGCGATTAGGTTATCTATGGCAGTCTGAATAACGTCTCTCTGAGCGTCAAACTGCGAAACAATGTCGGCTGAGTGTGCACCTGCCAATGTGCTGAACATCTCGCTGATGCTGCCCAAGTTGTAGGTAACGCCCAAGTCGTAGCCGATGTTGGCAAAGATATATTTGTCGAGCATTTCTTCGCTGTCCTCATCCTTGGTATCTCTGCCCTTGAGGATAGTTTCGTAATATGCCGGAGTGATATAGTTCTTTGCTTCGGCACACATCGCTTCAATCATAAATGCCGAAAACTCGGGATCGGGTGCACTGGTAGGTATTACGATGCCGTAAGCGGAACGTGCGGAACACGGCGTATAATAGGTGTCCTGCGTGCTGTCAAGCAAAGGTCTGGGCAAAAATCCCCACTCGTCAAGATCGGTATAATTGCGCAGCTTTTTGATAGCGCTGAATGCGCAGTTATAAAAGAGTGCGCGGTTTTCGCCGAATATGTCGAGAGAAGCAGTCCAGATGTCCTTGTTACTGCCGACAATCTCATTGCTGTAAAGAATCCACGTGCCTTGCTCTGCAAAAGTCGTCAATATCTTTTGTGCAACAGTGATTGAGCGGTCTGTATCAAAAGCGATATACGGATTGCCGTCGGCACCCTTGGTTACAAAATGCTCACCGCTCGACATATAATAGCTGAGAGGCAAGCTATAAGAACCGCTGATGCCCCAGCAATCCTTGTATGACATACCCTGTTCGCCGTCATTGTCCTTGGTATAGAGCTTTGCGAGCTCTACCATGCGGTCAAACGTCCACTCGTAATCTCTGACCTCTTGATAGATGTTGACGTCGGGTGCAATGCTGGCTAAGTTTTCTTTATTATAGACAACGGCACCGCTGACTATCTTTTGCATTATCGAAATATCGCCTATTGCAAAATACACCTTGTCATTTATTGTCATTACGTCGAGGAAGTTTTGGTCCCACCACGGCATACTGAGGTCGATGTATTCGTCAAACTCAGCAAGGTTATAAAACGCTTTTGACTGAGCCATGGAAACGGCGCTCGACAAAAACGGCATAGCGGCATCGTAGCCGACGGTGGGCGCCTGAATCTCCTGCGCAAGCGTAGCTGCCGCATCGGCGACCTTATACGCCTTGATTTTTACGTTCTTATACTTTTCCGAGAGCTGGTTGTTACGTTCTCTGACTGCTTCGTTGAGTGCCTCGTCGGTAGTCTCGTAAAGGTCAGGCTCTACGTCCTCGGAAAAGTATGTGGTCTGTACTTCGTTGGAATACACCAAAACCTTAAACTCTTTGTCCTCTTCCCATTTATATTCGGGAAGGTTAGGCTCGTACTTGCCGGTTTCGGGGTTGTAGCCGGGGATTTCGGTTTCCTTTGACTCATCAGCATCGCTGACGTCACCTTGAGAATCGGAAACGGCAGACGAGGTATCGGTCACGGTGCCGCTGTTGCAGGCTACCAATACCGGCACTATGCAAACGGTCAGACAAAGCAAAAGCACAAACAGCTTTTTCATGCTTACTCTCCTAATAGTTAATTGACGCCAAACGCTTCGAGTAGTACGTCAATAGCGGCTTGATAAGTGCCGGACTGGTTGTCGAGTGTAGAAGCAACGGCTACGCTGTCGGTGCTCATCAGACCGGAGAGCAAAGATCCGATGCTGCCGAAGTTGTAAACTACGCCTATATCGTAAACGATGTTTTTAAATACGTATTCGTCGAGCATCTGTTCGCTCTCTTCGTCCTTCATATCGCGGTCCTTGAGGACGGTCTCGTAATATGCGGGAGTGAGGTAGTTTTTGGATTCGCAAGCGAGTACCTCGAGCATATAAGCCGAGAATTCGGGATTCTTTGCACCGAGGTGAATAACGACGCAAGCCGCGTAGTTAGGATTGGAGTAGGTGTAGTATTCATCCTGCTCGGTGTCATACTTGGGCAGAGGAACTATGCCAAACTCAACGCCCTTGGTGTATGCGCGGAGCTTTTTGATAGCGCTGAACGCGGTGGTGCGGAAGAGGCATCTGCCTTCGCCGAATACGTCGAGCGAAGTAGCCCAGATGTTGGGAACGACGCCGTTATCTCTGTTGCAGATATAAGCCCATGTATCTCTCTCCTCGAGCTTGGTGAGGAGGTCGATGGCTACGTTAACGGAACGCTGTGTGCCGATGGAGATAATAGGCTTGCCGTTGGCGTCCTTTGCACAGAGGGTTTCGCCTGCGGCAATATAATATGCGAGTGCGTCGTTATAAGAGGAGGACAGACCCCAGTTGTCGGTATAAGCCATGCCTGCGGTGCCGTCGCTGTCGCTGGTAGCCGCCTTGGAGAGCTGTACCAGACGGTCAAACGTCCAGGTGCCGTCGATAACCTCTTGATAGAGGTCAACGCTGCTGTCGATGTCATTCAAGAGGTCTTTGTTAAACGTGATAGCAAAAGAAACGATCTTTGGCATCATGGAGATATCGCCGGTGGTAAAGTAAACCTTGCCGCCGATTTCGGCAGTGTCGGTAGCGATAGCCTCCCAATAGGGAGCGTCGAAATGGAGCGCCGCGTAGGAAGAGAGGTCGTAAAGCTTGCTGCTGGCTGCGAGAGTAGCCGCAGTGCTCATAAACGGCATTGCCGCGTCGTACAGACCCGTGCCGCCTTCGGCGTCCTGGATGATTTCGTTATAGATGTCGCTGACGGCGTAAGCCTTGATCTTGACGCCGTATTTTTCCTCTATGATATTGTTACGCTCGGAGACTGCGGTGCGGATAGCCTCGTCGGTGGTATCATAGAGATTTTCGATATCCTCGTTGAAATAGGTTGACTGAGAAATGTTGTCGATAACTGCAACCTTAAACTCGGTTTCTGTAAAGTCAAAATCGGGCATATCGGATGCTAAAACGTATTTGCCGGTGGCTTCGTCGTAATACTCGGTATCGACGGTGCTTTCTTCACCGGTGCTGGTCTCTGCAGTGCTGGTGGAATCTTTTGATTCGCCGCCCTGATTGTTTGTGCCGGTGCACGAAACGAGCATGACGGACAGTACGGTCAAAAGGCATAGCAAAGCGCAAAGTGTTTTTTTCATAATTTAAGTCCTTTCTTTTAATTATATTCGGTTAATATTAACACAAAATCAAAAATCTGTCAATATATTTATTATGAGTTGATTTTTTTGGCTTTAAATGCTAAAATGCTGCAAACGGAGGTGATAATATGCCGCAAACGATACGTTTGGCGACGGTCGATAGCACTAACGGCTACGCCAAGGCTCTGGCGCAAAACGGCGCCCTAAACGGCACGGTGGTTTTTGCCGACACTCAGACCTGCGGCAGAGGCAGGCTCGGCAGGCATTTTGTTTCGCCAAGCGGCGGAGTGTATATGTCGGTCATACTAAGGCCCGAAATATCGTTTGACGAGCTCATCAGCCTCACCGCCATGACCGCAGTAGAGACGAAATGTGCGATAGAGACGGTCTGCGGTATATCGACGAGCATAAAGTGGGTCAACGACCTTATTTATCATGGCCGCAAAGTGTGCGGAATACTCGTCGAAAACGGTTTTGACGGCGACAAAATCTCGTACATAGTCGTCGGCATAGGCATCAACCTCGCGTCCAATGCGCTCGGTATAGACGGTGCAGGCTGTCTCGGGTGTGACATATCACTCAGAGAACCGCTGGTAAACGAGATAGCGCACAGACTGATAAGCCGTATAGGCGACCTGCATAGCGGCTATTATCTGCCCGAATACAAAAAATGCAGTTGCGTCTTAGGCCGCGAGATTACGGTTTATAAGGACGGCTCCAAACGCACCGCAATCGCAAAAAGCATAACCGACAAAGGCTTTTTGGTAGTGGAATATACAAACGGCGAAGCAGAAACGCTATCGGGATTTGAAGTTTCGGTGCGCGGAATCGGCGTTGGGTATTGACAAATCAATATTTTATGATATACTCCAATTTGAAATTCATTTTCAGATTGGAGTTTTGTTTTGCGCAGCAACTACAATACAAAGCAAAAAGACGCGGTAAAGCAATTTTTGCTGTCGCACCCCGACAGCAGTTTTACCGTGGCTGAAATATACGAAGCTGTAGGCGGCGGAGTGGGCAAAACCACGGTTTACAGAGCTCTTAGTGCGCTCGAGAGCGACGGACTGTGTGCAAAGTACCCTGCGGAATCGGGCGGCAGTGACACCTATCAATATTTAGACGGTCACGACTGCCACGGACATATACACTTTAAGTGTACCAAATGCGGCAGGGTCGGACATCTCGACTGCTCGTTTATGGACGAGCTGAGAGGTCACATCGAGGGCGGTCACGGCTTTTTGATAGACAACGAGCGCACCGTCATATACGGCACCTGTCTCGGTTGCAAGAGCGAGGACAAAAAATGAAAAAAACGGTTATCTTTATATTTATTTGCGCACTTTTGCTGTCATCCTGCTCTTTTACACCTGCAGATGACGGCGGCAAGCTAAAGGTTGCCTGCCTTGATTTCCCTTCGTACGACTTTGCACGCGGTGTCTGCGGCGACGTAGCGGACGTTAAGCTGATAGTGCCGTCAGACGCAGACGTTCATTCTCACACGCTCACTCTGTCCGAAACAGCCGCGCTGCAATCCTGCGACCTGCTGATATACGGCGGAGGCGAAAACGACGAGACGGTCGAAAAAGCGGTATCCGCTTCGCCAAAGTCGATTACGGTACTGCGCCTCATTGACTGCGTAGAGCTATTGGATGAGGACGAAGAGAGCGAGGAAGAAGAGCACGAACACGAGCACGAATACGACCTGCACGTGTGGACCTCGCCGCTCAACGCGATAGAGATTTGCAATCACATAAATGAGCTGGTCAATGAGCTCGACGGTGCAAACGCCGTAGAATACAACAAAAACACGGCTGAGTATCAGGACGGGCTGAGAGAGCTCGACGCCGCTTTCGTCTCGCTCTTTGAGAGCGTAGAGCACAAAACGCTCATAGTCGGCGACGTATTCCCGTTTTTATACTTTTGCGAGAGATACGGGCTGACGCACACTGCGGCGTTCAGCGGATGTGCCGACGGAGACGTAGCGCCGAGCCTGCACAAGCTCGCCGAAATCAAGGAGTCACTCGACGAAACGGGGCTTAGCACCGTGTTTTACACCGAGTTTTCGTCAAAGCTTACCGCGAGCTGTATAGCCGCCGAAACGGGCTGTACCGTCACCCTGCTGACCTCCTGCCACAGGGTCGAAAGAGACCGCTTTGCAAGCGGTGTCACTTATATCAACCTTATGTATCAAAATCTGCAAACACTGAAAGGAGCGCTAAGCTGATGCTCTTAAAATGCGATAACGTCACGCTGTCGTACGACGGCAGAGACGTAATAAACAATCTGAGCTTTGACCTGCAGGGCGGCGAATATCTCTGCATACTCGGCGAAAACGGCTCCGGCAAGTCAACGCTCGTCAAAGCCCTGCTCGGATTAAAGGCGCCTTCAAAGGGTGTCATAACCTTCGGCGACGGGCTCAAAGCTACCGAAATCGGTTATCTGCCTCAGCAGACTGGCTCGCAGAGAGACTTTCCCGCTTCGGTCTTTGAGATAGTTTTGTCGGGCTGCCGCGGCGGCTTTGCGTGGCCGTTTGCTACAAAAAAGCAAAAGGACACCGCTATGTCAAACCTCGAGCGCCTCGGCATTAAGGACCTTGCAAATCAGTCGTACCGCGACCTTTCGGGCGGTCAACAGCAACGCGTACTGCTGGCGCGCGCACTGTGTGCAACGTCGAGGCTATTGTTGCTCGACGAGCCCGTAGCCGCGCTCGACCCTCTCGTTACACACGAGCTGTATGAAATCATCAAGGACATCAATAAGAGCGGAATCACCGTAATAATGGTTTCGCACGACGTCAAATGCTCGGTCGAGCAGGCGTCACACATACTGCATTTATACGACAAGTCTTATTTCTTTGGCACTGCCCACCAATATATGCACAGCGAAATAGGCAAATACTATATGGGAGAGGAGTGCATAGAATGTTTGAAACATTGACCGAGCTCTTTGCCATGGAATACACCCGTGGCATACTACTGAGGCTGTTTGCGGTCGGCGGAGCGGTTTCGCTCTGCGCGGCACTGCTCGGCGTCAATCTCGTGCTAAAGCGATACTCTATGATAGGCGACGGACTGTCGCACGTCGGCTTTGCGGCTATGGCGATAGCCTACGCTCTCGGAGCCGAACCGATATACGTTTCCCTGCCTATAGTGGCGCTCGCGGCTTTCTTTTTGCTCAGATTGCAGGAAAGCAGTCACATCAAGGGTGACGCGGCGATAGCCGTTATCTCGACGGGTGCGCTCGCCATAGGCACGATAGTGATAGCCAATTCGCCGTCGCTCTCGGGCGAACTCGAAAACTCACTTTTCGGCAACATATATTCGGTCACAAACACCGACGTTTACCTCGGCTTGGCACTGTCGCTGATGGTGCTCGTGCTGTATCTGGTATTTTACAAGCGCATTTTCAGCGTCACGTTTGACGAATCCTTTGCCCGTGCAACGGGTATTAAAGTCGGGCTTTACAACACCCTGCTCGCACTGCTCACCTCTGTCACGGTAGTTGTCGGCATGAGACTGATGGGTGCGCTGTTGATTTCGGCACTCATTATTTTCCCGTCACTCACGGCTATGAGGCTGTTTAAAAGCTTTAAGGGCGTAGTTATTGCGTCAGCGGTGCTCTCGATAGTCGGCTTTAGCCTCGGCAATATGTTTGCCGCAGGTCTAGACCTGCAGCCCGGCGCCTGCACGGTAATAGTCAATTTGGCGTTTTACCTTGTTTCCTGCGGCGTTTCGTTCATCAAAAAAAGAGGCTGACGCCTCTTTTTTGTTTTATCTGATTGTGATGTCGTGCTTTTGCAGCTCGAGCGTGACAGTCTTTAGCATATCGGCCCTAAGGTCCCAATAGTACCCTGCGAGGCACCACGCGCGGCAGGAAATGATGTTGCCGAAGTTATCCTGCTTTGTGACAAAGGCTTCGACAGGCTTTGATTTGTTTACGGGGTCGAGAACGGAAACAGTGTTTTTGATGATTTCGATAACGGTCTGCACGTCATTGCCGTAAGGCACTCTGAATTCGACGTCCACCCTGCGCTCGTCCATCTGCGAATAATTGATGATAGTCTGATTTGTCAGCGTGCCGTTTGGAATAACCACCGTGCGGTTATCGGGAGTGACTATCTTGGTATAAAAAATGCCTATCGCCGTTACCGTGCCGTCGTCGGTGTGGTTTGAGATATAATCGCCGACCGAAAAAGGTCTGAATATCAACAGCATGACGCCGCCTGCGAGATTGGAAAGACTGCCCTGCAGTGCCAGACCGATGGCGAGACCTGCCGAGCCGAGCGCCGTGATGATAGCCGTCAGCGGTACTCCGAGCACCGAAGCCGCGGTTACGAGTATCAATATTTTGAGTGCTATGCTGACGAAGCTCTTTAAAAAGGTAAACGTGCTCTGGTCAAGCCCCTTGCGATAGGTGACTTTTTCGTACCTGCGCGAAATCAGCTTGGTCAGCTTAAAGCCGATTACCACGATGAGCAATGCACCCACTATCCTTACGCAGACCTCGGTCAGCGAGGACGGGAGCGAATTATTGATATATTGCCAAAACTCTGCCATGATTTACCTCATTTTAAGTCCCGTTACCGTCGGCTCGAATACCGGCAGGCATCTGAACCTCAGATAGTCTTCGCCACCGCTCGAAAGCCAATCCTTGATGACGGGGACTGATTTTATATCCTTTAAAAAGTGTGAAACGCTGCCGGTAAAAAAGTTGATGCCCGGTTTTTCGCTGTATCTGGTCTTTAGCACTTCGCCGTGCGGCTCGAATCTCAGCGTCCTGACTGCGCCCATTTCGAGGAAATGCAGTTTGACGAGTAGCACGTTATTGTCGTCCTCGTCAACAAAGAACCTGCCGAGAACCGCAACCTTGTATTTGTCCTCCCCGAAAACGAGGTCACAGTATCTGGCTTTGCCAAAGCCGACGGGAAGATTATAGATTTTGTCGCCCTCGGTCACTCTGCAATAAAACCTGCCTCCCGTGACCTTAAAGGCTACTCGCTTTACGCCGAGCGCAAAGCAGTTGTGAGCGCATTGCACTGTCAGAGGCAACAAGCCAGTTGAGCCGTATTCCTTGGTATTATACAGATAAGCGGTGCCGTCCCAGTCTGCACATTCCTCGGGCAGTGGCTCGGCGACGCCGATTTTGCGTCCGATGAGCGAAACCTTGTAATCGGGTCTGCGGTAATCTCTTTGCAGCTCCTTCAATGCGTTATAGCCTGCGTTATCCGGCTTCAGCGGCGTTATTTCGCCCTCTATCGAGCCGAAGTACTTGACCGTAACGGCAAACGCGGGGTTGTCGTGAAAAAGGTTTTCATTGCCTGCGGTGAGCGAAACGACTATGCCGCTCTTGCGAAATACCAATGTGTTTTGACCGTACATTCCGTTGAGCACTACCATATCAATATCGGGGCTTACCCAAATCTGATAGCCGTAGCTATAGCTCGATACCGCGCTCGGAACGTCGGCTTGCTTTTGGCACATCGTGTCTATCCAGTCGGCAGGCACGAGCTGTTTGCCCTCCCATGCGCCTCGCAGGAGAATAAGCTGACCGAATTTTGCCATATCCTCCGGCAGCAGATAAAGTCCCCAGCCTCCGCAGTTTATGCCGTTGGGGCAGGCAGTCCAATATTTGTGGCTGATGCCCATAGGGGCAAAGAGACGGGTTTCGAGATAATCTACCATCGGCAGGCCCGTTATCTTAGTGACTATCGCCGAAAGCATATAGGAATTCATGCTGTTGTAATCAAACGCCGTACCCGGCTCGGTCTTTGGTACCGATTCGAGGAAGCAACGCACCCAGTCGGTCTCGGTGACTGAGCCCATTTCGTTAAATCTCACACCCGACGTCATATTGAGCAGGTGGCGAACCTTGAGGTTTTTTAAGAGCGGATTGATAATCGCAGGCTTTATATCGGCAAAAAACTTTTGCACCCTGTCGTCAACCGACAGTCTGCCCTCACCTATCAGCAGTCCTATCGCGAGGCCCGTGATGCTCTTTGAGTATGAGTAGCACACGTGCCACGTGTCAAATCTGTAAGGGTAATATTCGCTCTCACCTATAACCCTGCCGCCTCTGATAATCTGCACCGTATCGGTGACGGTCTCTTTGGTCTCGTATAGCTCGGCGATATAGTCGCTTATCAGCTCGGACGAAAGTCCGACCGACTCGGGGCTCGAGCGCGGGAAATATTTGTACTCACAGGGAGCCGCCGCGTCGCCCTTCATCTTGTAATAAGGTATCAGCGATTGCGTCCTGACCTGCGCGGAAACACGGCGCAGTATCTTGAGTGATTTGCGGTCTGTGTTAATGTCCATGATACGCCTTCTGTCGTATGTGTCAAAATTACTCGTTATCTCCGCCCGATGCGGCGTCGTCTGAATGATTCAGCTTGAGCGCAAGGTACTCTTCCTTTGAGATGAGTATCGGGCGCTTTTTTGCCGTGGTGTCAAACGCGCCGATATATCCTCTGCGCTCGAGCTTGCTGACGACCCTCGCGGCTCTGGCATAACCGAGCTCAAGGCGGTTTTGTATCATAGTAGTCGAAATCGTGCCCTCGTTAAACGCGATTTCGAGTGCCTTGATGATGAGGTGTTCGTCCTTGTCGGCACCGCCGTCCTCGGCGGCATCCTCATCGTCGCCCTTGCGTCCGCCCTTGTTGCCGCAGGAAGCCGCCTGACGCTCGATTTCGGCGAGCACGTTTTCGTTGTATTCCGCTTTTGCGGCACTGCGTATGAAGGTGCAGACCGAAACGACTTCGCTCTTGCCGTCAACAAACGCGCCCTGCACGCGGACGGGCTCATTCATACCCGTAGGATAATAGAGCATATCACCCTTGCCCACGAGCCTTTCGGCACCAACCAAATCAAGTACGGTGCGCGAGTCAATCTGAGACTTGACGGCAAAGGAAATACGCGTAGGCATATTTGCCTTGATAAGTCCCGTGATAACGTCAACCGAAGGTCTCTGAGTACCTATAAGCAGGTAAATGCCTGCGGCTCTCGCTTTTTGAGCGAGGCGGCAGATAGACTTTTCGACGTCGTCGGGAGCCGTCATCATAAGGTCTGCCAATTCGTCGATTATGATAACTATATTGGGCAAATGTTCTTTTTCGGGGTCGTCCTTGATAGCGGCGTTGTATTCGGTCAGCTTGCTCGTTTCGGTATCCTGCATGAGCTGATAGCGCCTATCCATCTCCATGCAAGCCCAGTTGAGCGTGCCTGCCGCCTTTTTGGGCTCGATAACCACTGGCACCAAGAGGTGAGGCAGTCCGTCGTAGCGTGCAAACTCGAGCCTCTTTGGGTCTATCATTATCAGTCTGAGGTCGTCGGGTGTAGCACGGTAAAGCAGCGACATAATAATCGAATTGATGCACACCGATTTACCCATGCCGGTAGCGCCTGCGACGAGGACGTGCAGTTTGTCTTCAAAATCCATATAAACCGGCTTGCCGGTTACGTCGAGTCCGAGAGCACACAGCAGAGGGCTCTTGGATTTTTGGAAGGTTTCATTCTCCAAAAGGTCGCGCAGATGCACGACGGACGACGTGCTGTTGGGTATCTCGATACCTACCGCGGTCTTGCCGGGGATGTTTTCGATACGGACGTTCTTGGCACCGAGGTGAAGCTTGAGGTCGTCCTGCAGGCCCATAATCGTGCGCACTCTGACGCCGACCTCGGGCATAACCTCGTACCTCGTAACGGTAGGACCGCACGCGGCACCGACAACCTTGACCTTGACGCCAAAGCTATTCATTATTTCAACCAGCTTTTCGCTGATGCGTTCTACGTCATTCTGAGCGGGATTGACTGTCTCCTCCTCGCCTTTTGTCAATAGCGAAAGCGGAGGAAATACGTAGCTTTGCTCCTCATCCTCGGTGACGGAAGCGTCGGAGGTCTCTATCACCTCGGGTATCGTTTCGGGAGCTTTTTCGGGCTCCTTAAGCTTTGTTTCCTTGACCTCGACCGCCTCCAAAATCTCGGGCTCGGGCTTTTTGGGCTCGGCAGGCTCGTCGTAAACGGGCAAAGTGAATTTAGGCTGCTCCTGCTCGTTTTCTCCGTGCGAAAGGTCTATGGTCTTGTCGCTCGGCACTCCGCTCGCGACTATCGGGCGTATCTTTTTTTGCTCTGGCTTAAAGGTCTTGACCTGCTCTGCCTCCGCATCCTGTTGCTCTGCCTTGCGGAGCTCTGCGGCCGCCTCGCGAGCGAGGTTGCTCTCTTTGATTTTGCGGATTACGGTCTTAAATACGTCGCCCGGCGTCTTGCCGAACATCAAAACCGTCGATACCAAAAAACCGAGCACTGCAAATATAAAGGTCGCTACGCCGCTTATCAGATAGCTAAAGCCCATCGAAATAAAGCCGCCGACGTAGCCTGCGCCGATAATAGAGATTTCTTCCGAAGTCGCTATAACGCCGCAGTCGTAAACGTTCATTTCGGTAAATTTGCCCGTGCAGACAAAGTGCAGGATAATGGCGGTAAAGATAAACTGCAATACCGAAATCAGCACTCTGAAGGTCAGCCAGCCCTGCTTTTGAGTCTTGCGCCATACGACGGCGAGAAATCCGAGCAGGACGGTGAGGTAATAATACGCTGCGCCGAATGGCTTGATAAATATCCACTCTTTGATAAAGTTGCCTGCCGCACCCATATCCGGCAGTACAATGGTCAGCAGCATAAAAAACGCCACTATAGCCAATATCCAAGGAGTAACGCTGCCTGTGACGGCCTCGGGTGCATCCTTGCCTGCGGAGATTTTAGACGATTTTTTGGGCTTGGTATTTTTTGTGACTTTTTCCGCCTTGCCGTCTTTTTTTACTTTGTATTTTTTGACTGCCATTTGGCTAAACTCCTTTTAGCATAGAATGTCGTAGATTATCGCCGTGATACCTACGATGATGCAATAGACCGAAAAGATGCCGAATTTATTTTTCTTTGCCACTATCTGCAAAAGCTTGATAGCCAGCATACCGACTATAAGCGCGGTGACTGCGCCTGCGAGAACGGGTATCGTATCCGCTCTGTCTATGCCGCCGCCGAAAAACTCGGGCAGCTCGAGCACCGTGGCTCCGAGTACCGCAGGCAGGGACATGAGGAATGAGAATTTGACGGCTTGCTCTCTGTCGAGGCCGAGAGCCATACCGCCGGTTATGGTAGAGCCCGAGCGCGAAATGCCCGGCAGTACCGCAAACATCTGTATCATGCCGACGCCGAGCGTCTTTTTATAAGTAAAGTCGTCTATCGTAGTATCGCCCTTTGCCATACGGTCGCCGACAAACAGTATGACGCCGTTTATGATGAGCAGTGCGCCGATAACCCAGATATAGCCTCTTAAAAGGTCCTCAAAATTGATAAGCTTGTCAAACATTGCCGAGAGGATGAGGGGCAGCGTAGTGATGCACAGCATGACAAACAGCTTTTCGCCGCTGTCAAGTCCCTGCTTGATTTTGCCGGTAAAAAGTTTTTTTACGAGGCTGATAAAGCTCTTGATGAGCAGCCAAATGTCCTTGTAATACATAATGCAGACCGCAAACAGGGTTGACATGTGCAGCAAAATCTCAAAGGTAAAGTTGCTCGACGCACCGTCACCGAAAAAAGCGTTTATGAGTGCGAGATGTCCGCTGCTCGATATGGGCAGAAACTCCGCAATGCCCTGTATGATGCCGTATAATATGCCGTCAAAAATAGTCATACCGTCCTCCGATAGTATATAGCTATAACATTATATATCAATATACCACAACATTATGTAAATGTCAACCGAAATAGGTGTACTAAAATAATTGACAAACACTCGGGTTTGTTGTATAATAACAAATCAATAATATCAGAAGGAGCAAGCAGCATGCTATCTGCCTTACGCAATTTTGCCTTAGCGTTTTTTATCTGCCTACTGGTGTTTGGCTACGTCGGATACCAATATATCTGGCCTACGGTATCGGCTATGGTGGACTTTGATACTGCAGTTTCGCGTGCCGAGGAGGTTTCGGAGGATACGTCCGAGGACGTCAGCGGCAGCGTAATAATAAATCCCACCACCGACGGCAGGACGATAACCACGCTTTTTATATGTAAAAACTCGAGCGGCAATATATGTGCCGTGCTTTTTGCAAGAGCCAATTCGTCTAACAGCCGCTTTACCTACTGCCGCATACCCTTGACCGCCAAGGTGCTCAACAACGTAGGCATCGAGGTGCCGCTGTCGTACTATCTGCTCGACGCGAGCCTCTCAGCCGCAAAAGCAAAGGTCAGCTCGATAACCGGCTTTACCATAGACAAATGCGTGGTAGTCACTCCCGAAGCGGTCAGTGCGCTGGTATCAAAGCTGCGCAACCCTTATTTTGACGTTTCGCGTTCAATCAAAATGATAAACCCCGTTTATTCGTCCATCAGCTTTAACCCAGGCGAAGAGCCCGAGGACTATTATATCACTCTCGGCGTTGCGCGCCATACTCTCGACTCGGCTACGGCACTTGCGATATTGTCGCAGAGCGTGACCGTTATCGGCAGTGACCCCACGACAGTGGCAGGTGACCTGTACGCTTCGCTTTTTGCACAGTTTATGACTAATTCCGGCACAAAGCGCAACAGCTCTAATATCGCGCAGCTACTCAATTACGTTCAGTCAGACATCACCGTCACCGACGTAGAAAACACTCTCGACATCTTTTTTACCTATGACGAATATACCCAAACCACCGTCAGCTATCCGAACGACTGGGCAAGCGCAGTTGCCGCATTTAAAAAAGCCGACGGGATAAAATAAAAGGAGTTAACATGAAGCTCGAAACAAAGTGCATCCACGCCGGCTACAAGCCTGGCAACGGCGACCCCCTGGCAATGCCTATTTGCCAATCCACAACCTTTGCTTACGATTCCACCGATTACATAGGCAAAATATTTGACCTCACGGCTGACGGCGATATGTATTCACGTATCAGCAACCCCACGGTTGCCAACGTAGAGCACAAGATAGCCGCTCTCGAGGGCGGCGTCGGTTGCGTATGTCTGCCCAGCGGTCAGACGGCATCCTTCCTCTCACTCTTTAACATACTCGGCGCAGGAGACCACTTTGTCACCACGGGCATGATATACGGCGGCACCACAAACCTTTTTGCCGTCACGATGAAGCGCATGGGCATAGAATGCACCTTCGTCAATCAGGAGGACAGCGAGGAGGAAATCCAAAAAGCCTTCCGTCCCAACACAAAGGCGGTATTCAGTGAAACCCTCGCAAACCCCGCTCTCGCAGTGCTCGATATCGAAAAAATGGCTCGCATCGCCCACAAAAACGGCGTGCCCCTTATCGTAGATAACACCTTCCCCACGCCTATACTTTGCCGCCCCATAGAGCACGGTGCGGACATCGTTACTCACTCGACGACCAAATATATGGACGGTCACGCCATACAGGTAGGCGGCGCCGTAGTTGACAGCGGCAACTTTGTATGGACAAAAGAAAAGTACCCCGGACTTTGCACTCCCGACGAATCGTATCACGGAGTGGTATATACCGAACAATTCGGCAAGCTGGCTTATATCGCCAAGCTCCGTTCTCAGCTCGTGCGCGACATCGGCGTTTGCCCTCCTGCGATGGCGGCGTTTTTGCTCGACCTCGGCTTGCAGACGCTCGCGGTACGCGTCAAGGCACACTGTGCCAACGCGCTCGAGGTTGCCAAGTTCTTAAAGAGCTGTGACAAGGTAGAGAGCGTCAGCTATCCCGCACTCGAGGGCGACAAGTACCACGAGCTTGCAAAAAAATACCTGCCCGACGGATGCAGTGGCGTTATCAGCTTTAACATCAAGGGCGGCAGAGAAGCGGCAGCCAAGTTTATGGATTCGCTCGAGCTCTGCAAAAACGTAGTGCACGTTGCAACGGTTCATACCTGCGTGCTCCATCCCGCTTCCGAGACGCACCGCCAGCTCACCGACGAACAGCTCATTGCCGCAGGCATAGGCCCGGGTCTCGTCAGAGTTTCGGTCGGTATCGAGAACGTGCAGGACATACTCGCAGATATTAAGCAGGCTTTTGAAAAAATCTAAATTAGCCCTTGCAAAAGCACTGATTTTGTGCTAAGATAAAGACACAAATACACACGGAGGTGGTTATTATGGCATACAAAATTGACAAAGACAAGTGCTTAGGCTGCGGAACCTGCGAGGGCGAATGCCCTTCATCCGCTATCAGCTGCGACGACGACGGCAAGTACGTTATCAACCCCGACCTTTGCGTCGAGTGCGGTGCTTGCGCAGGCGTTTGCCCTGTTGAAGCTCCCAACGCTTAAATTACGCACCGAGAGGGGGAGATTGGCGACAATCTTCCCCTTTGTCTTTTATAACGATGATGACAAAGATTAACGCAGGACTTACTATCAAAGAGCCGATGGGCGGCATAAGGTTCGGCACCGACGCACTGTTATTAGCGCACTATATGCTGCCGCACGCGGGCAAAAACGGGCTCGACATAGGCACCGGCTCGGGAGTGATACCGCTTTTATACCTGTCCGTCGATAAGCAAAGCCGTATGTGCGGCATCGAGATACAGGACGAGTTTGCTATATGCGCGTCTCAAAATGCCGCTCAAAACTCGCTCGACGACCGATTTACGGTCATTCACGGTGATATAAGGGAGTATAAAAAGCATTTTGAGTCGGGCAGATTTGATTTTATCTGCTCAAACCCTCCCTACTACAAGCAGGGCTCTGGGCTCAAAAGCAACGTATCCAAAAAGGACGACGCATTCCGCGAAAACGACTGCAATCTGTCAGACGTTTTGACCGCGGCGGCGTGGCTTTTAAAGAGCGGAGGCAGGTTTTATATAGTTTACCGTCCCGAAAGGCTGTCGGAGCTACTGTGCCAAATGCACTCGCACCGCATAGAGCCAAAGAGTCTGACGCTCGTTATACCGGACAGCGATTCAAAGCCTTCGCTTGTTTTGGTTGCGGGGCGCAAGGACGGTGCCGAGGGCATGACGGTCACGAGTCCGCTATGCATTTACAAAGACAAATCACATAAGGAATACACCGATGCCCTAAAGGGCATCTACGATACGTTTTAGAGGAGAGACCTTGTCAAATGAGGAAGCTGTTTGTTTCCTGCCTGACATTATTAGTGTTGCTGTCTGCCGTTAGCGCAGGCTTTGTAACATTGCGCCCAAGCGGCGAGTCGGGTGAGCTTGACAGCGCGTCTTTCCTTTTTGATTGCAGTGGCGAAACGATTTTTACGTTTATTGACGGCACTAATGCGGAGCTTATTGCAGAGCTTTACGGCCTCGAAGGCTTAGGCGGCAACGCTTATCTCGCACCCGAGGGCAAGGCAAAGCAAATTGCAAAGCTTTACCCTGACTTTATCGCCTCGGCAGAGCCAAACAGCGTGCGCACCGTCTGCCGAGAAGGCAGAGACAACGCTTACGAATACTATGCGCTCGGACTTTCGGGCGCTTGGGCGGTCACCACGGGCGATAGCCGCATTACGGTAGCCGTGCTCGACACCGGCATCAGCCGCACGGCGGATTTCGGAGGCGCAAAGATATTGGCAGGCTACGACGCCGTAACGTCGCAAAATTACGTCGCGTCAGACGTTACGGGGCACGGCACCAAGGTCGCAGGCATCATAGCGGCAACGGCTCCCGATTGCACCATTATGCCCGTAAGAGTGGCAAACGGCGACTCGCTTATCTATTCAGCAGACCTTATCAAGGGACTGACCTACGCGGCAAACAACGGTGCCAAGGTCATCAATATGTCTTTTTGCGGTTATAACTATTCCTACGCCGAACAGCAGGCTATCTCGCTCTGCCGCGAAAAAGGCTGCATACTCGTTTCCGCGGCAGGCAACGACGGGCTGACAAAGCTCGCGATGACAAAAAACTATCCTGCCTGCTACGACGGCGTTATCAGTGTCGGTGCGATTGACAGTGACGGCGAAATATGCGAGTTTACACAGGGCGTAGGCGTGGATTTGTACGCCCCCGGCGCAGGCGTCACGGTGCTGACGGACGACGGATATATCACAGACAGCGGCACCTCGTTTGCGGCGGCATACGTTTCGGCGGCGGCGGCGCTGTGTGTGTCGGTCTGCATAGACAATAGGCTCACGCCGGATGAATTTGACGTGCTGACGAGCGGCTATCTGCAAAAAGATATCAATATAGGCCACTTAGTCGAAAGCTCACTCTGCCCGATAATCACGGGTGTCAAAGACGGCGACGTGGTTTACAACAGCGTTTCGCTCTACTTTAACAAGGGCACGGCAACGCTCGACGGCGAGGAGATAGACGACGGCGAAACGGTAATCGCTCAGGGCAATCACAGCGTAGTCGTTACCGACGGCACGCATACTACACGGATTTCCTTTAGGCTGATAGCTTCACAGCCCGAATATACAAAAATAGAAATTGACGGCGCGGTAACCTTCTTTTACGACGGCGGCATAGCGTTTATCGACGGTACGCCATACAAGTCGGGGCAAACCGTCAAGGATACGGGCGAACACTGCTTTGTGCTGATAAACGACGGCAGGATGCAGAGCGAAACCTTTAACGTCAAGCCGCAAAGCTTGGTCTGGGGCATATCCGACGGCGAGGTTTATAAAACTCCGATAACCGCAAAAATAGTAGGTCAAGCCCTACTCGACGGCAAAACCGTGCAAGGCGACGTTTATATAGGCGCAGGGCGCCACACGCTCGAATCGGGCGACGAGGTTTACAGCTTTGCCGTCCAAAGTAACGAAACTCAGAGCGCAAGACCGTCAAAGACGCAGTTTGCCAGCAACGGCAATCTGCTCGTTTGCTACGAAACGGGCAGTGAAGCAATAGACGTTGCGTATATTTCATCGCCTGCGGCTTCTGTCAATTCGCCAAGGATAGCAAAAATCGACTTTTGCACCTTTGTCAGCGACCGCCTCGCCGTAGTAAGCGGAGACACGGTGTATTTTTACACCTCCGACTCGCTGCTTACAAAGTCGCCTATCTATACCGATTCGGCAGCCTGCGGCGGCACGGTAACCGCATTAGCTTCGTCGGGCGACGACTTGTATATCGCGCAAGGCAACGCCGTTTATCTGCTCGGAGAAACAGAAGCTCCGCTCGCAACGTTGAGCTTTGATGTCAGCGGCTTGTATTATAACGACGGCAAACTGATAGCCTACGACGCAGACAGTGACGACGGCACGGTAGCGATAATCGACCTGCTTTTGCAGACGGTAACCTACACCGATTTGCCTGTTTCACTGCTCGGCAAGAACGTATTTTTACAGGGTGAGTTTATAGTTTGCGGCAGACAGGTATTCAGAGAAGGCAGTCTGATATGTGAAATACCGCAGGGCAACGCACTCTGCCTGATAGACACGGTGGCAATCTGCACGGGCGGCGCTTTTGACATACAGAGCGAGCGCACTCTGTCGCTTTACGGCGACATACAGTCTGCGATTTACGCAGGTGAAACTCTCTTTTTGGCAGACGAAAAATACGCCTACACTATTTCGGGCCCCTCGCTGCAGTATTACGGCGGCTATGCGCCGCTCGGGGTGCAAACTCTAAAATCAAACGATTACACGATTTTCAGCGCAGATATAACCTCGGCTCTGCAGTGCAATAGCGGCGTTTATCTTACCTTTGCAGGTCAAAACAAACTTTATCTGCTAAACGACACTCTCACCGAGGTCTGTGCCCTGCCTTTTGAAACCACGGGGCTGTTTGACTGCGGAGGCGAGCTTTACGCCGCATTCGGCGAGCCTTATATAATGAAGGTGTCAAGCGGCGAGCTCCTGCGCATAAGCGCGCCATTGACGGACGCGGTGTTTGCAAAAGGCAAGCTGTATGCGGTATGCGGCAAGGTCTTGACCGTGATAGACCTGCAAACAAAGGTCTGCACGCCTTACGCCAATATTTCGGCAAACGCGGTCGCGGTCATAAACGGCAATATCGTTATAGGCAACAAGCGCAAGCTGTCGGTTTATGACGAGTCTTTATCGGCTCCTATTTACTCTCTGCAATGCTCGGACGAAATAAAGAGCATATTCGTCAAAGGCAGCGCCGTGATAGCGGGCAATGATTTAATCATCGGCACGAGCGTTTTGCAAAGCGGAGTAGGCGAATGTATAGGCTATTGCCACGGGTATTTCGTCACGAACTGCGGACTTTACGACTCAAACGACTTTGCAAAGGCGTCGCCCTACGCCACCTCGGCGGTGTATGCGAGCGACACGGCGTTTGTTTATAAAGACAGTATCTCTATACGCACCTACGATTTTGACGACTGCGGCATCGGAGTTTATGACGGTGCTCTCTGCAATAGCTCGGCGGAGATAAGCGTAAACAACGGCTTTATCGACGGAATGCCGATAAGCGGCAGTACGGTTATCACCGAGGGCGGCGCACACAGCGTTTACTATTCTCTGCCGCTGTCGGTCATAAAACGGACCGATTTCAGCATCACTCCTGCGCTCGGCGGCATCAGATTCGTCACCGAAAGCCTGAGCCTCGGCGTAGGTCAAAGCTATAGCCTCAGGGTTTTGTTTGAGCCGAGCGGTGCGGACGCGGCGGAGCTGATTTTCCGTTCGTCCGACGCGTCTTACGTCACGGTGGATGCCACGGGCACTCTCGAGACGCTTTCGCCCGGCACTGCGGAGATAACAGCCGTCACCAAGGACGGCAGACTGAGCGCACTCTGCTACGTCACCGTGCTTGACAGGACGATAGATTTCGGCAATGACAGCGGCATAAAGATTGACCGCATAAATCGCATAGCGTATTATCTGCCGCTCGGTATGACGTCAGACGCGCTTACCGCACTCGCAGGTGAAAATACGAGAGTGGTTGACGCTCACGGCAATCCCGTTACGGGCAAAATCTGCACTGGCATGGTAATAGAGCTTTACGAAGGCGAAAGGCTCTGCGACAGCCTCACGCTTTCGGTCTGCGGAGACATAGACGGCGACGGCGCTTCGAGCGCGTCCGACCTAATGCTGATGGTCAATATGTTAAGAAGCACTGCCTCGCAGGACTCTCTGGCAACGTATTCAGCCGACGTCACGATGAACGGTCAACTCACAAACTCCGATATGACGCATCTGCGCGCACAGCTTTTGTACCGCACCTCGTTTTACGGCACGTCGGAGGCGCAGTCACTGCCGAGCGGCCAGGCGATAAAACTGCAAACGGCGGTTGTTTCGGGCGACAATACGCTGTACGTGCTGATTGAGTACGACGGCATTTCAGGCTTTAACGCGCTGACTGGCAGACTGACCTACGACAAGTCGGCGCTCGACCTCACAGACGTTTATTGCCCCGACTACCGCATCGAATACCGTGACAGCGGCAGGTACGTCTCGTTTATCGTCGAAACACGGCAGCAGGAGACGGTTTTGCAAAGCGCCTGCGGCATAATGCTGCTCAGATTTGACACCTCGGCGCTCGTCGGCACGACGGCAATAGAATTGCTCGGCACCGAGGTCACCGTAAACCGCAAGTCGTACGCCGTAGAGGACGTAACCCTCCAAGTCGCAAAAGCGAGCGGCATTACCGCGGTCAACGCCCTGCGAAGCGTGGACTTTGACGCCCCGGGCGAATATTACGCCGAGTTTGCGACCGACGCGCTCGCCGCGCTCATAGAGACCTCGGGCAGCGTATCAGGCAATCTATTCGGCAGCAAGCAAAGCATAGACGTCACCGTGACATTCGGCGGCGAAACGTATATCATTCACTGCAAAAAGGCAAAACAACCTACCAAAGACAGCGTCAGCACGCTCGCGTCGCTCACGGTAAGCGGCTACGATATTGCTTTTGACCCCTATACCACGCAATACCGCATAACCTTGTCAAGGGACGACGAATTGCCGACCGTGACTGCGACAGCCGAAAGTAAATACGCATCCGTCAAGACGACGGTTTACGAGCACTATATCAGCATAATCTGCACCGCCGAAAATGGTATGCAGACCGAATACAGGGTGCAGATAGATTATCTCTCGGACGAATCAAGCACCGAGCAAAGCGTCGAGTCACCGCCAGAGCAGTCTATATCCGAAGCCTCGGAGCAAGAGCCCGTAGAGGAGGAGCCGAACTACGTCCCTCTCGTCACGGCGCTCGTTGCGGCGGCTCTGATAATACTGTCGGTATTGATGATTACCTTAAAAAAGCGTAAATAAAGCAAAAGCAGACTGATGTGAAATCAGTCTGCTTTTAGATTTTAGGTGTTAGGTTAGACGCCCTTTTTTTCGCCGAGTAATTGTTTTAATTCGTCCATAAAGTCGTTTATGTCCTTAAACTGTCTGTAAACGGACGCAAATCTGACGTAGGCGACCTGGTCGAGCTCCTTGAGCCTATCCATAACGAGCGAGCCGATATAAGCCGACGAAACCTCGTTTTGAAGTGAATTTGAAATCGTATTTTCGATGTCAAAAGCGCATTGCTCCATTTGCTCTCTCGTTACCTGCCGTTTGTCGCAGGCGCGTATGATAGAGCGCATCAGCTTATTGTGGTCAAAGCTCTCGCGCGATTTATCTTTTTTGACTACTACGATAGGCACCGTTTCGATAGTCTCGTACGTGGTGAAGCGGCGCTGGCAGGACAGACATTCGCGTCTGCGTCTGATAAACGAAGCGTCTCCGGCAGGGCGTGAGTCGATAACCTTGCTTTCGGGGAAACCGCAGGAAGGGCATTTCATAGTCTATACTCCTTACAAATACTACTTTCTTGCATTATGTTAACACAAGTTTTTGGTTTTGTAAATAGTAAAATGGTATTTTTTGTCGCAAAAACCACAAAATATAGTGTTATTTTGTCACGAGCAGCATTCTGCGCACGCTCGTTATCATATCTTGTGCCGTATGGCTGTCGTTTGCCGCCGCTCTGCACGGCGCACGCCCCGCGGCTCCGAGCGAAGCAAGGTACCTCTCCCCTATCTCGCAGAGTGCGTCGGCATCGAGCGGTTCAAACACTGCAAAGGCGTCGGCGATGGCGTCTATGTCACACGCAGTGCGCTTTTGCTGTGCAAAGCCTGCCGCAAAGCCCATATCCGACGTGCTGACGACGGTTATCATGCCCTTGGCGGATAGTTTTGCTCCGTTTTTGTCGGTTAATTCACTGCCCGTCATCAGCTTTTTGACCGTTTCCTGCATTTCGGTAACAGCCGATTCGTAGCCGCTTATAAACAGCACTCCGCTTTTGCCCATCCTCAGCTTGTCGCATATAGCGTCGTACGCACGGGGAAAGTCGTATCTGCCGCCGTATTCGCAAAGGTCTATCTCGCACAGCTTGTCGGCACTGCCGTATAATTCGAGCGCGAGCATAGTAGCAAAATGCCTCCTGCCGCACCCCTCACTGCCGTGCAGCACCAAAGACAGCATACTGCCACGCCTGCGGCTGACGCAGGCTTTTTGTATGATAGGCAGCAGCTCGCAGAGCGCTTTGTCCTGACCTATCACGCTGTCTTTGACTCTGCAGAGTGCTTTTGCCACCTCGTCGCCGCCGTGGGGTTCGAGCATATATACCGGTATGCCCGTAGCTCCTGCAGTCGCCGCTATCACCTCGTGCCTGCCGACCTCCTGTCTGCCGTCGCGCCGTGCGAGCGCCGCCGCCTCGTCGATAAGGTCTATCGCCTTGTCGGGCAGGCACCTGTCACCAATAAATTCGTCCGATAACTCTACTGCCGCGGAGATGGCGGCTTCGCCTATCGTAACGCCGTGGAACTGTTCGTATTTGCCCTTGACGCCCTGCAATATCCTGCGGCAGTCCTCAACGCTCGGCTCCGACACCTCGACGAGCCTGAAACGCCTTTCGAGTGCGGCGTCGCTCGCTATATACTTTTTGTATTCCGCGGCGGTAGTAGCGCCCATAAGCCTTATTTCGCCCCTCGCAAGCGGCGGCTTTAGGATGTTGGAGGCGTCTATCGCGCCCTCTGCCGCGCCTGCGCCTACTATCGTATGGATTTCGTCCACAAAGAGTATGACGTCACCTGCCGCGCTCGTTTCGGCGAGTATGGTGCCGAGCTTTTCCTCAAATTCGCCGCGGTACTTTGTGCCTGCAACCACAGCCGACATATCGAGAGCCATCACCCTAAAGCCTTTGAGTGCGCAAGGCACGTTGCCGCTCGCTATCCTGCCTGCCACCGCCTCGGCTATGGCGGTCTTGCCGACGCCTGCCGCACCAACGAGGCAAGGGTTATTTTTGTATCTGCGGAGCAGGATGCTGATAACCCTCTCCTCCTCCGTGTCCCTGCCTATCACGGGGTCTATGCCGCCCAAAAGTGCTTTTGCCGTAAGGTCTCTCGCGTATTTGTCAAGTGTCGGAGTAGGCTTGTGCGCCTTTGGTTTATCTGTCAATATCCCGTCCTCTGTATCGGTCATCGCCGACAAAAGCCTCGCGGCGACGCAATCTTCCGCCATTATGGCGCTCAAAAGGTCAGTGCAGGATGTTTCGCCCTTGTTTGACCCCAAAGACTCAAATATTATGCGCTTGCAGGTAGGTGTCATATCCTCGGCGGTCAGCTCGCTGTGCCTGCCGATGCCGACGAGCTCGATGATTTTTTCGCGCACTAGCTTTGGCGTGACGCCCTTTGCGGCGAGCAACGACGCGCAATCGGACGATTCGGTTACTATGCCGAGCAACAGGTGTTCACTGCCGATATACGCGTGGCCGAATTCGCCTGCAAACGACGCCGCGGCGGTTATTGCCCTGCGAGCATCGGGTGCAAATCGTTTTGACAATGGTTATCACCCTCCTTTATCAACAATCTATGTAAAATAAGTGAATTTAGGCACTATAACGTGTTGATTTTTTGAGCGGTTTGATGTAAAATATAATAAATAAGTACGAAAGGAGCCGTGCAATGCCCGCAACAGATACGCCGATGGTCGAAACGCCGTCAACACAGCCGAGTGCCACCGTCACTTTTGAGCAAAAGCCGGCTCAGGTCAAATCAAAAAAGCACAATCTGAAAAAGAGTAAAAAGCGAGCCCGTGAAGCCTTTGCCGCGGTGTTTATTATATTTCTCCTTATTTTTGCGCTGCTGTCCGCATCGGTTTACGGCATAGTAAACATCATTTACAACAGTGCGGCTGACACGTCCAACCTTTATAGCCTAAAGTTTGTCAAAAACGGCAGTACTCAGACGACTATCTCGTCATCGAGTGCAAACAACGTTTACGGCCTATACGTGCCTTACAGTGCCATAGCCCTAATCGCGGACATCAGCATAGTCGGCGACGACCAAAAAGCCAACCTTATATGCCTCCCGAGCGAAAGCATGCTGACCTGCAAGCACAATTCCACGCTTATCTACGTCAACGGCTCCGCCGCGAGACTTTCGGTACCTGTTATATTCGTCGAAGACGACTTTTTGCTACCTATCGAAATCTTTGAAAACTACGTCTTTGGCATAGACATCGTTTACAACGACAAAACCAAGGTCTGCACGCTCTCACGCACGGCGAGCAGTCCGGATTTGAGGCTCAAGATGGCGCCTACAGCCGAGCTGACAAAGACAGATTTCCCCGAGAGCTACAAGTTTTACGAATGAGGTACTTATGAAGCGATTATTGCTATTGTTTATCGCGCTATGCTGTCTGCTGTGCTCGTGCGCCGTCACTCCCGCAGTCCCCACGGGCGCATCGCTTACCGACGACTGGTACCGCGATTTCCCACAGTACTACTGCTATCAATACAGCGAAACAATCGGCAAGACCGATATAACCTACACCTACGCATACGACGGCAAACGCAGCTACAAGCGTATGTCGTATAACGGCTACGACACCACTATCTTAGACGACGGAAACAAGGTTTATTCACTCGACAACATAAATAAGACCTACACGGTAGTCAGCGACACCCCTAAGGGCGAAAACGTACTCGCAGGCATCAACCTTTGTTCGTACGGAGCGCCGCAGTCGAGCGGCATCGAAGGCAGACTGTATTACGAGTCGTTTGACGACGGAGATACGGTTATCTGGTTTGACGGCAAAAACGCGGTCAAGCGCAGTGACGGCGGCGAAATGCAATACGACATAACCGTCACCGATTTTGCATCATCCGGCATCAGCATGGCACTGCCGGAAGGCTACACTTACGGAAGCACAAAATCTTTTGACACTGAGATTTCTCTGCCCGAAGGTTTTTTTGATTAAAAATTAAGGAGATAAACAATGAACCTCAAGCTAATCACCGTTTTACTCGCGCTTACACTTTTAACTGCGGTTTTTGCATCCTGCAGCACCGCAGAGCCTGCCGTCAGCAACGATGAGTCTGCAGACGCAAGCATAGCAGAATCGGACGACACCGCTTCCGAGGCTTCCGAAATATCCGAAATTTCGGAAGAAGAATCAATCGAAGAATCAAAAGACCCCGGCTATACACAGCCGAGAGGAGGCTACAAAGTGACTGTTAAAAAGACTTCGGATTCGGCATACACATTTACTTCTTACATTTTTGACGACCAAAAAACCACGCTCGGCTTTAACCAAAAGTCGTGGGGCACGTTTATACTCGGCTCGTGGACGCTCGCTACCGAAAACAGCAGAGTTGACTTTACCGGCGGCTCGACCGATATGGAGTACGTTTACCGCGCAGGCAAGGATTCGAGCGGCTGGGTATGGTCGGGCGGCAACCACGGCAACGAATCGCTCGTTTCGCTCGAGTTTTATAACGGCGACGAGCTCATCAACTTTGACGAAACAAAGAGCGTAGAGTGTGACGCCGTAACCGTTATCCAAAAGACTACCCTCAACTGGGGCGACGTCGGCACCTATTACGCCGAAGTAACCCGTAAATACACGATTACCGCAGAGCAGATACTGCTCGACTGCGATTACAACTACGTCCTCGACTGCTATCACTGGATGTCTTACACCTGTATGTTCCCGATTTGCAAAGAGTACGGTCTGTATGCAGACTTTTACAGCGGCACCGAGCTTTTGGGCTCCTGCGAGACCTCTAAGATCGGCAAGTCGGATTATTCCGGCCCCTTCTATAAGGGCTATGCCGCCGACCGCGTCGTTATGCGCGGCTACGTCGATGACAAATACAAAGTCGAAGCTACCATACGCACCGTCGATACGTCGGCAAACAACTTCAACAACGCCAGCAAGACTATGTATTGGGATATGAACACGTCTCAAAACAAGCTCTACTTTACCAAATACAACGAAAACACCCCCACTCTCGTTAAGGCAGGCACGCAGTTTACCACGTCCTGCAGTTGGCTCCTGATAAAGGACGAGGGCTGATATGAAAAAACTGTTTGCCCTTTTACTGGTTGTTATTACTATTTCTACGGCGGTATGTGCTATGAACGTCAACGCGACCGAAACCAAACTCACAAATATAGCCAAGGGCTGCAAATATTCTTACACCCCCGAGCCCTACACTCAGCCAAACGCCAACAAGTACGTCGAGGTTGACGGCAAGGAGCTGACCGACGGTATCAAGACCGGCGGCACGGGTGACACCTGCTGGGTCGCCTGGAACAGCGGTTCAACCATTACCGTTACGCTCGACCTCGGCTCGGTCAAAAGCGGCATAGTCAGACTTTCGTCTCACTTTGAAAAAGAAACGGGCTGGGGCATACGCTATCCCGGGGCAGTAACTTACTCGATTTCAAGTGACGGAAAAACCTATAAAAAACTCGAAAAACTCAACGTCAGCGCCGAGACAAAGGAAGCCGACGTAAAATATACCGACAAAAACGGTTTTTCGGCGAGATACGTCAAGGTCGAAATCGACAGGCTCGGAGGCTTTGTATTCTGTTCTGAAATCGAAGTCTTTACCGGCACCATCGGCGACAACGACGACGGCAACGACGTTTACGACGGCTCGGATATCGGACTGCCCGATTCGGATTTTAACAACCCCTACGACAAAACCGCCGTCAAGGCAGGCAGCAAGCCCGACTACAATTCGGTCAGGACGATGTATAATTCGGGCGAATATACCGTCAAAACGTCAAGCGGTCAAAAGCTGATTTGCGGCGTAAAAGCAAACCTCAGCGTATCAGATTTTAAGCAGACGCTCGGTCACACCGACTGCACTGTTTGGACTGCCGCGGGCAAGCAAAAAACCATCGGAACGGTAGTTACTGGCGACGTCGTCAAGCTCGGCAGTGACAAAGCCACCGTCGTGCTCGCAGGTGACGTAAACTCGGACGGCAAAATCACGGCAGACGATGCCGCAGAGATAAAAAAAGCCGTGCTCGGCATAGGTAATCAGACTGACACGGCAAAGGCCGCCGCAGATATCAACAACGACGGTGATATCGACATACTCGATTATATAGTAGTCAAACGCGAAGCAAACGGTCAAAACAGCATAGCCTTGATTCTCGACGACTCTCACCGCAGAGAAACGTATCCGATGAGTGTAAAAAAGGTATCGGATTCGCAAGTCACCATTACCTGTGACACTGACATAGGTAAACTCGAGATAGCGCTCAATAAGTCGTCGTGGGGTATGTTTAACCTCGGCGCGTGGAGCCTCGACGGCACCAGAATCGCGGCCGGCTCTACCGACTGGGAATACGTTTACCGCGCAGGCACGACTGCAGGCAGCACCCCCTTCTCGGGCGGCAACCACGGCAGCGAGGACCTCAAGAGCATAGAGTACTACGACATCGCGACCGGCAAAAAGCTGAATCTCACAAACGGTGTATCCGTCGGTGCAAACGGCGTCAAGGTAGTCGAAAAATCGGTTATCAGAGTTTCGGATACTCAATATCAGTATCTCGCCGTTACGCGCACCTATTATTTCGTAGGCACCAAGATTACTCTCGAGTGCGACTGTGAAGTGCTGAATGACGTATATTTCACCTACTCTTACACCTGCATGTTTGCGGTTCCAAAAACGCAGGGCAGATTTTGCACCTTCCACAAGACCGACGGAACGGATAAAAAGTACACCTCGCTTACGGTAGGCTACGGCGACTATTCGGGACCTTTTTACGGCAGAACAAACGCCTCGTCCGCTACGATTACGGGCTATACGGGTGCCAAGGTCAAGTTTGACGTCTCGGTTTACGGCGAAGACGCGCATCAAAACTTTGACACCTCACTAAAAACTCAGTTTTGGGATATGAACACCGGCGAAAACAAGCTGTACTTCTCGATATTTGACACCACGGCAACCCAAATCAAAAAAGGCGTCAAGTGGTCAACCAAGGCGGTATGGCAGGTTTCGGCAGACACGGACAGGAAATAACTTGGATTAGGGCTTTTGCTAAAAAAGGCAAAAGCCCTTTTTATTTAATATGTTGACATTTATCTATTGACACAAAGGGCGTTTTGTGATAACATTAAATGAATTATTATGTAAATCTATGCAAACGCGCAGTAATATCACTAAAAAGCTCTTTTGTGAGCATTATTCGGAGGTACAAATGTCAGAAAAACAAAACGCTTTGTTAAACGGTCCTGACGGCAAGCAGCAGGTAGAGCTGTTTATCAAAAAAGAACAAAAGCAGCCCGAAGTCGAAAATACTATCGACCTCGCCGAAGTTCTTAAGTTTATGGCGAGCAAAAAGAAAATATACGCTCTCGTGCTCGCTATCTGCTTTATCGTAGGCGCAATAGTGCCTCTGATAATGTATCAGGTCACAAAGACACAGCCAAACGCCGTGGCTCTCGTCACCTTTGCGTACGAGGCAGCTTACTCGGGACAGGCTCCCGACGGCAGTGCTCTCAACGTAAACGAGATTAAGTCCTCTTACGTTTTGACAAATGCTCTAAAGACGGTAAACCTTTCCGCCGGTATAGAAATCAGTGACCTTGCAAACAACATCTCCATTCAAGGCGTGCTGACCGACGAAACCAAGCGTCAGCTCGAGTTGCTCGCAGAGCTCGACCCGACCGACGCAAATTATTATAAGGCGGCGTCCGAGATTCAACTCGTTTACGGCAACAGATATATCGTCACGCTGGCAAACTCTTTTGGCAAAGCAAAGACGATTCTCCCTAATAACGAACTGAGAATCCTACTCGAAGCCATCACATCTGCATACGACGAATACTTTTTTGACACTTATTCGATGAGCAGACTCCCTGCCAATACGCTTTCCACGGTTTCATTTGACAACCTCGACTACCTTGATTACGTTTCACAGATTTCGTCTGCTCTTAGCGACCTCAGCGAGTATTGCGCCGCAAAGCAGGCAAGCTACCCCGATTTCAGATCCGCATCCGACGGCTTTTCTTTCGGCGACCTCAAGGAAATGGTTGACACCAAGATTTCGGTAAGCGCAGATCCTCTGTATTCGGTAGTGCTCTTTAGCCATTATACCAAAGAGTTCTCCACCTTGGTTACTACATACGAATATAAGATTCACGACGCAGAGCTCAAGCTAAACACTGCCGAAGAGCAGATAGCCTCCATCAAGCAGGCGATAGAAAAATACAAAAACGAGCAGCTCGTCATAATGTCAACCGAAGACCAGACAGCTCAGTCGAGCCAGCTGACCACCGACTACTACAACAACCTGCTTTTGAGCCTTATGGGACAATATGCAGAAGCCGCAAGCCTCACTCAGCTTATTAACCAATACAACGACATCATTCGGTGGTACGAAGAGTCAAACCCCAAGACGGCAGATAATAACACTCTTACCAATATTACAAAGCTTTATAACGAATCGGTTACGCTCTACAACCTCATTTCATCGCATTCCGCCGAACTGTTTGAAACCGATTATTACCGCAATTCACGCGTTTCCGCACTCGTTACCATGGAAGAGGGCAAATCGCTTATGGACAACGTTAAGAATATACTTATCGGCGCAATAGCAGGTCTGTTTGTCGGCTTTGTCATTTGGGTATGCGACGCTGTGGTTATGGAAATTAAAAAGAGCGGCAAAGAGCGTCACCCCGCGGAAGAAGAATAAGAAAGGACGGTAAAAGCGATGAAAGCCAAAACAAAGTTATCCATTATACTGATAGTCATTGCGATTATCGTCGGTCTCGTATGGGCGATAGTTGATTACACCGCCGTTAATCCCGATCCCACCTCTGCAAGCGCCACCATCGAGTTTTTGTACGACGGTGCAGCCAAAGGTCTTGACCCCAACGGCACCACGTTTGACGGCTCGTCTATCGTAACCGAGCAAATCGTCACCTCGGCTCTGCAGACGCTCGGCTGGCAGGACAAATACGCGGTGTCCGAAATAATGAGATCTGTAGCCGTCCAGGGCTATTATCCCAAAGACATCGTTAAAACCCTTATGGATTACGACTCTGTTTTGAGAGCCGAAGACACAAAGGAACTTGTAAGCAAAAACTATTATCCCACAAAGTATAACGTCGTCCTCTACAATTATTTTGATTCTCGCATTTCCAAGGGCGACCTTACCAAGCTGCTCGACACATTGGTTTCGACCTATTACAATTACTTTATCAAAGAGTATTCCAAGTCCTACGACTTTGACCTGCTCGCCACAAACCTCGACGTTTACGGCTACGACTACGTACAGCAAGTCGAGATACTGATGTCCAAGATTTCGCTCATTAAACAGTACTGTGACGAAGCTTACGAGTTAAAGCCCTCGTTTACAAGCAACGGAGTATCGTTCCAGGACATTTCACTCAAGTGCCAGTCCATCATCGACACCTACATGAATAAAATCGACGTCAACATCACAATGAACGCTCTGACCACCGACGTTGAGGCACTTATCAACAAATACGAGTATTCTATCATCAAGCTCAATTACAGCTTAAACGACCAAAAGGCTACGCTCGAGTATATTTCAGACCTCGTTGACAACTACGAGCGTGACTCTACGCTCTACATTCCTTCCGGTGACACTATCATTAAGGTAGGCAGCACCTCCGGCGAGACCTACGACGCTATGGTAGCGAGAAAGGTTGCCCTCGAAAGCAGTATCGCTGACATCAATGCTAAAATATTCGACTACACCAACCGCTTGGAAGAAATAACGAGCGAAGAAAAGAGCAACACTCTCAATTACACCACTCTCAAGCTCGACCTGCAGACAGTTTCAGATCAGCTGAATGCAGTTAAGGAAGACTTTAACACACTAGCAGCCGCATATAACGACAAGTACATAGCTTCCGGCAGCGTTTCGACTAC
>DCHM01000048.1:0-18679 GCA_002314835.1 Clostridiales bacterium UBA1752 | reverse complement strand
GTCGAGTGTTGCGGTCCCTTCTGCGCTATCGCGGTTATCATAATCCTCGCTATCAACCTCGTCAGCGTCATCAAAAAGAGCAAAAAGCAAAACGCGTAAGGCTTACAAAAGCGGCATTCTCTGAAGGATGCCGCTTTATTTATGCTTTTTCATCGACATTTTTCGACACTTTGCGACCTTTGCGCTCATTTTTTTGCATCCAACATTTGGGGCATTTTGGAAATAATTGGCAATTATTGGTACAAGATATCGGACGGTATCACACCGTGACGATAAAATACGGTGTTTTGATTGCCAAATTTCGCCAAAAAACATTTGCCTATTTTTGCCAAATATGATAATATTAGAGCAAATCAAAGCAAGTGTTTCTTGCGGCAAAACGAAAGGAATAATCAAAAATGGAAAAAGGACTCTCAAAACCCCGGGTATTGATAGCAGACAACTCGAGCGAATTCAGACTCGGATGCGGTCAGCAACTGCGCAAACACGGCATCGAAATAGTCGGCGAAGCCGCCGACGGGCAGGAGGCTTTTGGCAAGATAGCCCGTTGCAAGCCTAACATTGTCATCACCGACCTCTATCTGGCAAAGCTCGACGGCGTAGGACTTATTAAGGAATGCAAAAAGCAGATGGGCGACGCGTTCCCCGCGTTTATCGTGCTGTCGCCGTTCGTAGCCACAAACCTCTTTGAGGAGTGCTGTGAAAGCGGCGCCGCTTACTGCATGCTCAAGCCGCTCGACTACAACGGTCTGTGTGACCGCATAGCTCGTCTGTGTGAAAAGGGACGCAAGGCAGGCAGTGCGTCAGTACCGATGCGCGACGACTACGATATGGAAGCACAGGTGACAAAAATCATTCATCAAATCGGAGTGCCGGCGCATATCAAGGGCTATCAGTACCTGCGCACCGCGATAATAATGACGGTGAATGACAGCGACATCATCAACGCCGTCACCAAGGTGCTTTATCCCGAGGTGGCAAAGCAGTACGCCACCACCTCGAGCAGAGTCGAGAGAGCCATACGTCACGCAATCGAGGTTGCATGGGACAGAGGCGACGTTGACACCCTAAACAGCTATTTCGGCTACACGATACAAAACAACCGCGGCAAGCCGACAAACTCAGAGTTTATCGCGATGATTGCCGATAATCTGAGGCTCAAAAACCGCGCCGTCGGAGTTTAAAACTTTCATTTTGCAGGCAGAGCGCCAAAAAGCGCCCTGCTTTTTATTGTACGATTTATAGGACACACACACGGTTATAATAAGGTTGTCAAATGAAAGGAGAATACGACTTATGACAACCTGTATCATGTTTATCCTGTTTTGCTTTGCCGCCATCGGTGCGGCGTTTTACTCGGCGGAGGAGCCGCTGCGCCGTATGAGTGAATCCAAGCAGCCCACGCCAAAGGCTCAGCCTGCGTCTCTGCCTGTGCAGTCCGAGAGCTATGACACAAGCTGGTTTAAAGAGTACACCAAATCCTGCGCCAAGTTTTGACTTGAAAAAGCTCTGCCGATGTGATAATATAATTGTTACTTAGATTTCACGGAGGCGTATGATGAAAAAGTTTTTGTGTGTTTTGTTTGCTTTGCTCTTGTTGCTCGCGGCGTGTTCGCCTGCCGTCAGCGAGATAAGCGCAGACGTAAGCGAGGAGATAAGCAAAGACACGAGCGAGCAATCACGAGAAGCCTCCGAAACCGACCTGCCCGATATTGACGTCGAAACTACCGCGTGCGTCGCCATCGGCGACAAGGGCATAGCCATCACTCACAAAAACGTGACCGCGCTACCCGTGGCGGACGGCTGCATACTGATAGAGCCAAAATCCACCAACAGCCTCGCCGTCCCGTCAGACCGCTACGCCGTGCTCGTAAAGAGGAACGTCAAGGGCGATTTTGAGGTAGTCAAGGTCGGCGCACAAAAAGCCGACACCAAATACTTTACTCTGATTTTCACGGGTGAAACGGCCATGAGCTTTGCAAAGCAAAACCTTACCGTCGGCTCTGCGTGCCGACTCTATAATACCGACCTCGTGTCGAGCTTTGGCGACGGCATAGGCATTAACGTGGGCAAATACGCCTTTGAGGTCGCGGCAGTCAACCCCACCGCCGCAGTCTCGGGTGTCAGTATTTACGACGAAAAAAGCGGCATAGGCGTTTCGCCGTCGTTTGACGGTGATTTCACCGACGTGCTCGTTTTTGACGGTTATATAGTCAAAATCAGTGAGCAAAACCAAACTACCGTGCTCCCCTATCCTATGGGCTGTCTCATCAGGTTTGCAGGCTCGGCGGCGGCATACGCATCGAGCGTCAAGGTCGGCGACGCGGTAGAAGCAGTCGGCTTTGAGATAGAAACCAGCCCCAAGGAATACGTCGCCATAGGCGGCGGCAAGGTCGAGATAGCCTACAAAAACGAAACGCGCACCTCCGTGGCTTACGCAGTTATCTACGACAGTGACTTTATCTACAACACCACAAACACCAACATCTGGGGCGCCGAGGTCGCGGTTGACAAATACGGCGTTATCACAAGCATCGTCAAGGGCAACGTAGAGGGCGCAGGCAACACTGCCATTCCCGAAGGTGGCTACGTGCTTTCGTCGGGGCTCTCCGCAAACACCTCGTTGATGTATAAAGCCTCGGTCGGAGACACTGCAAAGCACGTCGTCAACGACAGCTTTTACGATTACCGTGCCATAAAGGACGTTTATATCAACAAATACGGCGAAACCGGCGAGGAGTGCATCAACCTTATTTCCTACGACTTTTCGAGCCGCACGCGCAACGTTCAAAACGCGGTTTATTACTCTGTAAACAGCGAGGGCTACGTCACCGATATAGGCTACAGCGTGTGCGACGTGCCTGTAGGCGGCTTTGTGCTCGTAGCAACGGGCGTCAAGCGCACTGAGCTTATGAGGTTCTGCGGCATAGGCTCTTACGTCTCGCGCAACGACCTTTTGTCGCGCATCTGCGTCATAGACGTATGCTCAAAATCGGTATGTCTCGACCAGTTAGCCGAGCTAAAGTCGGCAGTCGATACCGCAAAGCAAAGCCTCGTCAGCATAGCTTATCAGACGGTAGAGGATAATATCGCAAGCATCGAGCAGTTGCTAAAGACCGACGACCCTCGTGATACCGTAAACGCCGCCAAGCTGATACTCAATACTCAAAACGCACTCTCCGAATCACTGGTTGTCGAGGAGCGTTCCGCGTGGATTGTAAACCGCGACACAGACATAGAGAGCGCATATCACACCGTAGCGTACGCCAAGGGGCTCGGGCTCAACACACTTATTTACTGCCCGATAAGCGACGGCTACGCCACCTATAACACGAGCGTCAACCACCTCTATAAGCTCAAATCAATAGGCGAAGCAGACATCCTGCAGGCTTACATCGATGCGTCGCACGCGGCAGGCATGAGATTTATCTGCATGATATGCACGTTTATCGTCGATAAACCCTCGGATGCTTATCCCGATGACCATTACTTTAATTATTACAGTGACAAGCTGCTCGTTTCCAAGTCAGGCAGGACGGCTGCATACTTTTACGATTCGCCGTCATATACCCTTAACCCCAACGACAGCCAGGTCAGGAGCTTTTATAAGGCGATAATCAAGGAAATCGCCGCAAACTACGACGTTGACGGCATAATGCTCGACTATATCAGATTTCCGCTACCGACCTATTTCGGCGTAGAAAACTACGAGGATATGGGCTACAACGACGACATTATAGCAGGGTTCCAAAAGAAATACGGCACTAAAAAGAACCCCAAGGACCTCAAGATTACAGACGCCCTATGGGTCAAGTGGTGTGACTACCGCCGCAGTATCATCACCTCTTTCGTAAAGGAAGCCTACGTCGCGGCAGGCAGCAAGGAGCTGTACGTCACCTGCTTTGCGTCGTATAAGGACAGGCAAAACTACGTATTCCAAGACGTAGAGCTGTGGGCGGAAAAAGGCTACGTAGCCGCCATATACTGTATGGGCTATACTGCCGACACCGCCGAGTTTGAGACCAATTCACGCGAGCTGATAGAGGGCGTAGCAGGCAACTGCCACGTTATGCTCGGCCTCGGCACCTACGACGGCGAAACGCCCGAGATAATCGAAGCCGAAATTACCTGCGGCAGAGAGCTCGGCGCCGACGGCTATGCGATATTTGCTCTGCAATACGTGCAGATACACGGCTTTGACGAGTATTATAAAAACAAATTCCGCAATTCTGCAGTCGGTATGTACGACGCCTTAAAAGTCAGCGTGGCTTACTTTGAGTGGCTGAATGAATGCGTAAATAGCGTTTACTGCTATTTGTACCCCGATATAAACCTCTCAAAGCTGTCAAAAGAGCTACTCAAATACGCGTCGAGCCAGTCCTGCGGCACCGACGTGCCGAGATACTGCTATCTCACCAAAAAGGAGTTTAAGGCAGTGCGCTCACTGATGGCGTCGTCAGATGCCCCGACCGAGGTAAAAGAGGACTTTTACGCCAAGATAGACCGCATCTACGCAATACTTGATTGCATCTGGGCAGTGAACGATTAAACTAAAAAAACAGCCTCTCAATTATCGGTTGAGAGGCTGTTTTGTCATCTGTGTTTATTAGTCGGCTTTTTGCTTACTTGCTTTGGCTTTGAGGGCAATAGCATTTTTTGCAGGTCGGGGCGGTTTAAGGCTTCGAGGGCTTCTTTAACGAGAGGCGCGTTTTTGGGGTCGTAGGACTGCAAGAGCGCCCTTTGCATGGCTTTTTCCCTGCCCGAGCGCGGAACGTATATGCTCTTGCCGCTAAACGGGTCTATGCCGGTGTAAAACATACAGGTGCTCGCGGTGCCCGGCGTTGGATAAAAGTCCTGCACCTGCTCGGGCTTTAGTCTGTTTTTGCGCAGGTAAAGCGCCAGTTCGAGCGCACAGCCGAGCGTACTGCCCGGGTGCGACGACATCAGATAAGGCAGGACGTATTGCTCGAGGCCGTTGGCTCTCGAAACCGCGTCGAACTTTTGCTTAAACTTTTCGTACTCCTGCAGCGGCGGCTTGCCCATCGCTTTTAATACGGGTGCCGAAACGTGCTCGGGTGCGAGCCTCAGCTGACCGCTTGTGTGGTATAGCGCAAGCTCGGTGATAAACTCGTCGTCCTTTTGGGCGTTGACAAAATCGTGTCTGATGCCCGAGCGGACAAACACCTTTTTTACCCCCGGCAGAGCGCGTACCGCTCGCAGCATTTCGAGATACCTCGAGTTGTCGGGCTTTGCGTTTGGGCAGAGCGAAGGATAAAGGCACTCGCGCTTGTTGCAAGCGCGTCCCTGCTCCTGCAGCTTGCATACGGGCGAGGCAAAGTTTGCCGTCGGGCCGCCTATATCGTGGATATAGCCCTTGAAATCGGGCAGCTCGGTGAGTGCTTTTGCTTCTTTAACCACGCTCTCTATACTGCGCGAAACGACTACCCTGCCCTGCGTAAACGCTATCGAGCAAAAGTTACAGTTGCCATAGCATCCACGGTTATGGGTTATCGAGAACTTGACCTCGTTAATGGCAGGCACGCCGCCGAGAGGCTTGTAGGACGGGTGATAATCTCTCTGATAAGGCAGGTCGTAAACGGCGTCAAGCTCCTTTTGGCTGAGTGGGGGCATAGGCGGATTGTGAACCACCACGCTGTCGCCGTAGCCCTCTACCAATATTTTGCCGTTATACGGGTCTTGATTTTGATACTGCACGGCAAAGGCGTCGGCAAACGCCTTTTTGGAGGCGCAGAGGGTGTCAAATTCGCCGAGCGAAACATACTCGCCCTTTGGCTCGTAGCCTGCTTTTTCGGCGTAGCAGGTACCCTTGACGTCGCGTATTTTGTTTATCGGCACGCCCTTTGCGAGCAAAAATGCTATGCGGCGGATGATGTTTTCGCCCATACCGTAGGTCAAAAGATCGGCTCTGCTGTCGAGCAGTATGCTGCGACGGAGCTTGTCGCTCCAATAGTCGTAATGTGCAAACCTGCGCGTCGAGGCTTCAACACCGCCTATGACGAGCGGTATATCGCCGAAAGCCTGACGAATGAGGTTACAATATACTATAACCGCTCTGTCGGGACGGCATCCCGACCTGCCTCCGGGCGAATAGTAGTCCTGCGAGCGCGGCTTTTTGGCGGCGGTATAATGTGCCACCATACTGTCCACGTTGCCGCTGTTAACTAAAAAAGCGAGCCTCGGCGCACCGAGACGCTTGATATCGTCGGTGCTGTGCCAGTCGGGCTGTGCTATGACGGCTACGCTGTAGCCTGCCTCCTCCAGCACCCTACCTATGACGGCGGTGCCAAAGGACGGGTGGTCAACGTATGCGTCACCCGTTACTATTATAAAGTCGGGCTGACAGGTCAGCTCAGACGTTGTCATCGGTAAAAAAGCCATTTTGCGAGCCTCCGATAAAATGATTGACAAATCAAAAATGTTTGTTTATAATAAACTCAAAGGAGTGATGACGATTGTTAAGACGCAACACAAAGCAAAAAGAGATAGTCCTGCGCGCCGTTTCAGACAGACACGATCACCCCACTGCAGAGCAGTTATACGGCGAAATCAAACTCGAGATGCCCGACATCAGTCTGGCTACGGTTTACCGCAACCTCGGTTTGCTCGCAGACGACGGCAAGGTACGCCGCATTACCGCCACTGGCATGCCCGACAGATTTGACTACGTTACCGAGGACCACAGCCATTTTGTGTGTGTCAAATGCGGCAAGCTTATAGATTTCCCCATCGGTGACACCCCGACGCCAAAGCTGCCCGACTGCATACAGGTATTTGAAAGGCAGATAATCTACAAGGGCGTCTGCTGTGACTGTAAAACAAAATAACCAAAACGCGGTTTCGGCAGGTCGCTGCCCGAGCCGCTTTTATTTTACCACAATTAAAAAATAATGCAAATTATTTTTTGGTTTTAATACTGCTTTAAGCATTGACTGTTATATTACAGACACAAAGAGGACAAAGCAATGAACGATTTTAACTATTATCCACCCAATCAAAACGATAATAAAAAGCGTAACGCGCTCATCGTTATAGCGGTAATATTGGTATTTGCCATACTGGTTTGCATCGGCACGATATTGCTGTATATCGGCGAGGATTACGGCAGCGCCGTATCTAAAGAAGCCAGCATAGGCGACTACAATACAAAAGCCGAATCAAAAGAGCCTGCCACCCACTCTGAGCCGAGTGACGAAGCGAGCAAGAGCCAAGAGACGATTTCTAATAACGGCATAGACCTAAGGACCGGCGACGGCACCGAAATACTCGACATCAAAGAGACGGTAGCCAAAGCCAAGGCAAGCTTTGTGCGCATAAACTGCGTAGTACGCAACGGATATTCTCAGGGCTCGAGCAGCGGCAGCGGCAGTGTTTTGACCGAGGACGGCTATATAGTCACTTGCTACCACGTCATCGAAAGTGCGACCTCTATCACGGTCACCCTACCCGACGAAACGACGCTTACCGCCACGGTAGTCGGCGGTGACGAAACGACAGATATCGCGGTGCTCAAGGTTGACGCTACGGGGCTAACCCCTGCTACGATAGGCAGTTCGGCAGATATGCAGTGCGGTGACTCGGTTATTGCGATAGGCAACCCCAACGGCACCAAGGGCGGCGTAGTCACCTACGGCATCGTTTCGGCGGCCCAGCAGACGCTGACGCTCGACGGCGAGGAAATATACCTCTTGCAAACCGACGCGACGGTCATAGCCGGATTTTCGGGCGGCGGTCTTTATAACCAAAGCGGCGAGCTGATAGGCATAATAAGAGCCAAAACCGGCAACGAAACCAATACGGGCATCGGCTACGCCATCCCGACTGATTTTGCGAGCACGATAATCACCGACCTCGTTGAATGCGGCTACGTCCGCGGCAGAGTGAGCCTCGGAGCCACGGCAGTTGACATCACGAGCATGATAACCGCTTACCGCAACGGTCTGACAGAGCTCGGAACTTACATCAGCGAAGTAACGAGCGGCTCGGATGCCGAAACGGCAGGGCTCAAGGTCCGTGACCTTATAGTGCGCATAAACGGCACCGACATAACCTCAGCCGAGCAGGTAACCGAGATAATATCAAAGCTCTCCATCGGCGACAAAGCGGTATTTGAGATAAGGCGCGACGGCACCGATATGCTCGTCACGGTAACTCTCACCGAGTACCGCCCTCAAAACTGATAACGTCTTTCACATAGATTTCTCCTTTATTTCTTTCCCCCAACCCTTGCGCCGTTCCCCTACGGCGCAAACAAAAAGCCGGCAGTAACGCCGGCTTTTTTGTGTTATTTGGTGAGCTCTTCAAACTCGTCGATGAGTCCGACGAAATAATCGAGCCCCTGTCTCCAGAAATCGGGATTTGTAAGGTCGATGCCTGCGATTTTGGCGGTGTCTTCGACCGAGCAAACCGTGGTAGCGTGCAACAGCTTTTTGTAGAGCGGCACAAACTCGGCGCCCATCTCCTTGTATTTTGCAAACAGTCCCTGAGCAAACAGTCCGCCGAATGCGTACGGCCAGTTATAAAAGCTGAGGTCGGGCGAATAGTAGTGACCCTTGCAAATCCACATATACTTGTGCATATATTCGGGGTCGAGGCCGTCGCCGTAGGCTTGTTTTTGAGCCGCGAGCATCATTTCAGAGAGCTTGTCTGCGGTCATAAAATCGTCCTTGCACGCGTCAAATACCGATTTTTCAAACAGATACCTCGAGTAAATATCGCAGATTATCTGCGTCGTATCAGACAGCTTGCCGTTTAAGAGGGCTATCTTTTGCTCCTTGGTTTCAGCGTGCGAAAGCGCGTAGTCCATGGTAAGGACCTCGTTAAAGTTTGACGCGGTTTCGGCTACGGGCATCGAATAGTCGGTGTTGAGCGGTCTGTGAGAATAGAGGTTAAAGTTATGGAACGCGTGTCCCAGCTCGTGTGCGAGCGTCATAACGTCACCGAATTTGCCGCCGAAGTTGGTGAGCACTCTCGACTGCTTTAAGGGGTGACAGCTCATGCAGAATGCGCCGCCCTGCTTGCCGTCTGCGGGATAAAAGTCTATCCAGTTATCGGCAAACGCCTTGTCAACCATATTTGCAAGGTCTGCGTCAAACGGAGTAAACACCTTGGCGAGATAGTTTCTCGCATCCTCGGGTGAATACGTCGCGTCGTCGTTGCCGACGGGAGCAAAGAGGTCGTACCAGGGCAGACCGTTTTTGTGTCCGAGTGCCCTTGCGAGCGCCTTAAGATAGCGGCGGAAATGCGGCATATATTCAACCATGGCGGTGAGCAGTGCGTCGAGCGTAGCCTTTTGCATACGGGCGTAGTGCAATTCCTTGACTATCGGGCTCTCAAAGTGACGGAGCTCTGCCTCTGTGGTAGCCTGTTTTTTTATATTATTGAGTGAGTAAGCTATCGCATCCTCTATCTGAGGATAGCAGGCAAGCTCTGCCTCGTAGGCGCTCTTGCGCACCTCTGCGCTGTCTTCGTAAGCCTTGTTGCGGATGTCGGAGAGGTTGGTGACGCCGCCGTTATACTGCACCTTGACCGAAGCGGTAAGGTCGTCTCTCATGGTTTCCCACGCGGAGCCGCCCGAAATGTTGTATTTTGACATTATGGTTTCTTCCTCGCCCGAGAGCAGATGAGCAAAGTCAGACTTTATGTTGTCAAACAAAAACGCATATTCAGTCAGCACCTTGTCGTCGCCGATGAGTGCTTTGATATCATCTATCCTGCCGATGTAGTTGCGGAGCACGGCGCCTGCGCCTGCGCAGTCGGCGAGTATCGCTCTGATGCGTCCGATATAAGACAGAGCCTCGGTGTCCTTGGCGTTGACAGCCGAGCGCAATTCGAGATAGCCAAAGAGCAATATGATTTTTTGCTCGCATTCTTCGTTTAATGCGATATAGCGGCATAGCAGCTCCTTGTCGGCTATTTTGCCGCACGTTTTGGCAAGCTCGCCGATGCCTGATGCCAGCTCCTTTAGCCGCGCAAAATCAGACGCAAACTTTGCGTCGTCTATACCCGTGTAAAACGGGGTCAAATCCCAATGGTCGTACATAATATTTCCTCCGCTTGTTTTTGTGCTTATATTATAGCACCTAACTGCCAGTTTTGCAAGAAATTGTTGACAAGCAAAGTCAAACGGGATATAATCCACAATGGAGGATAAGTTAATGTATAATACTCATCAAAAATTTGACACCGGCATCAAGCCTCACAAGCCGATATGGCTTTTGAAGGTTATCGAATGGGGTGCTTCCTTCACATATTTTAAGCTCAAAGGACTAAAGGTCAATAAAATCGGCACCAAAGGGCTAAAGCCACCGTACATCGTACTGCAAAACCACGCGTCGATAGTTGACTTTGCCGCCGAAATCGTAGCCGTCGCACCAGAAATGTCGTACTGGCTCTCATCCATCGAGGAGTTTGTAGGCAAGGAGTTCTTTTTCCGCATGGGCGGCGTTACCTACAAGCGCAAGTTTACGGCTGACCCCACGTCGGCTCGTCACCTTTTGCATATCATAAAGATTAAAAAAGGCGTGCTGACTATCTATCCCGAGGCGAGATTTTCATTCGTCGGCATCAACGAGCCGCTCGACCCTGCACTCGGCGACCTGCTCAAGCACTGCGGCTGTCCCGTCGTGATTCACCTGCAGAGAGGCAACTTTTTGCGCTCGCCTCAGTGGGCAAAGGTACCCGACCGCAATATAAGAGTCGAGTCCGACTTTAAGCTCCTGCTCTCTGCCGAGAATATAAAGAATATGACCCCTGCCGAAATACAGGCAAAGGTCGAGAGCGAGTTTGTCTATGACGAATACGCTTGGCAACGTGACAGCCATATTAAACTCAAATACAAAAACCGTATGCGCGGCATCCACAGGGTGCTGTATAAATGCCCCATCTGCGGCACCGAGTACGAGACTGATTCGGACGGCGCAGAAATATGGTGCAAGCACTGCGGCGCACGCTGGCATCAGGACGAATACGGCGTACTGTCGGGTGTAGGCAACGAGACTGTTTACAGCCATATCCCCGACTGGTACAGATGGCAAAAGCAGGAGGTCGCAAACGAGGTCGAGAGCGGCAAATACTCTTATTCTGAGCCTGCCCGTCTCGAAATCCTTATGGGCTCTGCCGTCGGCATAGTTCCCTTTGCCGTCGGCACACTGACGCACGGCTACGACGGACTGAAATTTGAGGGCACCGACAACGAAGGCAAGCCTTTTGTGATAGAGCGCAAGGCTCAGTCCATGAATAGCTGTCACATCGACTACAACCTTATGAAAAAAGGCGGTTGTGTCGAAATCTGCAACAACACCGACACTTATTTTTGCTTTCCCGAGAGCGGCGACAAGCGCATAACCAAGCTGCATTTTGCAGTCATGGCTATGTATAATCATCATAATAACAAATAATATAAAACCCAAACATTTTTGCCCACTTTATTAGGAGGACACAATGGCACACGCTTTGTATGACAGGACCGATGCAGTCTCCAACAAATACAATCTGCGTACCCTTTTGCTGATTACGGTAATCTTTGTCTTTGTGTGGATACTCAATCTGCTCGGCATCTTTATCAACGACACCGCGTTTTTTTGGAAAATCGGCATCTGTATCGCCGTCATACTCACGGCGACCTTTACCTACTTTAAGATAGCGGGCTACGACAAGCCCGAGGGCAAATACGTAGTGCTGATAGCCCTGATATTGGCTATTAACGTCGCTTACGTCTTTTTGACCTATCACATCACGCTCGCTCTGCTGTTTCCGCTCATCAGTGCGGCGTTATACCGCAGCAAAAAGGTGCTGTGGATAACCTACGCACTCAACGTTGTGGCGCTCTTTATAGCCACGCCGCTGTCATACAATCTCGGACTCTGCGACGCTAACGCGGTTTTAACTACCACGTCAACAGTCGAGGACTTTATTTCAAAGCTCCCGGGGCTCGAGCCGCTGGTAGAAACGCCTATTTTAAACCTCGAGCTCTTTTACGCCGTTCCGCGCTGCCTTATCATGGTGGGCGTGGTTCCGTTGCTCGCTCACATTACGGTCGTCATCGACGAGCAAACCAAACAGCTTATCGAGTCGCAGGCTCGCAACCTCGAGCTGAGCAAGCAACAGCAAGCCACTCAGCAAAAGATTATTGCTTCGCTCTCTGCGGTTATCGAGAGCCGTGACCAGGTTACGGGCGCACACATACACAATACCGCGAGCTACGTCGCGTTTCTCACTACCAAGCTGCAGGACAACGGCGCTTTTGCCGACACGCTGACGCCAAAGTACGCAGACCTGTCTGTTAGAGCCGCGCCGCTCCACGACGTAGGCAAAATCAAGGTCATGGACGCCATACTCTGCAAGCCCGGACGGCTGACAGCTGAGGAATACGAGCAGATGAAGCTCCACACGGTTTACGGCAAAAACATTATGAGCGACATCATAGGCGACATCGAGGACGACGATTATCTCGAAACAGCCACCGAAATGGCTCTCGGACATCACGAGCGTTATGACGGTACGGGATATCCCAACGGCATCAAGGGTGAGGACATACCTCTCTGCGCCCGCATAATGGCGGTCGCGGACGTGCTCGACGCGCTGCTGTCAAAGAGGCAGTACAAGGAGCCCTTCAGCCTCGAAAAAGCAAAAGAAATAATGAGTGTCGAATACGGCAAGCAGTTTGACCCCGTGGTTTTGAGCGCACTGCTCGACAACTGGGACGAATTCGTCACGATATACAATCAGCCCTTCGAGGACGAAGCAAGCACTAATACTTAATAACAAAAAAGATATGACAGACGCCTTTTATCGGTATCTGTCATATCGTTTTTTATAACTTAAAACCTCTCTGCTGCGCCGGCAGTCTTGACGAGTGCCTTGACGACGGAGGTGGCGGTGGCGTCGATTTCCTCAGACTTTAAGGTATGGTCACCTGCGCCTATCGTAAGGCGTATGGTGACTGATTTTTTGCCTGCGGGAATCTTGGCACCCTTATATTCCTCGACAAACGAAACGTCCTGCAAAAAGCTCTCGGCGTTTTTCTTTTTGAGAGCGGCGGCACGAATCGTCTCCCACTTTGTCTCGCTGTCAAACAAGAGCGAAACGTCGTAGTCGATAGTCGGGTACTCTGCGAGGTGATCAAACTTGTTGGTTCTCGACTTAAAGGGTACCAAAAGGTCGCTGTCTATCTCAAAGAGTATGCAGGCGAGGTTTTTGATGCCGCAGTCGAGTGAGGCTTTTTTGGAAAGCAGTCCGAATGAGCCGACCTTTGTTTCGCCAACGTAAATATTCATCCATACGGTAGCGTCTGCCCAGTAGGGCTTTGCTTCGCGTCTGAAATCAAACGCCTGCATGTGTGTGAGCCTTGGCATAGTCTCGATAACGCCCTTTGCGCGGCGGTAGAGCGAAGCTACGTCGCCCGAATTGCCCGCAAAAGCGCCGCTTATGTATCTGCGCTGAGTGGGTAGCTTTTCGCTATCGTCATACTTTGAGCCGTAGCCGCAGTCAAAAAAGACTTCGGCTTCCTCAAAAATGGCAAACTCGCCGTAATATCTCTCGTTCTTTACGACCGCCTTGCAGAGGTTGGGCAGGAGCGAGGAACGGATATACTTTTCGGTCTGAGACGGAGGCGTAGAGAGTGCGAGCACGCCCTCGGTGCTGCCGAGGATGGCGTTTACATACTCGTCCTGCATCCACGGATAGCTAAATACCTCCTGCATATCACAGCGGAAGGCAAGATACTCTTTTATCTTGCGCACGAGGTCGATATCGAGCTGATTGATAGCGCCTTCAAACGAGGTGGTTATCGGCGTAGGCTCAAAGTTTTCGTAGCCGTACATTCTCGCGACTTCTTCCATGATGTCGGCTTTGATGCTGACGTCACCGGTGGAGCGCCACGTGGGCACTACGACGTGCATATTGTTGTCTGTAAACTTTGTCTCAAAGCCGAGCAGGCCGAGCTTGCGGCTGATGTCCTCGTTGGTGACGCGCTTGCCGAGGCGGCGCATCAACCAGTCGAGCGAAACGTCGATTTCGGCTCTCTTTAGCTTGACGGGATAGTGGTCAACGTAGCCCGTGACCTTTAAAGACGGATACAGCTCTTTTAAGAGCTCCATGGTCATGTTAAGAGCGACGTCGCATCTTTCGGGGTCAACGGCTTTTTCGTACCTCGACGAAGCCTCGGTGCGGTTGTCGTATCTCAGTGCGGTGCGTCTGACGCCGCGCGACTCAAAGTTTGCTACCTCGAGTATGGTGTTTACGGTGGTGGGCAAAACGCTGTCCTTTGCACCGCCCATAACGCCTGCCAGAGCGACTGCTCCTTCGCCGTCGGCTATAACGAGGTCGTCGGACGAAAGGCTGAGGTTTTTGCCGTTCAAGAGCAGTAACTGCTCTTTTTCTGCAGCTCTGCGGACTGTAATGCGGTCCTTGATAACGTCTGCGTCAAACATGTGCGTAGGCTGACCTACGGCGAGCATGACGTAGTTTGTAACGTCCACGATGGCGTTTATCGGGCGCATACCTACGCGCCAGATACGGCTCTGCATCTTAAAGGGCGACGGCTTGACCGACAATCCCTCCATGCGCACGCCGATGTATCTCGGGCAACGCTCGGTATCGACGATTTGCACGTCAAAGTCGGACTTGATATCAGCCTTGAATTCGTCAAACTTTTTGAGCGGCAGCTCGTAGAGTGCCGATATTTCTCTCGCTATGCCGTAATGGCCCCAAAGGTCGGGGCGGTTGGTCATAGACTTGTTGTCTATCTCGAGTATGATGTCGTCGAGGTCGAGCGCGGAGGCGAGGCTGTCGCCTGCCTTGACGTCAAACGACGACAAATCCATTATTTCGTGCTCCTCGGCAGCAGGGAAAAGGTCATTTAGACCAACCTCGACCGAAGCGCATATCATGCCAAAGCTCTCTACGCCGCGGAGCTTGGCGTTTTTGATTTCGACGGGTTCGCCCTCGCCGTGCCAGCGAACCATGGCGCCGGGGCAGGCTACGACGACTTTTTCGCCTGCGTAGAGGTTTGAGCCTCCGCAAACGATGTCCTTGATGTCGCCCGTGCCGACGTCAACCTTGCAAACTCTGAGCTTGTCGGCGTTGGGGTGAGGCAAAACCTCTTTTATTTCGCCTACGACGATGCCTTCAAACTGCTTTTTGAGCTCAGTGCAGCCCTCGACCTCGACGGTGGACATCGTGAGGTCAAAAGCGAGCTTTTTGAGGTCAAAGTCGTCGGGAATGGCGACGTAATCTTTTATCCAGTTAAGTGACAGTTTCATAATCTTTACCCTCCCTCTCTATTAACGGAATTGCTCGAGGAATCTGAGGTCGCCGCTGTGGAAGAGGCGGACGTCATCGACACCGTAGCGCATCATTACGAGGCGGTCAAGTCCGATGTTGACGTAAAATCCCGTATATTCGTCGGGGTCGAGACCTGCGGCGCGGAGTACGTTGGGATGAGGGGTGCCGCCGGGCATGACCTCTATCCAGCCGACGTGCTTGCATACGCTGCAACCCTTGCCGCCGCAAACCTGACAGCCCATGTCAATCTCAAATCCGGGCTCGACGAAGGGGAAAAAGCCTGCTCTCATTCTGACGGGCACGTCCCTGCCAAAGACCTTGGAGAGTATGGTCTTTATCATTACCTTGCCTGCGGTGAAGGTAAAATCCTTGTCAACGATTAAGGCTTCGTATTGAAAAAACGCTCTCTCGTGGTGTGAGTCAGTCGTTTCGTTGCGGTAAACTCTGCCGGGGTAAACAAATCTGAAGGGAGGCTTGTGCGTCTGCATATATCTGACGCTGCCGCCCGTGAGGTGAGGACGGAGGCAAAGCTTTTGTGCCGCGTCGCCGGTGCTGTGTCCCTCTACCCAGTAGGTATCCATGCTCTCTCTGGCAGGATGGTTGGGAGGGAAATTGAGCTTGTCAAACGCGTAAAGCTCGGTGGTTATATCGTCCTCCTGGAATATCTCAAAGCCCATAGAACGGAATGCGTCGTCGAGGTCGTATCTCATCTGAGTGATGGGATGCAGTCCGCCCTTGCAGGGTGCAAATCCGGGCACGGTGCAGTCAAAATCGGGCGAAACCTCGCTCGCCTTGAGCTTTAGCTCCTCTCTGCGCGATTCGATGAGCTCGGTAAGCTTGTTTTTAGCTTCGTTGACCGCCTTGCCCATTTCGGGGCGAACCGCAACGTCGAGCTTGGGCAGTTCTTTGAGCAATTCGGTGAGCTGTCCCTGCTTGCCGAGTATGGCGACCTTGACCTCCTGCAGCTTGCTCTCGCTGATAGCTTCCGCTATGGCGGAGGTTGCCGAAGCGACTATGGCTTGTAGTTTTTCTTTCATAGTGTTTCTCCTGTAAAAAAATAAATCCCGTCTCTGAAACAAATCAGGGACGGGCAAAATCTTGTCCGCGGTACCACCCACATTCGTGTGTCAAACACGCACTTTAGATGTCGTTGTATGCTCGGGTGCCGAAATTCGTCGTCTGCTTAAGGGGTGCGGCTCTCAGCCCATGGCGCGCACTCTCTCGGTCGCATCGGCAGACGCTACTGTATCACCGTCATCGCAAATGTATTTATAACACAACATCCGCCGATTGTCAAGACTATTGACAAATAAACGCGCATAATATATACTCACTTTCATAACTCGATTAGGAGCATATTATGAAAGATTTGATACTGACCGACAGGCTGTATCTGCGCCCGTGGAATGAGGACGACGCAGAGGTACTGTATAAATACGCGAGTGACGACAGAGTAGGCCCTGCCTGCGGTTGGACCGTTCACAAGGACGTCGAGGAGAGCAGACGTGTCATCCGTGACATACTGTCCGCACCCGAAACCTACGCCATGTGCGACAAGGTGACAGACGAGCCGATAGGCAGCATCGCGCTGATGAAAAACGACGCCCCGTCTCATATAGAGGGCGACCTCGAGCTCGGCTACTGGCTCGCGGTGCCGTATTGGGGACGCGGACTGACGCCCGAAGCGGTAAGGCGTATGCTATTGTACGCTTTTGACGAATTAGGCACCCAAAACGTGTGGATAGGCTATTTTGACGGCAACGAAAAGTCAAAGCGCGTGGCTGAAAAATGCGGTTTTAGGTTCATAGAGCGCGACGAAAACGTGCCCTGGCCTGCCACGGGCGAAACTAAAAACATCAATTATTCACGCATTTCCAAAGAGGAGTTTTACAATGATAAAAACATATAAAAACGGATCGGATTTTATCGCGGAAAACAGCGAATTTTTGCAGCACAACAAGTACCTTGCGGTATTCTTTACGCTCGACGCTCCGCTGCTTATCGAGACAAACCGGGCAAACTACGCGCTCGCCGCGATTTGCGGTGACAAAAAACTGCTCGCCATGAAGGTCGAGCCTTACAGTCTGATGTTGTACGGTGATGCCGAATGTGCCGCCGAAATGGCGCAGGAGCTCGCCAAAGGCTATGATTTTGCAGACATACTTTCTGCTGCCGACGACGTGGGTTTTGCCTTAACACAAGCCCTACAGAGCGTCACAGGCAGAGCCTACGAGCCGTCACTGCTGATGGACTTTCTCGAATGTAAAACAAAGCCTGCGCCCTACTACGAGGACGTAGAAACGGCTAAGGAAAGCGACGCGGACGAAATCTGCTCGTTGCTCGAGAGATTTATCATCGACTGCGGACTTTCGGACACGGTAAACCGTGACGGCGTAGCTCGCACTCTCGGCACCTACCGCCTTATCAGACAGGACGGCGTAATCGCCTCAATGGCTCACATTGCACCCTCGGACGAGCAGTCGCTGAAGGTAGCGTGCGTTTATACCCGTGACGAGTACCGTGGCAAGGGACTTGCACGCAAGGTCGTCACCAATATAACTAACGAAATCATCGACGACGGCAAGATAGCAACGCTCAACGTTGACCGCAATAACCCGATTTCGTATCACCTGTACGCATCGCTCGGCTATAAAAAGCTCTTTGCACAGTCGATATTCCGCATGAAATAAATCCGCGGTATTACTGCAAATCACAAAAAAGGACTTTCAAACCGAAAGTCCTTTTTGTTACGCTTATGATTATTTAAGGGTGATTTCCTGCTTTTCGATAGCGGTCTTAAAATCGTCGAGAGCCATCGGCAGGTTGTGAGTAGCGTCGAGCTTTTTGGTGAGCTTTTCTTCCTCGCCGTCGTTGTGGCGCTTGCGAACCTCGGTAACGATGCCGTCTTTAGCAAAGCAGCTAATCTCGAGGACGTGATTTTCGGCGTCTGCTTCTTGGATAACGGTCCAACCGTTAGGGAGCCAAAGGATGTCTTTCTTTTTCATATCTGCACCTCGTCTGTTTTTTGTGTTGCCTAATTTTAACATCAAACCGCCCGTTTGTCAAGACGTGTGGAAAACCTTTTCAAAATGGGAATAAGGCATTCCCAAAATGAACCTGCCGTATTCCCCTTTTAGTGTGGTACTGTCTTCCCTTTTTAGTGTAATACCGTCTTCCTCTTTTGGGAACCTAAATATAAAGATAAAACAAATACAAAAACTTAGAGTTATACAGACTAACATACAGAACTGTCTGTTTGTCAGCCCAAAAAGCGCATACGCACTTGTTTCAGCAAAAAAAGAAGCTTTGCTTACGCAAAGCCTCGATTTCATTCCATTTTAATGTTGCGTCAGCAACAATTCGTTCTTATTCCATT
>DCHM01000031.1 GCA_002314835.1 Clostridiales bacterium UBA1752 | reverse complement strand
GATTTTGACGCGGTGTCGGTCTTGCTTGTTGTTGCGGAAGCTTCGCCGCTGTTGTCGTCGGCAGACGAAGAGCTGCTTACTGCAAACACAGTAAACATCACAAGAGCCAGCAAAACACACAGGACTCTCAGCAGTTGGTTTTTCATTGTTTTATCTCCTTTTTGTTTTAATTATTATCAACAGCAATGCAAGCGAGGTCGCAAGTGCCATCAAAATAATATCCCATAGGTCAAACACGCCCGAAATAACGCCCACCTTTTGCATAAGCTCGGTAAAGATTTCAAACAATACGCATATTGCAAGCACCAAGGCGTTTTTGATTTTGCTTTGCCCGACGATAAAGCTGATGGCGAAGGTCAGCGCGTACGCCCACAAAAAATCCTGCAAATACGAATTGATAAATATTACAAAGCCGTTATCGAGCACTCGACTATTGCTCTGAGGCAAGCGCAAAACTCCGTATAAAAACTGCGAAATATACGTGTCGGGGCGAAAGTAATAATAGAGCGAAACTCCCACCGCCAAAGGGACTATTATGTTAAACAACATAAAGAGCTTATATATATTTGATTTCATTACGCTTTCCCTTGTCATATATGTCAGCAACCAATTATAACCTATTTCAGGTTAAATGTCAATAACCTAAAACAGATTACATATAATAATAAAAAATCGACGGAGATTATTATATGTATCGCAGAATAAGAGATTTGAGGGAAGATAAAGACCTGAGCCAAACGCAGGTGGCAAAATATCTCGGGATGTCACAAACCGGATATTCAAAGTATGAAACCGGCGAAAACGACATTCCTACCTGCGTTTTAATCAAGCTGGCAAAGTTTTATTCAACGAGCGTTGACTATCTGCTCGGCGAAACCGACAATCCAAAGCGATACAGCCGTTAATCAGGCACAAAAAACACCGACTGAAAAGGTTAAACTTTTTCAGTCGGTTTGTTTTATGAGAGGAATGATGAACTGTTGCTATTGCAGCGTGAAATGCTTTGTTATCCGTTGACTTTTTCGGCAGAGATTTTAAAGACCTGCTTATCGAGCCAATCGACAGACCACTGCACCCAGCGTGCAATATCGGCATTTTGATAATTGTGTTCTCTGTCCCAGACGGGATTAGTCTCCCACGTGGCAACCGAAATGCCGTGGCGGCCGTCGGGGAAGACGTGGATTTCGTAAGGAATATTATTGACCGCAAGGGCGGCAGCATAAACGAGCGAATTGACGGACGGCACTGCGTCGTCATTGGCGGTAGTCCAGATAAACGCAGGAGGAGTGTCTTTTGTAACGCGGTTTTCGAGTGAAACGTCGAGCAGCTGCTCTTGTGTGGCGCCATCGCCCAAAAGGTTTACAAACGAGCCCGAATGAGGATGGTTTACAGCTGAGACGACCGGATATCCGAGCACGGTAGCGTTGACCTTGATTTCATCATTAGTAGCGCCGACTGCTTCGGCGAGCCATTTTTCCTGCCACGACGTGGAGATAAAGCCGGCGAGGTGTCCACCCGCCGAAAATCCGATGACTGCTATACGGTTTGGGTCGTTATTATCTTCTTTTGCGTGTCTGCGTGCAAAAGCAACTGCTGCGGCGGCATCCATCAGAGGCGCGTTGCGATGACATTTGTCGATGCCGACGGTATAATTGCACACGTATGCGTTATAGCCGGCGGCATAATAAGCTATGGCGATGCATTCGGCTTCTCTGCGTGAGGTAAACGCATATCCTCCGCCCGGAAATACTATCATAACGGGGCGTGGGCGGTCGGTGATTTCGTCATAATGTGTATGTATATACCTCTCGAGAGTAACCTCGGAGGCATAAGGATGACATTGTGTCGTATGGAGTTTAACTATTGACGTTTGCATTACGTTTCCCCTTTTTTACTATATTAAATATAATAGCGGCGGCGAGCAGTACAAAAGCCGCGTAAAGCACGGCGTCGCCGATGCACGCGTATAGCGTATTGGTTTGTATAAGCTCGGCTTGCGCTGTGACGCACGCCTTAGTCATCGGCTTGCTCGCAACAAGCGTGTTGCCCTTTTGGTCGATAACGCCCGAAATGCCAGTGTTGCCTGCCTGAATGAAATATCTGCCGCATTCAATGGCGCGGAGCTTGGCGTGGCGGTAGTGCTGATAAGTGCCCGTCGAATCGTAAAACCAGCTGTCGTTGGTTACGACGGTCATTATTTCGGCACCGTTTTTGACCTCGTCGATTGCGAGCGACGGGAATATCGAATCAAAGCACACGAGAGTGCCGTAGCTGTCGCCGTCACAGTCGAGGACGTAAGCTTCTGTACCCGGCTGTAAATTCATGCCCGACAGGTTCATATCTTTGAGGAACGGCAGCAGCTCCTGCAAGACGTCGCGGTAAGGGATAAATTCACCGAATGGCACGGGGTGGCGCTTGTTGTATTCGAGGTCAAAGTCGCCGTCCGAGCCTATCGAAATGACGCTGTTTTTGGCGTAGCCGTCGCCGCGCTGCAGTACGCCCACTACGAGCGAAACGCCGTTTTGCATCGCCGCGCCGCGCAGAGTAGCGCCAAAGGCGTTGTATTCGGTAAAATATTCTGGTATTGCACTTTCGGGCAGCACGACTACGGTCGCGCCGCTCTCTGCCGCCTCGGAAATCAGTCCTATATAGTTGGCGGTTATCTGGGGCAGGTTATTTGTGTCCCATTTTTCATTCATTCTGACGTCGCCCTGCACTGCGGCGACGGTCACGGTTTTTGTGCTGTCGGTAGGCAAAAAGTACAGCACGGTGCCTGCCAAAAGGTTTGACAGTATCAAAGCCGCACCGCCTATGGCAAAAGCGCGCTCGGCATCGACAAAAGCGTAAGCGAGCAGACTGCATGAGCCGACGACGACCAGGGTGATAAAATAGTCACCGAAAAGGCTCGCCGTCTGCACCATCGGCAAAAATCCCGTCTGAGACAGAGCCACCGTTCCCCACGGGAAGGCGAGCGTGCCGGAAGCCAAAACAAACTCCGACGTCATCCACACGAGCGGTGCCGCGAGCGCGGCGAGGCGCAGGTTGCCGCGAAAGACCTTTAGTATCAGCATAACGAGCGAATGCAGCGTCGCGTGGAACATCGGTATCAGCAGGCATGCGCCCACCAAGACGATTGCCGCCTGCTCGGCAGTAAAGCCAAAGCTTTCAAACGGGTAAAGGTATGCCAAAAAGCTGTAAAGCACGAGGTAAAAGCCAAAATAAAACGTCAGGCAATGTCTGAATAGCTTTTTGAGCCTGTCACCCGTAAAAATCACGGCAAAAAACAAAAACAGCGAGATATAGCTGAATATCCAGAGCCCTTCACAAACGAATGGCAGAGAATACAGCAATCCGAGCACAAAGCACAAGAGCGGTGACACCGCCCTCTTTGCCAAAATCCCGTATATCTTTGCTGTTTTGTTAATCATAATTTTGCTATTATATCCTTTAACGCGTTAGTTGCGTACTCAAACGCGGCAAACGGAGTTTCAAAAGTGTATTTGTGCTCTAAAGTATCGGCGGCGAGCGACGTAAGACCGACAAAATCGGTAAGGTGAGGCTCGACGGTGAGTATAAAGTCACCGTTTACCGAGGCGTTTATCTGTCTGACTACGCCTGCTATGTCCGCCACGCCCTTGCCCGTAGGCACGATACAGCCGTCGGCGTCACAGTCCTTGATGTGGCAATAGCCGATATAATCGCGCATCAAGCCGTATGCGCCAGAGCCATCCAAATGGCAGTAAGCAAAATTGCCCGGGTCGAGCACCGCCTTTAGCCTGCCGCCAAAGTATCTGAGCATATCGTATTCGGCATCGGGAGACTCGCCCAAAATATCTTTTTCATTCTCGTGATACAGAGTAAAGCCGCGCTTTTCGGCAAGGTCAAGCAGCAAGCCGACCCTGCGCAGGGCTTCTGTTTTAAACTCCTGCTCGGTCTGAGACTTGCCGCGATAAAACGAAAACATCCTTATCCTGCGGCAATCAAGGGCTTCGCCGATGTCCATAATGCGGTTTGCGAGCGCGAGATGCGCGTCCATATCGTCGTCGCAGGTTATCTTGCCGAGCGGACTGCCAAGTGCCGAAAGACCTATATTATTGTCGCAAAGGAGCTTTTTGACGCGTTTAACGCCGTCGTCGTCAAGCTGTGTAAAGCTCTTGCCGTCAACGCCGCGCAATTCTATCATAGAGATGCCGAGCGCCTTGACGCCCTCGATTTGCTCGGTAAAGACGGGACTTATTTCGTCGGCAAAAGCCGATAGTAAAAACCTTGCCATATTATATCCTCACTGTGTGTCTCTGACTTCGGCTTCGACGCCTATGACCTTGCCTGCTTCAAAATAGCCGGTATATGACTTGCCGCTCGCAAAGGTGTAGGTGCCCTCCTCGCCGTGGACGTAGCTGCCGTCGGCGTTGGTCATAAAGTTGCCGTCGGGGTCGAGTGAACGGGTGTCAACGAGGTTGTTGACAAAGTTGCCGTCGTATCTTTCGCCGTCTATCCAGACGTAGCTGCCCTTGCCCGAGCGCATATCGTTTGAAAAGAAGCCGCGGTAAATATCTCCGTTGGCATAGTGCATGGTGCCCTGACCGCTCTTGACGTCGTCGGCAAAATAGCCCTCGTACCAAGCGTAGCTGCCGTCGGACTTTTTTGCCCACTTATAAACGCCGTAGCCGCTCTTGACACCCGAAGCAAAGCTGCCCTCGTAGGTACTGCCGTCGGCAAATGTCATTTTGCCGCTGCCGTCGTATCGGTTGTCTGCAAATTCGCCCTCGTAAACGTCACCGCCTGCGTAGCTGAATTTGCCGCTGCCACTGATTTTGTCGTTTGTAAAATTGCCGATATAAACGTCACCCGTGGCGGCGTATTCCATCTTGCCGAGACCGTGGCGGCACAAGCCCTTGACTGCACCCGTGTATTTGTCGCCGTTAGAGTAAACGATGACGCTCTCGTTGCCGTTGTAAGTAAGCTCGCCCGTTTCGCCGCTGGGGTACTTGATAGTGCCCAAAACGGCTTGACCGTCCACCGCCCTGCCGATAAACCTCATACCCTCGGGGTCGGTTATCAGCGTGTAGCCGAGCAGAGAAAGCGCGACGTACAAAGCCACCACGCAGACGACTGCGGCGGCGACGATATAAACGATAGGTCTGACAACTTTATTCATTAGTTAGCTCCGAAAACGTTGGTTATAAAGCCGCTGATAGCGGTCTCAAAAGCAGAGTATAAAAACGTAAACAAGCCTGCTACCGCCGCGATAAGCACGAGATAGACGACCGTCTTTATCAGGATGTTATCCTCTTTGCCGTAAAAGGTTTTTGCCGCCGCCAGTCTGTCGGGATTGATATAGTATCTGCCCTCCTCGGTAACTGATACGGTCTTGGCAAAGACGCCTCCGCGCTTGAGTGCCGACTTGACGGCAGAGCTCGGCGCGGTGCCGAGGCGCTCGGGGTCTATGGCGTTTGCTTCGCCCACGGCGTCGATTTCGATAAGAGCCGCCACAAACGAGCCGAGAGTTTTTTTGGTAACGGCTGTGTAAACCGTAGCACAGGCAAAGCCTGCGGCTACGAGCCAAACGATAACGACAAAGGTCATATTTTTACCTCTTTATTACTTGCGGACTATCTTTTCCTGTCCGCCCATGTAAGGACGCAGAGCGACGGGGATATTTACGCTGCCGTCGGCCTGCAGGTTGTTTTCGAGGAATGCGATGAGCATACGCGGAGGAGCGACGACCGTGTTATTGAGGGTGTTGGCGAGGTAATTGCCGTTTTCACCCTTGACGCGGATGCGCAGACGGCGTGCCTGTGCGTCGCCGAGGTTAGAGCAGGAGCAGACTTCAAAATATTTTTGCTGTCTGGGGCTCCACGCTTCGATGTCGCAGGACTTAACCTTGAGGTCGGCGAGGTCGCCCGAGCAGCACTCGAGCTGACGTACGGGTATGTCGAGAGAGCGGAAGAGCTCGACGCTCATTCTCCACATTTTTTCATACCAAGCCATTGCGTCCTCGGGCTTGCAGATGACTATCATTTCCTGCTTTTCAAACTGATGTATGCGGTAAACGCCGCGCTCCTCGATGCCGTGAGCGCCCTTCTCTTTGCGGAAGCAGGGCGAATAGCTCGTGAGCGTGAGAGGCAGGCTCTCCTCTGGGATAATCTGGTCGATATATCTGCCTATCATAGAGTGCTCAGAGGTGCCGATGAGATAGAGGTCTTCGCCCTCAATCTTATACATCATGGCGTCCATTTCGGCAAACGACATAACGCCCTTTACTACGTCACTGCGAATCATAAACGGAGGTACGCAGTAGGTAAAGCCCTTGTTAATCATAAAGTCGCGCGCATAGCTGAGTATGGAGCTGTGCAGGCGTGCGATGTCGCCGGTGAGATAATAAAAGCCGTTGCCTGCAACTCTGCGTGCGGAATCGAGGTCGAGACCTGCAAAGCTCTCCATTATTTCGGCGTGATAAGGTATCTCAAAGTCGGGAGTGACGGGCTCGCCGAAGCGTGCTACCTCGACGTTCATGCTGTCGTCCTTGCCGATAGGCACGGATGGGTCTATGATATTGGGCAGACGCATCAGTATATCGGTAATCTGCTCGGGGAGCTCTTTTTCGAGGTTGGCTATCTCGTCGAGGCGTGCGTTAATCTCCTTGACGCGGTTTTTGGCAGCCTCTGCCTCGTCCTTTTTGCCTGCGCCCATGAGTGCGCCGATTTGCTTGCTGATGCGGTTTTTTTCGGAGCGGAGGTCGTTGCCCTCCTGCTCGATAGCGCGCTTTTGCTCGTCAAGCGTGATAACCTCATCTACGAGCGGCAGCTTGGCGTCCTGAAACTTATTGCGTATGTTTTGTTTTACGATTTCGGGGTTGGTTCTGACAAACTTGATATCTAACATGATTGTTTTATCTCCAAAATATTATTGTTCTGATTCAAAAAAGTTTTTGCCGCACAGCGACTTAAAGAGAGCTTCGAGGTCGTCGGTGCTCGAATAAGCGAGCGAAATATTGCCGCTGCCGTCGGGCTTGCGCCTTATGGAAACCCGTCTGCCGAGGCTCGAGCTGGCGCGGTTTTCGAGCTGCTTGTAATAAGCGACGTGCACCACGGGTGACTTTTGCTGTACCGGCTTTGCATTCATCAGCGTCTTGACTAACTGCTCGGTCTGACGCACCGACAGGTGGTTGCCCACTACGGTCTGCGCCGTTCTCAGCAATTCGTCGTCCGACAGCTTGTCACACAACGGCACGAGCGTGCGTGCGTGGCCGTATGTCAAATCCTTGCTCAAAACGAGTGCCTTGACCTTATCCGGCAGGCGCAGTATGCGCAGGATGTTGGCAACTGCGGTGCGGGATTTGCCGACTCGCTCTGCCGCGACCTCCTGCGTCAAGCCGTAGGTATCCATCAAAGTGCGATAGCCCTCGGCTTCTTCGATCGGATTGAGGTTCTCGCGCTGTAGATTTTCGATAAGAGACAGCTCGGCGGCGGTGCGCTCGTCAACGTCCTTGACTACGCAAGGCACCTCGGTAAGCCCTGCCATACGGCAGGCTCTCCAGCGCCTTTCGCCCGCGATTATCTCATAAAAACCGTTGTTTACGTTCCTTACCACGATAGGCTGAACCAAGCCGTGCAGCTTGATGGAGTCGCACAGCTCCTGCAGAGCCGTTTCGTCAAACTCCTTGCGCGCCTGAGCCGGATTTGGCTCTATGTCGGCGAGCTTGATAACCATTACTCCGCTGCCTGCGGAGCTCTCTACCGTGTTGTCGTACAGCAGGGCGTCGAGACCCCTGCCCAGTCCTTTTTTAACTGCCATATTACATACCTCCGCAACGCTTGTCTATCTCACGCGCCGCCATTGCAAACGCCGCCGCACCCTTAGAATTGCGGTCGTACTCGGTGACGGGCAGACCGTGGCTCGGGGATTCGCTTATCCTGACGTTGCGCGGTATCGGAGTGGCGATGAGCTTGTCACGGAAGTAACGCTTTATCTCCTCCATTACCTGCAGCGAAAGGTTGAGCCTGCCGTCAAACATATTGATGAGCACGCCTACGAGCTCGAGTGCGGGGTTGTATAGTTTTTTGATTTGCTTTATAGTTATCGAAAGCTGAGACAAGCCCTCGAGCGAAAAATATTCGCACAGCACGGGTATAACCACGCCGTCTGACGCCGCGAGAGCGTTGACGGTCAGCAGTCCGAGCGACGGAGGGCAGTCGATGATGATATAATCGTACTCGTCCTTGACGAGCGAAAGTGCGTCGCGCAGGCGGTATTCGCGGTTTTCCTCGTCAACCAGCTCGAGCTCGGCACCGACGAGCGTCATGCCCGAGGGAATGAGGTTAAGACCTCTGACCTGAGTTTTGACGATAGCTTCGCTCGCCTTGACACGGCCTATCAGCACGTCGTAAACGGTGTCGCCGCCGCATCTCTTGCTGACGCCGAGACCGCTCGTGAGATTGCCCTGAGGGTCGCTGTCCACGCATAACACTTTTTTGCCGCTGCGGGCGAGGCACGCGGCTATATTGAGAGCGCAGGTCGTTTTGCCTACGCCGCCTTTTTGATTGGCGAAAGTCAGTATTTTGTTCATTGAGCCATACTACTCCTATTTAATAGCGTTATTATAACAAATCGCGCGCGCGATGTCAACACAGACTTGACAATAATTCTTTATAAATGTATAATAAACGCAACGTATAATGGAGAGGTGTATATATGAGAACTAAAATAATGTCACTGATTACCGTTTTGGCTATGCTTGCGGCAGTATGCGGCAGTATTACGGCACTCGCCGCAGAGCCTAAGGTCATAGGCGGCGATTACACCTTTGCACTGTCTGCAAGCGAAGCATACGCCGAGCTTGACGGCACAAAATACGAGGCATCCATGCCCGACAAGCTGAATATTACTCTCAAAATAGAATGCACCGGCATTGACTATAAATACACGCGCCTGCAGGTCGGAGAGCAAATCATCGGCATACTGGCAAACGGTACTAATACGTTTGACGTCGAGTTAATCGGATGCACAAACGAGTCTGAGTTTACCATCACGATGCACACTGGCACCCCTACCGCCGACAACTCTGCCGAAAAGCTCGTTTACGGCACGTATAACGTTGACGACTTTAATATCCAGTACATCACTGCGACGACGGACGTGCTCGGCAAATCAATGACCCCGACAAAGCTCGTCAAATATCTGCCGATACAAAACGCAAAAGGCTCTACCACCACCGAAGCGGCTTACGCCACGCCGATAGCCCTCGGCGACGGATGGAATAACAGCACGAGCAAGGGCGGCACGACACCCAACGTGCCCATCAAGCTCGGCTTTTGCCTCCCTCTCGGGGACTTGGGCAATTCGGTGACGATAGACACCGCAAAGTTTGCAGACGGTGAGCACACGCTCAAAACCTTTGACGCAGACGGCAACGAGATTTCGAGCGAAACGGTCGTCATAGATAACACCGCTCCCATAGTAGAAATAAGCACCGACGGTATGCTGACCTACAAGGCCACCGACCTTCACAAGGTCACTTTTGAGGCTTTGCTCGACGGCGTTAAAACCAATAAAACCGAAATCAGCTACTCCGAACTTTGCGAGGGCGACCACTATTTATATTTAACCGCAACCGACGAAGCAGGAAACTCGGTCACAAAGACCTGCCTGTTTACGGCAAAAGAGGCAGTCGAGGACGCGATGGCAACCGATTACACCGCCACGTCGGTCATCGAGGTCAACGCATATTCCAACCGCCTCGGCGAAAAAGATACGACAGCCCTGCGCAGTGAATCTGAGGTGCTGATACCCGTTACGGGCTACACCACCGAGGCAGTCGGCGACACGACGCCCTACCAGTCTTTTGTTGTCAACGTAGGCGACAGCGCGAGCGCGTTTATCGGCTACAAGGGCACCACGGGCAACGGCAGTCCCATACTCGTCGAGGTCTATAACCACGCAAACGGCGATTGGGATACCGTAGGCTACGCCGAGAGCGGAGTGGAAACGGGCTTTAATATCACTACCGAGGGCCGCACTCAAGACGGCAAGCTGCGCGTAAAGGTTTCGCCCTACAATCGGTATTCGGGCAACACCATAGGCTGGATTTCGGACACTCAGTACGAAACCTCGTTTGCAGACCTCAATTATCTGTATATCGACGATATGAATTATTTTGTAAAGCAGTACCAAAACGGCACTCTCGCGTACGTAGTCCACACAGGCGACCTTGCCGACGATACGGTAACGAGCGACGCACAGGGATATGCCGAGTTTAAGGTTGCGTCGGATATACAAAAGATTTTGGACGATGCAGGCGTGCCTAACGGCGTAGTCACCGGCAACCACGACGTCAAACACACAGTCGGCGAATATAAATTCTTTTATTCTCAGTTCGGTGCCGCAAGATACCAAGACTTTGATTGGTACGGCGGCAATATCAAAAACAATTCCTCGCACTACGACCTCATAACCGTAGGCGGCTACGACTTTATATTCGTTTATCTCGGTTGCTATGATTTTGCCGACGAAATGACTATCGGCTGGGTAAACGAGGTCCTCGCCAAGTACGCAGCCCGCAACGCAGTCATCTGCACTCACGAGTACATCAGCCCCGACGGTACATTTGTAAGCGAAAACAGCAACGTAATATGGGACAGAATGGTAGTCCCCAACGCCAACGTCAAAATGATACTCTGCGGCCACGAGCCCGGAGCCTGCAACCAGTGGCGCGAGGTCGAGGGCACCGACCGCAAGGTCTATGAAATGCTCGCCGACTATCAGTTTGCCGAGCTGCAAAACAGCGTCGCACACAAGATTAACGGCTATTCCTGCGACGGCGAAGGCTTTGTCAGGATGCTAAAGATTAACGAGGACGGATATATGGACGTCACCACTTATTCGCCCACGTTTGACGACGTAAACTATTTCCCTCAGTACCTTGACGAATTCGGTGTACAGCTCGACCTCATCCCTTCAAGCCGTTCGATAACCACCGACAGCGTCACCTTCGGCACATACGTTACCGAAGGCAAAAACGAGAGTGCCGATATACACTACGGACTTTCGGGTGACACGCTCACTTATCTGAGAAACACAAATAAAGACACATTTGAGTACGAGACCGAGCCCGACACGGCGGAATACGTTGTACCGCAAACGATAAGGAGCACGGGCTACTTTGGCTACGAGGGACTTGCCTCCACGATAACCTACGGCAAGGGCGGCAAGGACGACGAGGCTGATTATATAGACAAAATCGACCTTATGCCAAAGAGCGAAAGCGAGCTGTCTTTTTCATCAGGCAACGACGATTATACTCTAAAGCTTGACGGCGGACTGACCGTCGAGCACGCGCGCTCGGGCGCAAACTGGTCAACCTTTGTGCACCGGGTCAACAAAAAGGTCAACTTTGACAAATACAACAGACTTTACTTTGCCGTTTCGTCCGAAACCGGATATGCGTACTGGAGCCTGTATCTCAACGCAGGCGGCAGGGAATACGTCTTTACGAGTTCGTTTTACCGTGCGCTCGGCTACGACCACACCAACGTCGAGAGCGACATCAGAGGCGACCTTTACGGATATATCGACCTCACAGATTACATCACGGGCGAAATGACAGTAAACAGCGTTTACTTTGTCGTTTCGAGTGGCGGACAGGAGGTAACGTTTGACTACTATTTCCTCGGCACGGCAGACGACGCACAGCTGACGACGGTAGTTGACGGCGTAAAGCACACCTACTACGGCGCAAAGGGCGAGCAGTTTACCCCCAAGGGCGAGCCTGCCAAGGACGGCTACTCGTTCACGGGCTGGTACACCGACGCCGAATGCTCGGCAAAGGCACAGTTCCCCACCACGGGCACGGTTTACGCAGGGTTTGAAAAGACTGCAAAAACCGAACAAAAATACTCAAATACAGAGCTCGATATCGTCGGCTCGGTGACAAAAGCCGCACCCGACCTCACACTGCTCTGCATCATACTCGGTGCAGTGCTCGCCGCAGGCATTATAGCGGGAGTTATCATACTGTCCCGCAAGAAAAAAGCGTAAATGATTATGAAAAAAACCGTAGTTTTACTCATCGCGGTTTCGCTCTTTGCGATACTTGCCATGCCCGTCTCGGCGGCAAACACCGCCACGCTGACGGTCAAAAACGCCGTTTTTGACGGTGAAACGTTCACCTTTAGGGTATCTGTTACCGACGTCACTGACCCCGTCGGATTTGCGCTCGTCGAATATACTCTCGCATACGACGCAAAGCGGTTTGAGTTTGTTTCGGCAGACACGGTATTGCCCGAAAAATGGAACGAATATTCGTCAAATCCCGACTATTATGAGAACCTTTCGATGCAGTCGGACGGCAGTTACACCTGCGCGCACCTCATGTATATGACGGGGGTAGGCGGACAGTCTGGCGAGTTTTACACCGACTACACCTTTAAGGTGCTAAAGAGCGACGCCGAGGGCAAGAGCTTTAGCCTCAAAAACATTTCGCTTATCAGCGACTCAATATCCGAGATGTATCACGGAGGCACGATACAGTTTGCCTGCACCACGGCAGACGAGGTTTCAAAAGAGGAGATACCGACAGAGCCCGAAGCTTCGGAGGAAATCAGCGTCGCCGCGGACGAAAGCCAAAAAGGCTCTGACGAGAGCAGCGCAGACACTTTATCCGTAGCGGATGAAAGCTATGAATCCGACGCCTCAGAGCATCCCGAGGCTGACGGCGAAAAGCCGCAGGCGTCCCCCGTACTGCCGATTATCGTGATATTAGTCGTCGCTATCGTCGGTTCCGCGGCGTTCATCGCCTACCGCAAAACGTCAAAAAAATAGCAAAAATCTCAAAAAAGCACTCGTTCGGAGTGCTTTTTTAACGCGTAAATAATTGACATAACGGTACGTTTATGTTAATATTGTATCTCGTGAGAACAAAACCCCAATCGAAAGGACCGTTAATCATGAAATACGACATAGCCGTCATAGGTGCCGGCACGGCAGGCATTTATGCCGCATACGAACTCATAAAGCAAAAGCCCTCGCTCAAGATAGTTGTGCTCGAGAGCGGACACGATATTTACGGCAGAGGCTGCCCTATAGTCGCAGGCAAGGTCAAGCAATGCGCAGGCTGCAAGCCTTGTGCCATCATGTCGGGCTTTGGCGGAGCAGGAGCTTTTTCGGACGGCAAATATAATTTTACCACCGAATTCGGCGGTTGGCTCGGCGAATATATCGACAAGGTCAAGCTTATGGAGCTCATCGACTACGTTGATTCGGTTAACGTATCCTTCGGTGCCACGACCGAGGTCTTTTCGACCGACACGCCGGAAGCCAAGGCACTCGAAGTCAAGGCACTCGGCTACGACCTCCACCTGCTGCAGGCAAAATGCAAGCACCTCGGCACCGAGCGCAACCGTCAGATTCTCGCCAATATATACGAGTATCTGCGTGAAAAAGTCGAATTCAGATTCCTCTGCCACGTCGAGACGATAGACGTCGCAGACGGCGGCTACAAGCTCACGCTCAAAAACGGCAGTGACGTTGACTGCACCTACTGCGTAGCGGCTCCCGGACGCTCGGGCTGTGCGTGGTTTACAAACGTAGCAAAGCACCTCGGACTTTCGTGCGTCAACAACCAGGTTGACCTCGGCGTGCGCGTCGAGCTGCCTGCCAAGGTTTTTGAGCCTATAACCGACGTAGTTTACGAATCAAAGCTTATATACCGCTCCAAGCTCTACGGCGACGCAGTTCGTACCTTCTGTATGAACCCCCACGGTCAGGTAGTAGCCGAAAACGTTGACGGTCTCATCACCGTTAACGGTCACAGCTACGCAGACCCAAAGCTCCAGAGCGAAAACACCAACTTTGCACTGCTCGTTTCAAACCGTTTCACCGAGCCGTTTAATTCTCCCAACGACTACGGCCATCACATCGCTTCGCTGTCCAATATGCTCGGTGGCGGCGTGCTGGTTCAACGCTTCGGCGACCTCGTGCGCGGTGTCAGAACCAACGAGCACAGACTGCAGCATTCGACGACGCATCCTACGCTCGCGGCTACGCCCGGCGACCTTTCGCTCGTACTGCCAAAGCGTCACATGGATAACATCATAGATATGATTTACGCACTCGACAAGCTCGCGCCCGGCACGGCTAACTACGACACCCTGCTATACGGTGTCGAGGTCAAGTTTTACTCGGCTCGCGTCGAGCTTTCACCCGAGCTCGAAACCAAGCTCCCCGGACTGTACGCCATCGGCGACGGCGCCGGCATCACGAGAGGTCTGGCTCAGGCAGGCGCATCGGGCATCTGCGCCGCGAGAGCGATTTTGGCAAAGCTGTAAACCGATAATAACAAAATCACCTGTTGCTTCATTGCGACAGGTGATTTTTTGTTTGATTACTGATAAATGGGATAAGCGGCGCAGAGGTCGAGAACCTCCTGCAAAACCTTGTCCTTATTGCCGTCAAAGTCGTCGATGATGTCGGCTATCATATTGCCGATTGCCACCATTTCCTTTTGCTTAAAGCCTCTCGTCGTGACGGCGGGAGTGCCTATGCGAACGCCGCTCGTGATAAACGGGCTGGCAGGGTCAAAGGGTATGGTGTTTTTGTTTGCGGTAATGTGGACAGCGTCGAGACGGGCTTCGAGCTCTTTGCCCGAGATGTCCTTGCCGAGCAGCTTGACGGTCATCAGGTGATTGTCGGTGCCGCCCGAAACGATGTCTATGCCGCGTCCCTGCAAAGTGGAGCAAAGCGTCTTGGCATTGTCAACTATCTGTCTGCCGTACTGCTTAAACTCGTCGGTCATTGCTTCGCCGAGCGCAACCGCCTTGGCGGCGATAATGTGCATCAGGGGGCCGCCCTGAGTGCCGGGGAATATAGCCTTGTCTATATCCTTGGCAAACTGCTCTTTGCAGAGTATCATACCGCCTCTCGGACCTCTGAGCGTCTTATGCGTCGTAGTGGTTACTACGTCGGCGTAAGGCACGGGCGAAGGATGTACGCCTGCGGCGACGAGGCCTGCGATGTGCGCCATATCTACCATGAGGTACGCGCCGACCGAATCGGCTATCTCGCGGCAACGCTTAAAGTCGATGATGCGCGAATAGTTGCTCGCTCCGACGACTATCAGCTTTGGCTTGACCTGCAGAGCGGTCTTTTGCAATTCGTCGTAGTCGATGGTTTCGGTAACGGGGTTTACGCCGTAAGGCACGACGTTAAAGTATTTGCCCGAAATATTAACGGGAGACCCGTGCGAAAGGTGTCCACCCTGCTGCAGGTTCATACCCATTACGGTGTCGCCCGGGTTTAAAAGCGCGTAAAACACCGCGAGGTTTGCGCTCGCACCGCAGTGAGGCTGTACGTTGGCGTGCTCGGCATCAAAGAGCTTTTTGGCTCTGTCGCGAGCGATGTCCTCGACTATATCAACGCACTGGCAACCACCGTAATATCTCTTGGACGGATAGCCCTCGGCGTATTTATTTGTAAGTATGCCGCCTGCGGCGAGCAATACCGCTCTTGAAACGATATTTTCGCTCGCTATAAGCTCGATGTTGTGTCTCTGACGCTCGAGCTCTTTGTCACAAGCCTCGGCGACTATCGGGTCATAATTCTTGAGTTCTTCAAAAAAGTTCATAATAACACCTCCGTTATATTCAGCCTACCGTAATGGTAACCTTTGTTGAGCCGGACCAGTCGATATAGTTGCTCGTCGCAAACTCAAACGAATCGGTGCCGGTAAAGCCTGCTTCGGGGAAGTAATAGAAGGTGCCGTCCTCGCATATCGAAACGCTGCCGTGCTGTGTCGAGAGCGTCAGCTTGTAAATCGCGGTAGTGCTGTATTCGGCAAGCCTGCCCTCGTAAACGGTGTCTGCATCACAGGTGATGGCAAAATCCTTTATCGTTTCGGGACCCGAAAGCGTGCCCTTGATAAACTGATACGTGTAATCGTAAACCAGTCTTATGCGGCTGTCACCGTTTTTGGATGCCGCCGCGATAACGCCTACGTCCTGATAATACATCCTGATACAGCCGTTCATATATCCGCAGGTGATACCGCCGGACAGATAGCCCATATACTTTTTGAAATAGAGCATATCACTGAGGACCTTGCCGCTCGTTTCCATTTCGATACACATATTATAAGCCTTGATGATGTCTGCGGCGGACTGTATGCGAGATTTGCCTACGTTCGCGCTGAATGCAAAGTTGGGCTGCATGCAACATACGTCAAAGCCGAGCTCCTGCCAATCCGAGTAGCCGCTCGCGCAGTAATAAGGTATCCAGAAAAGCTGTGAGCCTACCGAATGAACGTACTCACTGACTGCAGGGATGGTGATATAGTCCTCCTTGCCGCCGGCTTCCTCCTGGAACCAATACCAACCGCAAAGCTCTATGTGCTGATATCCGCGAGCGTTAAACTCGGCGGTAACTCTTTCAACGTACCACTTGACGACCTTGATACGGTCTGCGAGGTTTGTAAAGTCCTCGCTCTTGCCGTCGCCGTCAACGTCGCCAAAGCTCTTGAGCGTAGCGTCGATGTACGGGAACGAAGCGTAAGCCTTAACCTTGTAGTCCTTTAAGCCGAGAGCGTTTGCCGTTTCTGCCGCCGCTTCCTCGAGGGCGTCAAAGTTTTGACCCTTTGCAAACAGCGAGGCGTATAGCGAATCCCAGTCTTCCTTATAGTTTGTAGAGGTCGGCTTGCCCTTTGACATAACGCCTACGCCGGGGAGGAAGAGATAGCCGTCAAACATAGTATCTACTATCTTGCCGTCGGTGTCGAGATATGCGACGTAAGGCATAAAAAAGTCCTTGCCGTAGCTTTGACCCTTGATATTGTGATAAATCAGCATGACGTCGTGTACGCCGCCGAGCAAATCCGCAGACGGAGCCTGATAGCCGGGGGTGCGGGTGCCGCCGAGTATGACGGTGCCGAGTGACGAATCCTTGAGCTTGGTTGCGCCGCTTACGTTCTTTGTACCGCTGATGATAAACTCGTCCGCGAATGCGTGTGAGCCGACGCTGAACATAATAGCGACAAATCTTGCCTGATAAGCCTTGTCAAATTCACCGCTGTACTTGATAGCGTACGCGCCGGTGGAGCCGTTATCCTTTTTGACGCTTTCGGCGGCCTTGTACCAATTCTGTCCGTCAGCCGAAAGCATTACGGTGATGACTTCGGGAGCGGAAATGCCCCATTCGGTCTGCTGGAGGAAGTTAAAGCTGTACGACTTGACAGCCGCGAGCTTGCCGAGGTCGTAAAATACCGTGCGCTTGCCGCCGTTCATAAAGTGGAACCACTGACCGCTGTAGCAGTAGGTAGAGCCTGCGTTTTTGCCGTCGGTCAACAGCGTGGAGGTAGCAGGAGTATTGTTATTGCCTCCGCCGTAGGTTTCGTAAGGCAGCTCGTTGGCGGCCCTTATCTGCTGTGTCAAGCCCTTGATGAGGTCTATGGTGTCGTTATAATCCTTGTCACTGCTGCTGAAATACTCGTCCTTTGTGACCTCGGGCAGTACGACGGGGTCGTAAACCATCTTGCCTGCGGTGGTAGATTCGGTACGGTATGCAAATACCGCCGCTTCCTCAAACCAATAGTGGCCTTTTTCGGCTGCGGGGATAACAAACTTTACGTAATTTGCATTGACGCAGGAGCTCAGCACGATGTCGTAGGTAAAGCTGCCCTGTGAAACACAGCCCGAATATACTCTGCCAACAAAGCTCATTTCTGCCTTTTTGGTGCCTGCGTAAACGTCTATGTAATCCGGCAGATATACGCCTACGTTATTGTAAGCGTAAGCGCAGAGCGCAAATCTGTATGCGTCTTTTACACTGCCGAGCGAAAGCGTAATGGAGTTTGACTTTGTGGCGTCGAGGCCTACCCAGCCGCCGTCCTCAAAGCCCGAGCCGTAGTTGCCGTCGGTGAGCTTGCCGTCAATCTCGGTAGTGCGGCTGTCGTAGGTTTTGTCGGCGATGGTATAATCCTTTGACTGCGAAACCAGTGTCTCGGTCAAGGATTTGTCGGGCGTCTGTCCCGAAACAATCGCGGAAATGCCTTTTTGCGTATCGCCGTTTTTGAGACCGAGCTCTGCGTAAACTGCCTTTATACCGTCAATCAGTTTGTTTTCCGTGTTAGGTTCAACGTCGGCACAGACGGTTACCTCGGACAAAAACAGCCAAGCGCCGCCCTTGACGCAATTTATCTTGATGTATCTGTAATCAACTGCGTTTGCCAAATCGAGCGTTGCAGTCTGAACGCCCTCCTCGTACTTTGGTATGCTGAGTGTACCGAGCATATCGTACGTGGTGCCGTCGTTAGAGCCGTAAGCCGTGCCCCTCGACAGAGGTGCAAGTCCCGCGGTGTATGTCGAAATATACTCTACCTCTATGCGATTGATGCGCGTGCAGTCCTCGCCGAGGTCGATGATGACGTTGGTATTGCCGTTAAAGCCGCACGCACCGTCAAAGCTGTAGCCCGAGCCTGCCGGAGCGAGCAGACCGTTAGTCAGCTCACTGTTGTAGCTATCGGGATAGGTGTCGCTCGGCGCCGTTGTCAGCGTGTAGGACTTGCCTATAGAAACAGCCGTGTAATAAGTGTAAACGTCGGGTTCTCTTGATTCTTCGGCAGATTCCTCCTTTGAGGTCTCGGACGAAGTGTCTGCGGATGCCTCGGCAGAAGATTCGGACTCGGCGTCCGAAACGTCCGTAAGGCTTGATTCACCGCCGGCAACGTCGGCAGTGCAAGCTGCGAGGAGTGCTGCTATCAATAGCAGAGAAATCAGTGTGCAAAATCTCTTTTTCATCAGTGGCTCCGTAAATTTATGTTATTTTACATTAAACGTGACAGTGGCACTCTCAGACCAACCTACGAGGTTGTTAACTGCAAAAGTAAAGGAATCGGTGCCCTTAAAGCCTTTTTCGGGGTAATAATAATATTTGCCGTCTGCGGTAACGAGTATCGACCCGTGCTCTGTCGATAGCGTAATCTTGTAGCTGCCGATACCGTCAGCAGTGCCGAGGTCGCCGACAAAGACCGTGTCAGCCTTGACCTCTACAGTCTTGTCTGTCGGCTTTGCGGCAGGAGTCAGCTTGCCCTTGACGAACAGATAGGTATAATCATATATCAGTCTCACACGGCTGTCGGTGCTCCTTGACGCAGATGCCAAAGCCTGCAACGACTGATAATACATGTGGATGCTGTCATTCATATATCCGTATTCGATACCGCCTGCCAGATAATCCATCCACTTATCGTAGCTGGTATTAGAATCTAAAATATCCCAGCTCATTTCCATTTCAATACACATATTGTATTGCTTAATAATAGAAGCCGCGGAAGTTATGCGCGAATAGTCGGCGTCTGCGTTGAACGCATAGTTCGGCTGCATACAGCAGACGTCAAAGCCGAGCTCCTGCCAATCGGAATAGCCGCCTGCGCAGAAATAAGGTATCCAAAAAAGCTGTGAGCCAATAGAATGAATATACTCGCTGACCGCAGGAATGGTTACATAGTCTTCGGTACCGCCTGCGGATTCCTGGAACCAATACCAACCGCAAAGCTCGATGTGCTGATAGCCGCGAGAATTAAACTCGGCGGTAACTCTTTCAACGTACCATTTGACGACCTTGATACGGTCTGCAAGGTTTGTAAAATCCTCACTCTTGCCGTCGCCGTCAACGTCACCGAAATCTTTGAGCGTAGCTGAGATGTAAGGAATGGTAGCAAACGCCTTGACCTTAAAATCGGTGAGTCCGAGTGCCGTCGCAGTCTCGGCTGCCGCCTGCTCGAGCCCGTCAAAGTTTTGACCCGACTTAAACAACGAATTAAACAGGCTGTCCCAGTCAACCTTATAGTTTGTGCTCGTAGGCTTGCCCTTAACCATAACGCCTACGTCGGGCAAAAACAGATAGCCGTCGATAAACGTGTCTTTTACGTTTTTGTCCTCGTCGAGATATGCGACGTAGGGCATAAAGAAATCCTTGTTATAGTTTGCGCTCGAGAAATTGTGATAAATCAGCATGACGTCGTGAACGCCGCCGAGCAGTGATTCGGAGGGTGCCTGATATGCCGCGTCGGAGGACGTGCCGCCGATAGTGGTGGTAGCAAATCCGGAATCGGTCAGCTTGATAGCCGCACTCGCATTTTTTGTGCCGTTTATTACAAATTCATCGGCAAAGACGTGTTCGCTGATGCCAAAACTAATGGCTACAAAACGTGCCTGATATGCCTTGTCAAACTCTTTATCGTACAGTATGGCGTAAGCCGCTTTGTCGCCTGTCAGCTTGCGACTGCTCTCGCCCGCCTTGTACCACGTGACGCCGTCGGTTGACAGCATTACCGTGATCGTATCCGGTGCGAATATGCCCCAATTATCGTGATTTAAAAAGCTGAGGCTGTACGACTTGACCGCTACGACCTTTGTAAAATCGTAAAATATCGTGCGTTTGCCACCGCTTTTAAAATGAAACCAATCAAATGCATAGCAGTCTGTGCCTGCGGCGTATTTGCCGTCGGTCAGCCACTTGCATTCAGGCTCGGTATTCTGATGATATCCGCCGTAGCTCTCGTATGAAAGCTCGTTGGCTGCCATTATCTGCTGAGGCAAACCCTTTAAAAGGTTTTGGGTGGTATTATAGTCGCTGACTGTGCTATCGTAATACTCGTCATTGGTGACCGTAGGCAGCACTACCGGGTCGTAAACCGTGGTTCTCGTGCCCGTGCTAGCCGTACGGTATGCGTAAACGCAGGCCTCCTCAAACCAATAGTATGCGTCTTTTTCACCCTGCGCAAAGACGAATCTCACGTAGTTTGCCTTGACGCACGTGCTCAAAACAATCTCGTAGGTATAAGAGCCGGTCTGTACTTCACCTGCATATACTCTGCCGATACGGGTGAGCTCCGTCGTCTTTGAGCCGACAAAAACGTCAACGTACGCCGGCAGGCAAATATGCATTGCCTCGTTTGAATATGCGTGTAGAACGAATCTGTATGCGTCGGAAATATTGCCGAGCATCAAAGTTAAGGCGTTTTTCTTTGCCGCCGAAGCTCCTACCCAAGCCGCATCGTAAATCGAATTGCCGTAAGAGCCGTCTGTCAAATAATAGTCGTTTGAGCCGGCACGGGTGTCAAAATCCCCGTCAAGGAACGAGTACGCCTTGCCCTTTGAAATCAGCGTTTCGGTGAGCGATTTATTTACTGCTTTTCCCGAAGCAACGGCTGCTATACCGGCTGCTGTGTCGCCGTCGGACAAGCCGTTAGCAGCATATAACTCCTTAGCCGTCTCAAAAACCTTGGATTTTGCAGGCTCTACGTCTGCAAATACGGTGACCTCGGACAAAAACAGGAATGAGCCGCCCCTGTTGCAGGTAAACTTGATATATCTGTAATCAACTTTGGCAATATCGAGAGTTGCGGTTTGAGGTCCCTCGGCATAAGCAGGCACGGAAAGTGAGCCGAGCGATTTATACTCGGTGCCGTCATTCGAGCCGTAAACGGTGCAGGACTGCATGGGATGAATACCCGAGCTCTTTTGCACGACGTACTCAACCTCAAATCGGTTGATTTTTTTGCCGTCGTCTCCGAGGTCAACGACAACGGAGACGTTATCGTTAAAGCCTGCGGCGCCGGCAAAGGAGTAGCCTGCCGTGCTCGGTGCCAATATGCCGTCGGTCAGCTCTATCCCGTGCGAATCGGGATAGGTCGGGTTGGTAGCAACGGATAGCGTATAGCTCTTGCCTATCGACACCGCGGTGTAATAGGTATCGGGCTCAGATTCTGCAGAAACTTCGTCGCTCTGCTCAGACTGCGATTCGTCGCCTGAAGCATCAGGCTGCGAGGTCTCGTCTGACTTTGATACTGCGGACTCGGCGTCCGAAACGTCCGTAAGGCTTGATTCACCGCCGGCAACGTCGGCAGTGCAAGCTGCGAGGAGTGCTGCTATCAATAGCAGAGAAATCAGTGTGCAAAATCTCTTTTTCATCAGTTCGCTCCGTTAAATGTATTATATATTTCGTAGCCCTTGCTTGCGAGCAGTTTGCCGAATTCACCGGGAATGGTAATCAGCTTGATAAGGGTCTTGCTATGCACTTTTTTATTGAGATTGTAATCGGTGGCAATAAGCTCCCAGAGGCTCTGCAGTCTCTTGTTATAGTCCTCTCTGTTTGAGCGGTAGGTAAACACCGTGCAGACCGTGAGACAGCCTATCAAGACGTTCAGTACCATGCGGTCGCACTGAGGGATGCCTGTGCCACCCGGCGTTTCGAGCAGCATATCGACAAGGTACTCGGTGACGGTAAACTGGTTGCCGAGATTTTTGATAAGGTTTGATTCCTTGACCGATTGGTCGGACCTGCCGATGAAATAGCGGTAAAAGCATACGTCAACGTAATACATCCTACGCACGTATCTGAGAGGCGCGGCGACAAAAATATTGTCAACGTAAAAAGTATGCTCGGGTATAACCAAGCCGCACTCTCTGAGCAACTCGGTGCGGTAAAAGATAGCGTGCATCATGAGATATTTGTCGGGCGGCAGGTTTTTGACCTCGTCCCAGCCAAACACTCTGTCCTCGGGCAGGTAGCCGCGGTAAATGAGCTTGTGCTTGTGCACAACGGCTTCATTCTCGTAAACAAAGTTGGCAAACAGCGCGTCAACCTGATTTTCGGGCTTTGTCATTTTGCCGAGCGCCGACAAAATCTTGGAGTATGCGTAGCCGTCTGCCCAGTCGTCGCTGTCAACGACCTTAAAATAAATGCCCGTGGCGTTTTGGATGCCGGTATTTACCGCACCGCCGTGTCCCTTGTTTGGCTGATGTATTGCGCGGACTATGCCGGGATATTTTGCGGCGTATTCGTCGGCGATTTCGGCGGTGTTATCCTTGGTAGAACCGTCGTCGATAAGCAATATTTCGACAAAATCTCCGCCCGGCAAGAGGCTTTCGATACACTTACGCATATAAGCCGCGGAATTGTAACACGGTATTGCAAAAGTGATAATCTTCATGATTTATCTGTCCTTTTCTTTTTTTACCTCGTCGAGCGCCAGTCTGATAACGGCGTGCATATCGAGGTATTTGTATATGCCGAGCCTGCCGCCGAAGATAACGTCTTTTCTCTCGGCTGCCGCCGCGGCGTAGCGTGCGTATAACTGATTGTTGCGGTCGTCGTTGACGGGATAGTAAGGCTCGTCGCCGTGCTGCCAAGCGGCAGGATATTCGCGCGTGATAACGGTTTTTGGCGACTGCGAAGCTTCAAAATGCTTGTGCTCGATGATACGGGTGTAGGGTATCTCGTATTCGGTATAGTTGACTACCGCGTTGCCCTGATAGTTTGGCATATCGAGCGTCTCGGTCTCAAACCTCAGTCCGCGGTAATCGAGCTCGCCGTAGCAGAGGTCAAAAAACTCGTCCACTCTGCCGGTATAGACTATCTTTTTTGCCAATCCGTCATAATACGCGCGGTCGGCAAAATAGTCGCACCCGAGGCGTACCTCGACGCCTTTTAAAAGCTTGTCGAATATCTGAGTATATCCGCCTATCGGGATGCCCTGATAGCGGTCGGTAAAATAATTGTTGTCGTAGGTAAATCTGACGGGCAGGCGCTTGATGATAAAAGCAGGCAGCTCGTTACAGGGACGTCCCCACTGCTTGCGCGTATAGCCCTCTATCAGCTTTTGATAAATGTCCTTGCCGACGAGGCTGATGGCCTGCTCCTCGAGGTTTTGCGGCTCGCCCTTTATTTCGCCGCGCTGACGCTGTATCTCTGCCTCTGCCTCGGCAGGAGTAATAGTTCCCCACAGGCGATAAAACGTATTCATATTAAAAGGCAGGTTGTAAAGCTCGCCCTTATAATTTGCAACGGGGCTGTTGATAAAATTGTTAAACTCGGAAAATTGGTTTACATAATCCCATACCTCTTTGTCCGAGGTATGAAAGATGTGCGCACCGTAAACGTGTACGTTGATGCCCTCGCGGTTTTGGCTGTAACAGTTGCCGCCTATATGCTCGCGGCGGTCGATAACGAGGCATTTTTTGCCCGCTGCGGTCATTTCGTGTGCAAAAACGCTGCCGAAAAGACCGGCGCCGACTATAAGATAATCATACATAGCAAACACCTACCCTTATATATTGTTTAAATTATAACATAGACAAAGCCATATTGCAAGATTTTTTTCAAAATAATCTTGCATTGGAGCGGGCATTGTGTTATATTATAGAAGGTATTTTATCCTTTAGAGGAGGATGGACTATGATTATCAAGGGAGCGAGTGTAGTCGCAGGCGACTTTAGACTGCACAAAGCGGATTTGCAATATAAAAACGGCCTCGTCACAGCGATAGGCCAGCTGACGGGTGACGAAACGATAGACGCCGAAGGGATGTACCTCATCCCCGGTTTTATAGACACGCACGTTCACGGTGCCGCAGGCAGTGAATTTGCCTCGAGCGACGGAGATTTTGCGGCAGGTCAGGCGTTTGAAGCCGAGTACGGCACCACGGCGGTGCTCGCGACGGTCAGATGTCTCGCAAAGGACGACCTCTTTGCCGCCGAAAAAAACATCACGAGGCAGATGGCAAAGGGCAACAAGGGAGCCAAGGTGCTCGGCATCAATCTCGAAGCGCCGTTTGTCAACCCCAAAAAGTGCGGAGGTCTCGTGCCCGAAAACATTTTTGCCCCTTCGCTCGAGCTGGCAGAGCAGTTACTCGACGCAGGGTCGGGCAATCTCAAAATCATCACCATAGCGCCCGAAATGCCCGGGGCAACAGAGGTAATAAGATTTTTTGCGGACAACGGTGTCAAGGTAAGCCTAGGTCACAGTGACGCAACCTACGCACAGGCCGAGAGCGGCGCTGACGCAGGAGCTACGCGCATTACGCACACCTTCAACGCGATGCGTTCACTCCACCACAGAGAAGCAGGGCTTGCTGGCTTTGCACTGCTCGACAAGCGCGTTACCTGTGAAATGATATGCGACCTCGTTCATTTGTCCGAGCAGACTATCAGGCTGATATACCGTATGAAGGGTGCCGACCGCATTTCGTTAGTCAGCGACACCGGCTCTTTTGCAGGACTGCCCGACGGCGACTACTATATACTCGGCAGGCACCGCATAGTAAGGGACGGCGAATGTCACCTCGAGGACGGCACGATAGCAGGCAGCTGCAGACCGATATGGTACGGAGTGCGCAACCTGCTCAACATGGGCTTGCCTATGCCGGACGTATGCAAGATGGCGAGCTACACCCCTGCCAAGGCGCTCGGCTTGGACGGCGTTATCGGTTCGCTCGAGCCAGGCAAGGCGGCAGACATGGTACTTTTGGACCGCGAATATAATATCAGAGCCGTGTTTACAGACGGCGTAAGGGTAAGGTGAAATATATGAAAAAATCAGTTGCCATCATTTTCGGAGGCATTTCGTCAGAGCACGAGGTCAGCTGTGTTTCAGCTGCCAACGTGTACGACAATATAGACAAGGCGGCGTTTGACGTTTACCGCCTCGGCATCGACAAGAGCGGTGCGTGGTATCTTTACAGCGGCAAAAGCGACTGCATGAGAGACGGCTCGTGGCTCAATGACACTCAAAACCTGTCACCTGCGGTTATTTCGCCCTGCACGGTTCATCACGGATTTGTCGTCTTTGACAAAGCAAATCAAAAATACAGCGTCGTAAGGCTCGACGCCGCATTCCCCGTCATGCACGGCGCAGGCGGCGAGGACGGCACCATGCAGGGCCTTTTAAAACTCGCAGGCATACCTTACGTCGGATGCGACACCGTTTCGTCCGCAGACGCGATGGATAAGGACGTAACCAAAGCCATCGTTTCACGCTACGTGCCCTGCATTCCTTGGATTACGGCTATCAAGACGCCCGACTTTGATATGTGCGCGGTCATTGCCGAGAGCGAAATCAAATTCGGCTATCCCGTGTTTGTCAAGCCGTCGTCCGCAGGCTCGTCGGTCGGCGTCAGCAAGTGCAAAAACCGTGCCGAGCTCGCCAAGGGCATTGACGAGGCGTTTAAGCACGGCAAAAAGGTGCTGGTCGAAAAGTTTATTGACGGCAAGGAAATCGAGGTCGCAGTGCTCGGCAATTCGGCTCCGATAGCATCCTGCTGCGGCGAAATCAACCCCGGAGCTGAGTTTTACGACTACGATACCAAATACAATAACGACACGGCACAGTATTTCATCCCTGCCAGACTGAGTGACGAAATCGCAAACGGCATACGTGACGCGGCTATCAAGGTTTATACCTCGCTCGGCTGTGAAGGTCTGTCGAGAGTTGACTTTTTTGCCTTTGACGGCGGATATTATTTTAACGAAATAAACACCATTCCCGGCTTTACTCCCATCAGTATGTATCCCACGCTGATGCAACACGAGGGCATCAGTTACTCAGAGCTTATCACGCGGCTCATTGACCTCGCTCTGGAGCGCGGCGTATGATAGGCGTCTTTGACAGCGGTCTCGGCGGTCTCACCGCCCTGCGCGAAATAAGGGCTCTGATGCCGAGTGCCGACCTTATTTACTTTGGCGACACGGCTCGCATACCGTATGGCACAAAGTCAAAGGAAGTCATCGACCGCTACGCGGTGCAGGATTGCAGGCTCTTGTGCGACAAGGGCGCGAGCGTCGTTTTGGCGGCTTGCGGCACCGTTTCGTCAAACTCGTTGCCGGTGCTGAGGTCAAGGTTTACCACCCCCGTTTACGGAGTTATCGAGGGTGCGGTAAAGCGTGCCTGTGAGGTTGCCGAGAGAGGCAACGGCAGAGTGCTGATTCTCGGCACTCAGGCTACAATCAAGAGCAAAGCGTTCGAGACGGCAGTTAAGGCACAAAACGATAAATTAGAGGTTTTTTCAGCCGCTTGCCCGATGTTTGTCCCTCTCGCCGAAAGCTGGAATATCAGTTCCACCGACAGCGCATGCCGTGCCGTAGCGAGCGAATATCTCACTCCGTTTGCAGACAAGGAGCCTGCCGCAGTCATACTCGGCTGTACCCACTACCCGCTGCTTTCGGAGCTGATTGCTTCGTTCCTGCCCACTTCCGAGCTGATAAGCTCGGGCAAAGAGGCGGCGAGGTTATTGTTTGACGTGATACAGGACCGTGGCTACAATATTGCGGAAAGCGGCAATACGACGTTTTACACCAGTGACGACGCACACAGCTTTAGAATGAGCGCCGAAAGGTTTTTCGGCAAGCCTATCACGGGCGAAGTTAATTGCATAGACGTAGAGAAAGTAGATTATTGATGAAGACACCCATAGACATAAAGATACGTTCCGAGCGCGCGACCAACATTCCACAGGTCGAAAAGCCCGAAACGCTTAATATCAACGCGACCGGCTACATCCAAAAAACCAAGTCGGGCTACCGCCTCGTATATACCGAGAGCGACAGTGACGGCACCGAGGTCGAGACGACTATCAACGCCATAGGCGAGACCGTTTCGATCAGCAAGGACGGCGGAGTAAAATCCACTATGGTTTTTGAGCAGGGTGCGCGTCACAACTGCATATACGACACGGGATTTTTTCCGATGCAGCTCGCAGTCCGTACCAAGGAGCTGCGCAACGACATCGACGGCAACACGGGCAAGCTCGACATAAAATACACCGTCGAAATCGTCGGCAACCTCGCCGAAACCTGCAAGCTCTCATACAGCATCAGTCCGCAAAAAAAGCTATTATCATAAGGAGCGCGCCATGGCAAAAAAGTATGCCGTTTCTCTGCCTTCAGACAACTTTATCATAATGCCTCGCACGTTGCTCGACACCGTTAAACGCTGTGACACCAATCAGCTAAAGCTGCTTTACTGGTTATACGCAGGCAACGAGTACGACGCAAGCTCGGCGGCCAAGGCGCTGTCTATGTCCCCTGCCGAAGCGGACACTGCCGCGGCTTTTTGGATAGGTGCAGGCGTATTATGCGAAGGCACGGCGCCAAAGACTGCCGCCGCCCCCTCGCAGAGCAGACCGACCTACGACGCGACGGTTATCGCCCAAGCCATCGAAACAAACGACGATTTCAGGCAGATGTGCGAGCAGTTGTCGGATATCATCGGCAAGGTATTTAACCGCAACGACTATAACACGTTTTTTTACCTATTTGACCACTGCGGACTGTCGAGCGCGTTTATCATAACGACGGCACACTTCTGCATCAGTGTCAGAGGCAAAAAGGATATAAGATACATTTCGGGCACGGCACTCGCCCTGCACGACGACGGCATAGATACCTTGGACGCACTCGACAAATACATAGCGGCAGTGCAAGCCCTCTCTGACTATGAAAACCGTATCAGAGTGCTCTTTGGAATAGGCGAGCGTGAATTGTCAAAAGAAGAAAAAGAGCATATAAACAACTGGGTAAACGAATGGCATTTTGATTTTGAGATGATTCGCCGCGCTTTTGAAACAACCGTCAACAGCATCGGCAAAGCCTCATTCAATTATATGAGCAAAATACTGCGCAGCTGGCACGACAACGGCTATCAAACCGTAAACGACGTTATCGCAGGCAACAAGCAGGTCAAGGACAGCGAAAGCAGCTTTGACGCCGACGAATTTTTTACCGCCGCACTCAATAACACTATGAAAGGATAACCGCCATGACAGTACAGGACGTCATAAAACGCAAGCAGATGCAGCGCAGTGCCGCGTATTCAAGGGCAGCCGAGCTGACTCGGCAGCTGCACGACGAGCTGCCGCAAATCGCCGCCATCGACGCGGAGCTCGGGGCGTTTCCTCAAAAGCTGCTGTTGCTCCCCAAGGGCGCAGGCAGGCAAGCCGCGCTCGACGCGCTCAAAGCAGAGGTCAAGAGCCTCGGCGAGCGCCGCAAGGAAATTTTGGCTGTAAACGGATATCCTACAGACTACGACGCGGTAAAATACGAATGTCCGATTTGTCAGGACACGGGATACTCTCAGAGCGGCGTATGCGAATGCGTCCGCAAAGAGATAGCGTCTTATCTATACGGCAACGGAGGCATCGGCAAAGCTTTGCTCGGCAAGGGCTTTGACAATCTGAGCCTCGATTATTACACCGGCGAGGCAAAGCAAACCATGGCGTCGGTTTTTGAGATTTGCCGCAATTTTGCCACCGGCTTTGAGGCAGACGGGCGCAGTCTTTTGCTGCTCGGAGGCACGGGGCTCGGCAAAACTCACGTCAGCGCCGCCATCGCAAAAGAGGTTATCGCAAAAGGCTTTACCGCCTATTACGAAACCGCGCCTGCCATGTTCGACGCGTACGACGCGGTAAGATTCGGGCGCAAGGACCAGAGCGTTTTGGAGCCGTACGACAGCACCCTGCTCGTCATAGACGACCTCGGCTCGGAGGCAAACAGCGCATCAAACACGTCGGTGCTGTTTGAGATAATCAACCGCAGGTTTTTGCAGGGACTATCGACGGTTATTTCGACTAATCTATCCCCTGCCGAAATCAAAAAGCGTTATAACGACCGCGTTTACTCGAGACTGCTCGGCGAATACACCGTCGTGCAGTTCGTCGGCACGGACGTCAGACTGCAAAAGCTCAAAAACCGAGTATGAAAAAAGTAATCATATACACAGACGGAGCCTGCAAGGGCAACCCAGGTCCGGGCGGATACGCCGCCGTGCTGATATACGGAGACAGGCAAAAGCGCATAAGCGGCGGTGAAAAATCCACCACCAACAACCGCATGGAGCTATCGGCGGTCATCTATGCTCTCGCGGCACTCAAGGAGCCGTGCGAGGTCGAGCTTCACTCTGATTCGCAATATTTCATCGGTGCGATGACGCAGGGCTGGCTCGAGGACTGGCAGGCTCGCGGCTGGCGCAAAGCAGACAAAAAGCCGGTGCTCAACCAAGACCTGTGGGAACGCATTATCGCCGAAACCTCGCGCCACACAATGACCTACGTTTGGGTACGCGGTCACAACGGTGACGAGTACAACGAGCTTTGCGACACTCTCGCCGTAGCCGCGGCAGAAGCGCAAATGTAATATTTTTTCAGATCAAAAAAAGCCGCTCATCGAGCGGCTTTTGATATTTTTTGATTTTATATTAATTCATATTTAATTCCCCGTTTAGTACAAAAATCAATTAACGGCTCAGTTAAATCAATTACACTCTCACCAAAATTATTATCTGCCATAAATTGTAAATCGCTTTCCCAAATTCGGCTTGCATTATAACATCTATCCTTACGATACAGTAGCATATTGTTTAAGTGCTCTTCTATCTCGCCCTTCGCTTTAGGATTGTAATACAAAATATGTGTAATAATTGCCCTTCTCTCCGCCTCACTTTGTTTATCTTCCTGTGCTATATAATTCCATCTACTTAAAATAGAATCTGGCCTATAAAACAAATCACCCGAATAGCTATTTGACCAATCATACTCATAGCAATCAGAATCAAATGTAACATACAGAAGCATATTACCGTATTTTTCTTTCATAGCCTTATATATTGGAGAAAGGCAAATAAAAACGTTGTCCTTTTCGCTGTAGAAAAAATCAATTTCGTGAATGGAGCAACGAAAATTTAAAAAATACGCAACTCTTGCTCTGACGCATTCAACTCTGTTTGCATACTCTTTTGGAACCTTTGCACAAACTTTTACTTTACAGTATTTTCTTGATTTTGTAAAATCAATAGTTTTCCAAGACATTCTCTCGTCATAACACTCTTGGCAAAGAAGATTTCCTGCGCAATCGCATCTGTTGTATGCAAGCTCTATGTTTTTATGGCAATGCGAGCAGGTTTTCTTAAGGCATGCTTCACAAATCATCTTTCCTTTAGAGCCATAGCAGTTTTTTAGGATTTGATAATAATACTTTCCACACTTGGCACAAATATGGCCCAATGAATCTTTATATATTCTATTGTTTAGCCATTTATCTTTTGTCTTCAAAAAAACGCCATGTTCCGATTCGAAAAAAGAGTCTGGATATACTAGTATATAATTTTTCCCATCTTCTTTCTTTTCTTCCAAAACAATTCGGTTTTCTTCTATTGATTTTATTCTCGTTTTAACGCCAAGATGATATACTATTGCACCACAGAAATCAGAGTCTTTCATAAAACACCTCGTTAATTCAATGAAAAAATGTAAGAAACTACTTTCTCATAAGGCCAATTCATCATGCGGAACTCTAAAGAACTGCCAGTCAATTCTTCAATCGTACTTAAATAATCAGTATAACTCATATCGTTGGATATGGTTACAAAATCAAGATACCATTTGTCACAATTACTTTTTACTGCTCGTACAACCTTCATGTATTCTAAATGAGACAATGTCTTCCTTGCTGTATCACACAATAAAGTTGCATGTTTATTGTCGCTTTTAATGCTTTGAGTCTTTTCTTTTGGAATAAAATAATTGCAACCTTTTTCTAAGCAATCATGCTTTTTTTGCAAATCTCTTGTGAGGAAGCCGGGATGTCCATTAAATCGACAATATCCTACACATTTACCACACCCTGTAATTCTACCGTCTATTAATCTACGATCATACGTGTCAAGATTATGAATAATGCGTTCTCTATTTTCTAATAATTCATATTTTGAAAGCAATGTATCCATTGTTCTCTCCTCCTTTATAACAATGGTACAATAGTTTAGAATAATAATCCACGACATTTTTTGTCGTATTACAGGATATCTAATCGCTCAAACTAAAAAAATAAGTAAAATCGACTCTAAAAAAGCCTGCCAACTCTTGAATAACATCAATCCTCGTTATGCCTTGATTCACATATCTACTTATAGTTCTAATATCAGTACCATATGCATAGGCAAACTCTTCTTGAGATGAATAACTGCTTTTTATCAATTTTTTTAGATTTTGACCAGCAATCAGGGAATACGATAAATCACTCATATTATATCCCCCAATCAAGATACTTTATCATTCGTTGCAGGCGGTCTTCATCTTTCATTGAATACTCCGGTTTCTTAATTATCAATCCACCTTTACTTTCCGGACACGCAAATTCTCTTAATGTATCTGCCAATTTATCATCATTGCCGAGTTCTTCTTGCGTTTTTGGTATGTATATTCGTGTCGTTTCTTGATATTCTCCTATTTTAAGCTCGTCCGGCAGAAAGTCATAGTCTTCATATTTTATATATGGAGCATCAGACCATTTGAACCAACAGAATACGTTTTTTATTCTCATGCAAAAACCACTAATACTGTTAACAGTATTTGTGAAAATGTCTTGATAGCGTTGAGCATATTCTTTATTCTCAACAAACTGATTGCATTTCCATGGTTCAAAATCCTTATAACTGCTGATTCTTAAATACGAATCCAAACGCGTATAATGCTCCGAGATATACAACTCTCTATGTTCGCAAAGCTTTTCGTAATACAAATAAGATGATGCAGCGCGTTCTTTTCCTTCAAAGAAAGAGATCAGTAGATTGTATTCGTTAATTTCTTCATCAGATAGTCGAGAATCAAGTGCTTTAAAAAACAAAAAGTTCAAACGGTCATATATATCTAGAAAAGACTTCATCATTACCGAATACTGAGGAAAATCAATAAATTCTTCTTCATCATGATGAAATTGCTTAATCTTTCCATTGGGATGAAATGTGCCTGGCAATACTTTGTCATATTCTTTAAGCTGTAATACTAAACGTTCTAGTAAATCTTTTTTGTTGTATTTTTTGGGTATTTTCCTGTCGCCAAATATGGCAAGAATAAGCGATGCTTCGTCTAATGATGATTCTTTATTAAAAGAATAGTTTAAGAACAGTTGCTTTTGCTTTTCAAACCTAATTAGCAAACCAAAAAATGGATATTTTTTATACAAAGATAATGCAACGTCAATGTTTCCATTCTCAATGTCGCGCACACTAATTCCCAATATCTTACTTAACAAACGTATTCTTTCATCGTAATTGTCTTCTGTTATAATGTCTTCTTCAATGATTGAACCGTCTAAATTGAAATCGGCTATGTGTGGGTTTAGATTAATAGAATAGTAATAACTAATCGCTTCAACAAATTGCGAAATCCTATTAAGGTCTCTCATTTCATCATCTCCTTATTTGCATCATATCACATACGAAAAAAACATAATAGGACAGTTTTTGTCTTATGATATTATTATTTTCAAAAAGCCGCTCATCGAGCGGCTTTTAACGTTTTATTTGAGTTTTGCGAGAGCCTCGAGCAGCTTGGCTTTGAGCGCCTTAGCTTTTTCGAGCTTGTCTTTTTCGGCAGCTACGACAGCCTCGGGTGCGCGGGCTACAAAGCCCTCGTTACCGAGCTTGCTTTCGCCACGGGTGATGTCGATTTCAACCTTTTCGAGCTCTTTGTTGATGCGTGCCGTCTCTGCTTCAAAGTCAACTATGTCTGCGAGAGGCAGGTAGATGTTGGCAGAGCCCGTGATAATCTGTACCGCGTTGTCTGGAACCGACGACGGATTGATGACAACCGATTCGGCAGACGCGAGGCGGATAAAGAATGCGTCCTTGCCTTCAAAAAGCTCGGGCTTTGCGGTGACGATGGCAACGTGAGCCTTGCGCGAAGGTGCGACGTTCATTTCGGCGCGGCGGTTGCGGATGCCGCGGATGCAGTCGATGATGTCGCCGAGAGATTCCTCGTCCTCGGGGAAGTCGAGCGTAGTATCAACCTCGGGGAAGCTCGAAATCATTATCGAGTCACCGTCGTGCGGCAGAGTGCGCCAAATTTCCTCTGTGATAAACGGCATGAACGGATGCAGCAGCTTGAGAGTGTTGGACAAAACGTAGGTAAGTACGCTCTGAGCGGTGCGGTTGGAGGCACTGCCCTTGTCAAACAGTCTGCACTTGACGAGCTCGATATACCAGTCGCAGAATACGTCCCAGATAAAGTCGTACAGCTTTTGGACTGCGACGCCGAGCTCGTATTTGTCGATATTGTCTCTGACTTCGCCGACGAGCTTATTGTAGAGCGAAAGCACCCACTTGTCCTCGGTTTCGAGGCTTGCCAAATCCGGCTTTGCACACTCTATATCGTCGTCGAGGTTCATCATGACGAATCTTGCGGCGTTCCAAATCTTGTTGGCAAAGTTTCTCGAAGCCTCGACGCGCTCTTCGTAAAAACGCATATCGTTTCCGGGGCTGTTGCCCGTGGCGAGAGTAAATCTGAGCGCGTCCGCGCCGTACTTGTCGATGATTTCGAGGGGGTCAACGCCGTTGCCGAGCGACTTTGACATCTTGCGGCCCTGAGAGTCGCGGATAAGTCCGTGGATGAGTACGTCGGAGAACGGCTTTTTGCCGGTGTATTCGAGGCCCGAGAATATCATTCTCGATACCCAGAAGGTGATAATGTCGTAGCCCGTAACGAGTACGTTAGTCGGATAGAAGGTCTCCAAATCCTTGGTTTTGTTTGGCCAGCCGAGCGTGGAGAACGGCCAGAGTGCCGACGAAAACCACGTGTCGAGGGTATCGGGGTCCTGCTCGACCTCGCCGCCGCACTTGGGGCAAACCTTTACGTCCTCGGCGCTTACCTCGGTGTGACCGCAGCTCTTGCAATAGAATGCAGGGATGCGGTGTCCCCACCAAAGCTGACGCGAAATGCACCAGTCCTGAGTATTTTCCATCCAGTGGAAATAGTTTTTATCAAATCTTTCGGGTACAAACTTGATGTCGCCCGACTTGACTGCCTCGATAGCAGGACCTGCCAAGGGCTCCATGCGTACGAACCACTGCAGCGAAACCATCGGCTCGATGGTAGTGCCGCATCTGTAGCAGGTGCCGACCTCGTGGGTAAGGTCCTCGATTTCGGCGAGATAGCCGCCCTCGCGCAAGTCGTTGATAATAGCCTTGCGAGCCTCGTATCTGTCCATACCTGCATACTTGGGGTAATTGTCGGTTATCTTGGCGTCCTCGGTGAGACAAACCTCGATAGGCAGGTGTTGACGCTTGCCAACCTCAAAGTCGTTGGGGTCGTGTGCAGGCGTAATCTTGACACAGCCCGTGCCCTTGTCAAGCTGGGCGTGGATATCGCCGACGATGGGGATGCGTCTGCCAACGAGTGGCAAAACTACGTATCTGCCGATTAAATCCTTATATCTTTCGTCCTCGGGGTTGACTGCGACGGCAGTATCGCCGAGCAGCGTCTCGGGACGCGTGGTAGCGACCTCGACGTATCCGCCTCCGCCTACGAGCGGATATCGAATGTGCCAGAAATGTCCGTGCTGTTCCTCGTGCTCAACCTCGGCGTTGCTTATCGAGGTGTGGCAGTGAGGGCACCAGTTGATGATGCGCTCGCCGCGGTATATGAGGCCCTTGTTATACAGTCTGACAAAGACCTCCTTGACTGCGTCCGAGCAGCCCTCGTCCATGGTAAATCTTTCGTGACCCCAGTCGCAGGACGAGCCCATTTTTTTGAGCTGGCTGACGATGCGGCCGCCGTATTTTTCTTTCCAATCCCAAGCGCGTACCAAAAATTGCTCTCTGCCGAGGTCTGCCTTTGACAGACCTTCCTTGCGCATGGCTTCGACTATTTTTGCCTCGGTAGCGATACTCGCGTGGTCGGTGCCGGGTACCCACAGTACGTTGTAGCCGCACATACGCTTGTAGCGCGTGAGTATATCCTGCATAGTGTTGTCGAGAGCGTGTCCCATGTGTAGCTGTCCCGTGATGTTGGGAGGCGGCATAACTATGCTAAAGCTCTCTCCCTTGCCGGACGGAGCAAAATATCCTTTTTGGCACCATTCGGCGTATAACCTGTCCTCAAATTCGGCAGGGTTGTATTTTTTGTCAAGTTCTTTCATAAATATATCCTTAAAACGTTTTGTTATTCCTTATTAAGTTTTGCGTAATTGCCCATCAGGCGCTTTGTACCCACGGTATCAAAGCTTATCTCATATAGCACGTCTCCGCCCAATATCTCTGATTTGACGATAGTGCCGCCACCGAACGTGGCGTGTTTCACTCGGTCACCCGGAGCAAACACCGTTTCCTGCAGGGTAGGCTCTTGATATTTGACGACGGTGGTCTTTTGCCTGAATGATTCCTGGCTCGCGGCGTAGCGGCGCTTTGATTCCGAAGCGTGCGCCGGATGAAGCGAGGTCGTTTCGCCGACGTAGCGGTCGTCTATCTCCTGTGCAAAACGGGAAATCGGATTGCTCGACGTCTTGCCGTACATCAGTCTCGTGCCGGTATGCAGTATCATAACCTGCTTTTTGGCTCTCGTTATGGCGACGTAAGCGAGCCTGCGTTCCTCCTCGATGCCTCCCGGCTCTCCTATGCTCTGAGCACTCGGGAATATACCCTCCTCAAAGCCCGGGATAAACACGACGGGGAACTCAAGTCCCTTTGCCGAATGTACCGTCATCAGCGTCACGGCGTCAATGTCGGTATCGTAATTGTCGGTATCGCTGACGAGCGCAATGTCCTCGAGGAAGCCTGCCAGCGTAGGCTCACGCGTCGTCTCGATATAAGACACGGCGGACGAAACAAACTCTCTGAGGTTGTCCTCACGGATTTCGTCGTCTTCCTCCTCGTTGAGCATCTGCACGTAGCCTGTTTTGTCAATAACCGCCTTGACGAGCTCGTCGAGCGGCATGGTAGTGCTGTCGAGCGTCAGCTCCTTGATGAGATTGGCAAATCCGGCAAGCTTGCCCGAGGATTTGTGCAGCTCGGGATAACCGTCCGCTCGCTCTATGACGTCAAACATCGACAGTCCGTCTCTTAACGCTATCGACTGTATGTCGCTTATCGTGGCAGCGCCTATGCCGCGCTTTGGCAGATTGATAATGCGCATCAGTCTCACGTCGTCGTTGTGACGCAGTATGACCGAAAGGTACGCAACGATATCCTTGATTTCACGGCGCTCGTAAAAGCGCAAGCCGCCGTAAATGCGATAAGGTATGCGGCTCTTGCTGAGGATGATTTCGAGTGCGTTGGACTGTGCGTTCATCCTAAAGAGTACCGCAAAATCACGGTATTTGTATTCTCCGCTAGCGACCTTGGCGCGTATGCAGTTAATAATGTAGGTAGCCTCTTCGCTCTGAGTGTATTGGCTCTTTATCACGACGGGCTCGCCGTCGCCTGCATCAGTCCAGAGGTCTTTGCCGAGACGCTCGCCGTTGTTGGCTATTATGCTGTTTGCGGCGCCCAAAATATTGCCCGTCGAGCGGTAATTTTGCTCGAGGCGGATAGTGACCGCTTCGGGGAAAACAGTGCCGAATTTGAGTATATTTTCGACCGTGGCACCGCGGAAGCGGTAAATGCTCTGGTCGTCGTCGCCCACGACGCATATATTGTGCTTTTTGCCTGCGAGCAGATAAACGAGCTTGCTCTGAGCAGGGTTTGTGTCCTGATATTCGTCGCAGAGGATGTATTCAAACTGGTCTCTGTAATGCTCGAGCACCTCGCTGTCAGTCTCAAACAGAGTGTTGGTCAGCATGATGATGTCGTCAAAATCGAGCGCGTCATTCTTTTTGAGCGACGCCTGATATTCGGCGTAAATCGCCGCAATCTTGCGTGCGCGCACGTCATCGCACATCTCTTTTTGATACTCGTCGGGCGTTACGCCTGCGTTTTTTGCCCTCGAAATACCTGCGACAACCGCCTTTAAAGGCAGTAAATCGGTATTTATATTAAGGCGTTTCATAACGTCGGTGAGTAGCTTTTTTGTATCGTCGGTGTCGTATATGGTAAAGTCGTTGTTGTAACCGAGCCTGCCTATATACCTGCGCAGTATGCGGACGCAAATCGAGTGAAACGTGCCTGCCCATATATCGCCTGCGGCGTCGCCGAGCAGCACGCGCAGTCTGTCTTTAAATTCGCCTGCCGCCTTGTTTGTAAAGGTAAGACAGAGCACCTTGTATGCAGGTACGTTGCCGTCGGCACAGCAAATAAGCGCCTGCTTCAGCGCGTCCATATCGTTACCCGACAGCGCTTTTTTGAGCGCGTCAGCCACGCCGTCGTCAGCCGGCAGAGATATACTGTTGTAAGCATCGCCGAACATGATGATATTGGCTATGCGGTTGACGAGCACGGTCGTCTTGCCGCTACCGGCTCCTGCGAGCACGAGCAAAGGACCGTTTATCTTATAAACCGCCTCGCGTTGGCGGTCATTCAAACGGGCAAAATATCGGTCAAATGCTCTGCGTTTTAAATCACAGAAGGACTTATTGTCAATTTTCATGGCAAAATACCCCCTTTAACGGTGTTATTATACCATAAAGATTGGTTCTTTGCAAGTGCTATTGACAAAGTAAAGTTTTTTATGTATTATCATTTCGGAGGTGGCTGTTTTATGTCCGAAAATAATCATTCCGGTCATCGTGCGCGGCTCAAATCCCGCCTCAAAAGCGAGGGTGCCGCCAAGCTGGATGACACCACCGTGCTCGAGCTGCTACTCACCTACGCATTGCCGCGCAGGGACACGCGTCCCATCGCCGAGGCGCTGATACAGCGTTACCGCACGCTCAAAAACGTCATAAACGCACCCATGGACGACCTTGTGCTGACGGACGGCATTTCAGAGCACACGGCGTTGCTTATAGGCTTAATGCCGGAGATAGCAGAACGATTGAAGGTGCAAAGCTCAGACGCCGACAACCTTTTTGTTTCGGATATGGCAGGCAATTACTTTGTCTCCAAGTACCGCGGCGTCACCGACGAATGTGTCATGGCTATGGCGCTGACCGACGGAGGTGAGGTCGTTGATTGCACGGTAGTCAAGCACGGCGACATCAATTCTGCGTCGTTTCAGATACGCTCGCTTACCGAGGTCGCCATCAAAAACAGCGTCAGTCATCTGATGATAGCTCACAACCACCCGAGCGGCAACCTTATCCCCTCTGCCGCAGACCTCGACACCACGAGGCGCATTTCGCTGTCGCTGGCGAGCAACGGCATAGAGCTGTGCGAGCATTTTATCTGCTCGGACAAAGGCTATATCAAGTTAATGCACTGACCTTTTTGATAAATGCTTTGCCGTGCCGAGGCGCCTTTGATTGTTGGTTTTGATGCTGAATGCAGGCACGAGTGCAGCTATAAGTGCACCTGCCATTATTAAGCCTATCGCAATCCACGCGTTGCCGCCGTAGTCAAAGATTACGGACGTCACGAATAGTATTATGCACACTATAAGCCCTGCCGAAAGTGCCGTCGGCAGAGGCTTTTGTTTGTTAAAGGCAGAGGCGGCTATCCCTGCGCCGAGCCCTCCTGCAAAATCAGCCGCGAGTGCACAGGCTCTGACCATGGGTGTTGCGTCGCTCACGAGCAAGAGTGCAAGCGAAGTGATAAACGCAACGAGTGCTATCACGCATATTCCGACGCCTGCGCCCTTAAAAACCGACTTAAAAAACGATACGTTCATAAAAATATCCCTCCCACAGCATTTTATTGCGGGAGGGAGCTTTTTATGCCAGTAGAGTGCTAATCAGCTTGTCGCGGTACTCGGCGTACGCGTCAAAGTCTATAAGACCTACGTAGATTTTTTCGAGCTCGGCGTGAAGCAGCGCCGCCTTTGCAAACTCGCTCTGCGCTTTTGCAGTCAGCTCGTTTATCAGCTTGCGGCTCTGACGGGGCATACCGCGCTTTACAAACCGTTTGTCGTGTATAACGCTCGCGCCGTCAATGGCGTGCGACGCAAAATGAGTGCAGCCTATCAGCGCATCCGCGACGCTTTGCGCGTCAAAGGCATCCATCGACAGCGTGCGCTTTATCGCGGCGGTATTTGACAAAAGATACTCAAAAAACGCGTTCGCCACGCCCAAAACGCTGCCGTCAAAGCAATATGCTCCGCATTTGCCTGCAAAGTCGAGTCTGCACTCGCCTCCGCCTCCGAATGCCGTTATCTGACCGAATTCGGTGCCACCCGTAAGTCGGCACTCCTTTATCCTGCGGTCGGCAAAAGCGTATAGCTTTGGCAGGTCGATATAAGGCTTTGTAGCCCTTATCACGGCTTCGCGCGCCTTTGCCGCCGCCGCGAGATAAGCGTAACCCATGCGGTAGTGCTCTTTTTTGCAGGAAGCAAGACGGATTATGCGGCTTTTTTCACTGCGGCACGGAGTAGCGGCAAACTGAGTCAAATCGACGATTCTTTCGACAGCCAAAGGGTATATCGGGTTTATCACGTGCGGCGCGGTCGCATCGACTATGCCCAGCGACAGCGCAGGCACCACGATGCCGTCGAGCGAATCGGCATCCGACGAGCATCTGATTGCCGTAACCTCATAGCCCTTGCCCTCGGCTTTGGCCGCAAACCGCTTTAACAGACTGCTCTTGCCGCACCCGGGGCAGCCGTACAGCAAAATAATATTTTTAAGCCCCTCTACGTATCG
>DCHM01000002.1:4136-9360 GCA_002314835.1 Clostridiales bacterium UBA1752 | reverse complement strand
ACCGAAACGCACATACTCGGCTACTATATCGACCACAAAAACCCCAGATTTAAGGACGTCATGCAGGGAGTTATGAAATGCCGCGAAATACGCATGCGTAACACCGCAATCAAATTGCAACAGCTCGGATTTGATATAACCTACGAAGATGCTCTCGCGCTCGCACCCGACGGTATGATAGGCAGAGCACATTACGCGAGAGCTATGATGGACAAGGGCATGATTGCTTCGGTCAAGGAAGGCTTTGAAAAATATCTCGGTTGCGGCAAGCCTGCTTTTGACGGAACTCAAAGTTTGACACCCTATCAAGCAGTCGAGCTTATAACAGAGCTCGGTGGCGTTAGCTTTGTCGCACATCCTCACTTGATTCGTATTGGTGACGAGGAGTTAACGTCGTTTCTCACAGACCTCAAATCTCACGGGCTCGACGGTATCGAAGGATATTACAACGAATATACTCCCGAAATGCAAGATTATTTCCAAGCCAAAGCCAAAGAGCTCGGGCTCGCCATTTCGGGTGGCACGGATTATCATGCCAAGATGAAGCCACATATCGAAATGGGCATAGGTCAGGGCAATATGTCTATCCCCTATTCAGTACTTGAAAACATCAAAAAAGTAAGAGAGGCAAAATTTTATGAAAAAAAGTGATATAGGTCTTATCGGTCTTGCCGTCATGGGCGAAAATTTGGTTATGAATATGGAGAGCAAGGGCTTTACCGTTTCGGTATATAACCGCACGACGAGCAAGGTTGACGCGTTTATTGGCGGCAGAGCAAAAGGCAAAAATATCGTCGGTACTTACTCGCTCAAAGAGCTGGTTGACAGCATCGCAAAGCCGCGCAAGGTTATGATGATGATAAAAGCAGGCACGGCTGTTGACGAAATGATAGAACAGCTCATACCGTTGCTTGATAGTGGCGACGTCATTATCGACGGCGGCAACAGCCATTTCCCCGATACCGCACGCAGGACGGCATACGTCGAAAGCAAAGGCTTGCTGTATATAGGCACGGGTGTCAGCGGTGGTGAAGAAGGCGCACTCAAGGGTCCAAGCATGATGCCCGGCGGTTCTTTTGCCGCATGGGAAATTGTCAAACCGATTTTCACCTCTATTTGTGCAAAAACTGCAGACGGCTCACCCTGCTGTGACTGGGTAGGTGAAAACGGCGCAGGTCACTTTGTAAAGATGGTTCACAACGGCATCGAATACGGCGATATGCAGCTGATATGCGAAGCCTACCAATATATGAAGGACTATATAGGATTATCGTGTGACGAGATGCACGACGTTTTTGCCGAATGGAATAAAGGCGAGCTCGACAGTTATCTCATACAGATAACCGCCGACATACTAGCGTACAAGGATACCGACAGCACTCCGATAGTCGAAAAAATCCTCGATACCGCAGGTCAAAAGGGCACGGGTAAATGGACGGGTATCGCAGCGCTTGACGAAGGTGTCCCCCTTACTTTGATTACCGAATCAGTCTATTCACGTTGCCTTTCGGCAATGAAGGACGAGCGCGTCAAAGCAAGCAAAATACTCGGTGGTGTCAGTGCCAAGTTCAGCGGCGACAAAAAAGCAGAAATAGAAAACCTGCGCTGTGCGCTGCTCGCTTCAAAGATTATTTCGTATGCACAGGGCTACACGCTGATGCGTTCCGCCGCAAAAACGTACGGTTGGAATCTCAATTACGGCGGTATAGCACTGATGTGGAGAGGCGGATGCATTATTCGTAGTGCATTCCTCGGCAAAATCAAAGACGCTTATGACAATAACCCCGATCTCGAGAATCTGTTGCTCGACCCGTATTTCAGCGCAAAGATGATTTCTCTCACACCTGCTTGGCGTACAATAGTGGCAAATGCAGTTACCGCGGGTCTGCCGGTGCCTACATTCTCGGCGGCACTGTCATACTTTGACGGCCTGCGTTGCTCCAGACTGCCTGCCAACCTATTGCAAGCACAGCGTGACTATTTCGGCGCTCATACCTACGAGAGAACAGACGCACAAAGAGGACAGTTCTTCCACACAAATTGGACGGGCGAAGGCGGAGATACCGCTTCGTCTCAATATACTGTTTGAGGTGAAATATGGAGATTAAACACAACTGCAAATACGCTCTTGCGGTACCGACGAGCATGGGTGTTCGCATCACCCCTGCAGACAGACAGACCGTAGCCGCATCTGACATGTTTTTTATGCAGGCTACAAGCGCCGAAACAAACGTAGCCAGCATACCGAGCTACCTCGGTCAAAAAGTACTCGTGTTGACAGACTTTGTCAAAGGCTCGCCTATTTCTCAGTTTATAAAGCAAAATCTGCGCTCGAGAGGCATGGACTTTGTTGGCAAAGAGGTAGAGCAAGGCGGTCCTTGGGGCTATCGCCATCAATTTAATATTGCAGACAGCGGCGCAGGCAACAGAGGCCCGAGAGTTCATAACGACCGCGCAGGTGAAGTCGGCAGAGTTATGTCTGCTGACGACTTTGATTTGACACAGATTTTTGATATAGACGGCGTTGGCATAATACATATTTCGGGACTTATCGCCGCACTTTCTCCGCAGACGAGCAAGCTCTGTCTCGACCTTGCACGCAAAGCCAAAGCGTCGGGCACGCTCGTTTCGTTTGACCTCAATTACCGCGCGTCATTCTGGGAAGGTCGCGAAGCCGAGCTAAGAGCGATATTCACCGAGATTGCTTCTCTGTCCGACATTTTGGGTGGCAACGAAGAGGACTTTCAGTTAGCACTTGGCATAGAAGGACCAAAAGCAGGAGGTCAAAACAACAAAATCGACGCCTTTAAGAGTATGATAGATAAAGTCAGAGCCGCATACCCATCCGTCAGCGTTTACGCAACGTCGCTCAGACAGGTATTAAGCGCAGAAAAGCACGTTTGGGGTGCTCTCTTATATGCAGAAGGCAAATGGTATGAAGCCGAACAGCGGGAAATCGCCGTACTCGACCGTATAGGCGGCGGTGACGGATTTATGGGCGGCCTGTTATACGGCATTATCAAGAGTTGGGATTACGAAACCTGCCTCCACTTTGCATGGGCATCGGGTGCTTTGGCTGTTACTTTCCTCACCGACTATGCACAACCTTCAGACGAAGAGCAAATTTTCAGCATTTGGAACGGAAACGCGAGGGTTAAACGGTGAAAAAGATAATAGCTATATTAATAGTAATTGTTATCATTACATCTTTGCTTTCTTTTGGCACGGCGGCATACGGCAGTGCAGATAAAAAACTCATCATTACACATATTAACGACAGCGCGGGACTTGAAGGCGTCGGCATCATTTACACGTCTGATATCGGCACTACGTTAGGTGTAAAAGGTACTTTTGACTGGTGGACGGTCATTACATTTGAGTGGGATGACTCTGCAAATGCATACGTCGTAAAGCGTGTTAATAAAGCTATGAACAGCAGTAAAGGGGATACCGTTATACCGCAAAACGGTTTTGTTTACTGTGTTAACACGGGCAATGACTGGCCGAGCCTATACAAACAAAACCCGACTGCCTACGCGGCATATAAAGGCAGTCCGTGCTACGTCACTACTTGGGGCAAAAACTCAAACGATTATGCAGGTAATCTTACCATAGGTACTAAGGTTTATCTCTACGGCACGGATCTACTCAACGTCACTATTAGAAATAACGGCAAATATTGGTATGATGCTGATTACGTCAGTGAATCATACATCAAGGTCGGAGAACCCGACGGAGACGATTGGTACAATCCAAAAACCGCGAGCGAAAAAGACGTATTTTATGACGTCAAGATAAACCGTATCGGTCATTCTTACGACGAAGGAATAGTCACGTTACTTACTCGCAAAAACACCGGTGTGACCATTGATGCAAAAGGATATACATTTAACTGGTGGAAGACTGCAACATTTGATTGGGATGACAGCCAAGGGTGTTATGTTTGCGTATCCAAAAACGTCGGTTGCAACGGTAACGCCGTAAAAAACACCGTCATTCCCGCAAACGGTTTTGTTTTGCTCGTCAATACGGGCAACAATTACAGCAGCTCAGGCGGTATTAACTATACCAACTCGATAGCAGATTACGCTTTTTCGACTGTCGAAGCTTTAAAGGTAGGTTCAAAAGCTTACCTATCCGGCATTGACCTCGCAAGCAACACTGCTACAATCAGCAATGACAAGTGGTATGACAGGGCCTTTACGAGCGACGCCCACGTTTACATCGGAGAACTCCCGAGCGGTAAAACGGCTTATACCCCCACCGTCACGGATAGGCTCGCAACGCCAAAGGCAACAGTCACAGAAGATAAAGAAACGTTTACCGTATCTTGGGACGCAGTTGCCGATGCTGACGGATATACTTTTACATTATACGATTCGTCGGTCTGCACCGAAGGCAAAGCTATTATCAAAAACGTAGATGTTAACACAAATAGCTACACCATCAATCGCAGTTCACTTACAGTAGGTTACAATTACACCTTCCGTATAACTGCCACCGCCAACGGAAAGTCCGAGTCAATGGCGTGCTTTGACAGCTTTTACGTTTACAGTCAAAAAGCCGCAAGTTCGCCTTACAGAGACAAGACCATAGTTGCATTCGGCGATAGTGTAACAGCATTTACGGGTTGGGTCGGCATGCTGACGGGTGAGATAGGCACTCAAGTCATCAATAGCGGTGTCGGCGGAGATAATACCTTCAACGCTGTTTCGAGATTGCAAAAAGACGTTATAGATTATGACCCCGATATCGTTATCTTAAACTTCGGTATGAATGACCAGGCTGTCAGCCTCACTACGGGCAATCCGCTTGTCAGCACCGCAGACTACGAAAAGAACTACCGCACTATTATCGAAGCCTGTCAAACTATCGACGCGCGCGTCATATTAGTCACCGTTCACTACGTCTGCACCGACAGCGGATACTATGTCAAAGGCGGATACGGCATTGACTACGGTCAACACGATAATTGGGACAAGTACGTCGAAGTTCAAAAAAAGCTCGCGGCAGAATATAGTCTCGAACGCATCCCTATTAACGAATACTCCACCGAGGTCGGATATAACGTTATATGTGCACAGGGAGACGGCATACATCTTTCGAGCAAGGGTCAAGAATATTATACCAAGTGGATTAGTGAATATCTCTTTGCCAACGTCACATCAGACCCGATCGAAGAATCAAACGCAGAATCGTCAGACGAAGTATCAGACGAATCACC
>DCHM01000002.1:0-4046 GCA_002314835.1 Clostridiales bacterium UBA1752 | reverse complement strand
ACAAATAACATCATGCTATTTATAATCATCGGCGTTTTAGCCCTTGCAATAATCGTAGTGATAATCGCAATAATCATTAAAAAGAAATAGCAAAACAGAGAGGCAGTCAATCGACTGCCTCATTTTTGTTAATGTATTCATCTAAGATATGCGCCGCATACTCTATTATCTTAGTACACGGACGCGTAGCGTAAAACTCCGGCGTGCGCTCCTGCGGCGGCAGAGGTTTATCGGTCGCTTCTTCACCCAAAAGCTCACGGCAAGAGAATGTACCATACTTTGCCTTAAAGTCCGCTCCCAAAGCTTGTACGCGCTCGTACAGAGCCTTTTTAGCATCGTTACCTGGTTTATCAGAGCCATACAGCATACTAATAACAAGCACCGCTCCCGTAAATGCTCCGCACGTTTGTCTCAGCCTCCCCACTCCGCCGCCTAAACCCTGCGACATACGCAGTGCTGCCGATAGTGACAGACCCGTAATATCACAAAATGCGGCAAAAACGGACTGACTGCAATTATATCCTGAGTAAAACAGCTCTAACGCTTTATCACTGTGGCTCATATTACGCCTTCTTAATAAAGATATTCAATATAAGACCTGCGACGGACATAGCGAGCAAAACCGCAAACGTTATTGTGTCACTGCATCCCGATAATACAGTAGGAACAAAAGACGCAGGTATCAATACGAGATTAAGCAATGCAAAATTGAGTGAAAAATGCGCTTGCCCGTAAAACTTAGCCGCAAAAGCTGCGGATACCGTCGGGCTGAAACCGTAGCAAAAACCGCATAGACACAGACCTATAGCGCCAAGAACGGTAATATCCGTAAGTATTCCCAAGAGTGTGACAAAAGTCGCCAGTATGGCAACTTCGCTTGTGACAAACTGCATTTTGCGCAAACCGATAGCGTCAAACAACGCACCCGAAACAATGCGCCCGAGTCCGTTGAATACCGACAAAAGCCCTACGAGTGTAGCCGCGAGGTCTGCATCCGCGCCCACTCTTGCAAACAGTCCTTTTGCGTCCTGTATTGCTGTATTGCCGACGGCAGCGAACATTACAAAAAATACAAACAGCATCCAAAACGACGCTTTTTTGAGCATCTGCACAGATGACACGTCGGTGTCATTAGTTTTTGACTGATTGACGGCTACTGTATTGGGAGTAATGATAAAGCCACCGATTAGTATTACGACCGCTATAACTGCGCCGAGCAAAATATAAGTCGTGCGCCATCCGAGGCTGCTGTCAAACATATTCTTTGCTATCGTGCCGAAAATGAGTGTGCTAAAACCAAAGCCCATCATCATAGCGCCCGAAGCAAGTCCTTTTTTGTCGGCAAAATGCGAGTTGACAGCCGCAATAACGGTATTATATACCACGCCGACACCGCCGCCGAATAGTACGCCGTAGCCGATATACATCAAATACAGCGTTTCACTCGTAAGCCAAAGTCCTTGCAACAGCATGCCTACGCAAACCATAACTGCCGCAATTAACATTCTCAGTTTGCTTGATACTTTTTTTGAAATCAACCCCGAAACAAGTCCACCTAGGCAAAAGCAGCACATCAACACCGTGAAATTTAGTGACAGCTGTGACGCCGTAAAGCCGAGTTTCTCGGCAAAAGGAGCCTTTAATATTGACCAAGCGTAAATCAAGCCCGAAAACAGCAGTACGACGACCGCCGTTATTAGTTTAAACCATCTGTTTTTCATAATCTTATGCGTTATTTTCAGCAGCTACAAGTCCGAGAGCGCCATAGCGTTTGCGGAGCTTGGGCTTTTCTATCTTACCCGTAGGATTACGCGGCACGTCTGCAAATATTATCTTGCGTGGGCGCTTGTATCTTGGCATACCCTTGCAAAACTCATTTATTTCGTCCTCGGTGCATTCCATACCGGGCTTTACCGCAATAACGGCGGCGGCTATCTCTCCAAGGCGTTCGTCGTGCAGACCTATGACCGCTACGTCCTTGACCTTGGGATATGCCATGATAAACTCTTCTATTTGAACGGGATATAGGTTTTCGCCGCCGGTGATGATAACGTCTTTTGCACGGTCAACGAGGAAGATAAAGCCGTCCTCGTCCTCCATAGCCATGTCTCCCGTGCAAAGCCAGTCACCGCGTTTTACTTCCGCCGTTGCTTTGGGGTCGTTGTAATAGCACTCCATAACACCGGGACCTTTGACGCAGAGCTCACCAACTTCACCACGCTTTACCGGGATGCCGTCAGGGTCCGTAATAGCCGTTTGCCAACCAAAGCCTGCTTTGCCTATAGCACCGACCTTATTAACGTTCTCGACACCGAGATGTACGCATCCGGGACCAATTGACTCAGAAAGTCCGTAGTTTGTGTCATACTCATGTCCTGGGAAATAAGCAAGCCATCTCTTGATGAGGCTCTGAGGCACAGGCTGAGCGCCGATATGCATAAGCCTCCATTGAGATAACTGATAATCGGCTATCTTCAGTTCGCCAGAATCAAGGCTCGTGAGTATATCCTGAGCCCAGGGGACCAAGAGCCAAACGATGGTGCAGTGCTCTTTAGATACGGCATCGAGTATAGTTTGAGGCTTTGTACCTTTGAGCAAAACTGCCTTGCTGCCCGAGATAAGAGAGCCGAACCAGTGCATTTTGGCGCCAGTGTGATAAAGAGGAGGAATGCATAGAAATACATCGTCGTGGGTTTGTCCGTGATGGTTTTGCTCCGTGCGTGCAGAATGTATCAGCGACCTATGTTTATGCAATATTGCCTTTGGAAATCCCGTTGTACCTGATGAAAAGTAAATAGCGGCGTAATCGTCCTCGACAACATTTATATTGGGAGAAACGCTCGAACTATTGGCAGTAAGCTCGTTATAGTCGTCTGCAAACGAAGGAACGGCGCCGTTGCCTTGATAAATGAGCAATCTGCCACGACTGATTTTTTCTGCTATCTCCTCTACTCTGCCGATAAACTCTGTACCAAATACCAAAGCGTCACATTCGGCGAGCCCGAGACAATAGTCTATCTCGTCAGCTGAATATCTGAAGTTAAGCGGCACAGCGAGAGCGCCCGTCTTTAATACGCCAAAATAGATAGGCAACCATTCGAGGCTATTCATCAAAAGAATAGCAACCTTATCCCCTTTATGTATGCCGCGCGAAATAAGCGCATTGGCAAATCTATTGGCTTTTTCGTTAAACACGCTCCAGGTTATCTCGCGGCGATATGAGGCACGGCTTGTAGTTTGAACCAATTCGTATTCTCTCCATGTCAGCCTGCGCGTTTCGTCCATCTCGGGATTCAGCTCTACGAGAGCAGTTTCGGACGCAAAGTCTTTTGCATTGCGCTCAAGTAAGTCGATGATTGTCATTTGATTACTCCCCCTTTTTTGTAATAAAAAAACCGTGTCTGCATGGCAGGCACGGTGTGATATACTAATGTTATCAGCCGCTTTAGCCACGCAAAATAGCCTCGGAATAACCGAGGTAATAATACGAATAGACATAAGCGGTGTACAGCATTTGTATTACTCCTGTAAAAAGTATGTACTATGTATAACACATAAAAATGCTTTTGTCAAGCACAAATATGTGTTTTTATGAACAAATTATAGGTCGTCCGCATCCTGCAGCGGTTTTTCATCTTTATCAATCGGCACGCCTGTCCAGCTGCCCTCCGGGTCTGCAGGCGAGCTTTGAGTTTCATCGCCAAAGCACACGTCATTATCGAGAGTATAGCGGTTTACTCCGCCGTGTTCATGAGGATAATAGTATCTGTTACCACCGTTTAGCGTATTAGTAAAGATAAATCTGCGTTTTTTACGTTTTATAGTAATCACCACCCTTTTTAGTATGGCTTATCACGTATTCTTTATACTTGACATCATTATCCTGCGGTATTATAATTATTTATTGGAGGATTGCATATATGAAAATTGGTTTATCGAGAGGACAATTTACAAAACAGGTATTCCAAGACCTCAAAAACGGCGGCATCGACTGTATGGAGGTTTCGCCGTCTTATGCCGATAATGACACCCTCGACTTTAAAGGG
>DCHM01000023.1 GCA_002314835.1 Clostridiales bacterium UBA1752 | reverse complement strand
CGTGTTTCTTATCCTATCAACCACATCAATAATATCGTTCGTCCCGTTTCCTCCGCTCCCGCGGCAAAGAACGTTATCTTCCTTTCCGCTGACGCATTCGGCGTACTGCCTCCTGTTTCGATACTCACTCCCGAGCAGACACAGTACTACTTCCTCTCCGGCTTTACCGCAAAGCTCGCAGGCACCGAACGCGGCATCACCGAGCCTACTCCTACCTTCTCGGCTTGCTTCGGTCAGGCATTCCTCGAATTGCATCCTACCAAGTATGCAGAAGAGCTCGTTAAAAAGATGCAGCAGAGCGGCGCAAAGGCTTACCTCGTAAACACCGGCTGGAACGGCACCGGCAAGCGTATCTCCATCAAGGATACCCGTGGCATCATCGACGCTATTTTGAGCGGCGCCATCAACAAGGCTCCCACAAAGAAGATTCCTTACTTCGGCTTTGAGGTACCCACCGTACTCGAAGGCGTTGCTACCAACATCCTCGACCCTCGCGATACCTACGCCAACGCAGCTGACTGGGATGCAAAGGCAAAGGACCTCTCTCAGAGATTCATCAATAACTTTGTCAAGTACACCACCAACGACGCAGGCAAGGCTCTCGTTAAGGCCGGCCCTCAGCTCTAATATAGTTTTTTCAAAGGCGCTGCCGTAAGGCGGCGTCTTTTTTTTGCTTTTGATATTGATTATTCATAAGGATAGTGGTAATATAAAATCCAAGGGGGGGAGAGCAAAGTGGAGTCTGTTTTGCATTTTGATATAATACTCAATACAGTGACAGTGGGAGTCTTTGGCGGTATGCTGATGCATTGCCTGCGCGACAGGCAAAAAAAGTTTTTTGCCAAGGGCACGTTTACTCTTATGCTCGTTTTCGGCATACTGCACGTTCTCTCAAACACGGCTCAGTGCCTATTTGAAATAAACGGCATGGCGCTGTGGCTCAAATATTTAGCTGCGGTGCAATATTCAGTTTCGGGTATGTTTGTGTTTGCCGCGTTTAACAACTTTTTGTTTGAGATATTAAAGCCGACGTCGCAGGCGTATAAAAACTATCGCAGGATATATCAGTTTATACTGATTGCATATACTTTGCTCGCAACTGTGCTCATACCGCTCGGCAAGATTTTTATTTTTAAAGATTCTGGCATGGAGTACAACGGACCGATGTTTTTGATATTGCATCTCTACTCGCTCGTCGGGCTGATAGTTGATTATATGCTTGTGCTTTCGGTAGCGATGCCGCACAAAACGCGCATAGTGCTGGCGACATTTTGTCTGATGCCGCTCGTTGCAGAGAGCCTGCTATTGATGTTTATGGCTCCGATATCTTTTTCGGACGTCTCGCTGCTCTGCACCACACCGATACTGTTTACAAAGATTTTTATAACCGACAAAAACGACTTTTTTAACACTGCGGAGGCAAAAAATGTCACGAATATACAATAGCGCGATAGAGCTTATCGGCAACACGCCGCTTTTAAAACTCGATAATATCACAAAGACGCTCGGGCTCAAAGCCAATCTGATAGCAAAGCTCGAGATGTTTAACCCTGCCGGCTCCTGCAAGGACAGAGTTGCACTGTCTATGATAAACGACGCTGAGGACAGGGGAGTGCTTACTAAGGACAGCGTGATTATCGAGCCGACTTCGGGCAATACCGGCATCGGACTTGCCATGGTTTGCGCACTGAGAGGCTACAGGCTAATCATCGTAATGCCAGACACCATGTCTATCGAAAGACGCAAGCTGATGACCGCCTACGGCGCAGAGCTCGTGCTTTCGGACGGCAGGCTCGGCATGAAGGGCGCCATCGACAAGGCGGACGAGCTTGCAAAATCTCTGCCCGGCAGCTTTATCGCAGGTCAGTTTACAAACCCTGCCAACAGCAAGGCACATTTTGATACCACAGGCCCCGAAATATGGGACGACACCGACGGCAAGGTGGATATTTTTGTCGCAGGCGTCGGAACGGGCGGCACTATTACGGGCACGGGCAGGTATCTCAAGTCAAAAAATCCTGCCGTAAAGGTCATAGCCGCAGAGCCGTTTGATTCGCCCGTGCTTTCGGGCGGCAAATCAGGCGCGCACGGCTTGCAGGGCATAGGCGCGGGCTTTATCCCCGAGGTGCTTGACACTAAAGTTTACGACAAGGTAATAACCGTCACCACCGATCAGGCGTACGAAAACGCGAGAATGCTCGCAAAGCTCGAGGGAGTGCTGACGGGCATTTCGTCGGGTGCGGCACTCCACGCCGCAATAAGCGAGGCAAAGCTCGATGAAAACGCAGGCAAAACGATAGTCGTATTGCTACCCGACACAGGCGACAGATATTTATCTACCGATTTGTATTAAAACGGAGCTTGGTATGAAAATATTATACAGATTATTAAAGCAAGACCCTGATACCCGTGACGGCGCGGTTACCGTCACCTCGGCGCTCGGCATCATAGTCAACGTCGTTATCGCTACCGTAAAGGTGATAATAGGTGCGCTCGCAGGCTCGATAGCCATTATCTCCGAGGGCGTCAATAACGCAACCGACGCCTTTACATCGGTTTTGGCGTTGCTCGGCGCCAAGCTCTCGCGCAAGCGCCCCGATGCCAAGCATCCCTTTGGCTACGGCAGGATAGAGTATCTGACGGGGCTCGTCATAGCAGGACTGATATTATTTTCGGGCATAGAGCTTTTAATCAGCTCGGTTCAGCTCGTTTTTGAGCCTCAGGAGCTCGGCATCGACTACGTCGCGCTGATAATCATAGCCGTTTCGGCGGTTATAAAGTTTGCACTCGGCGTTTATACGATAAAGACGGGCAAGCGCGTAGGCTCGTGCTCTCTCGTGGGCGTAGGCAAGGAGTGTCGCAACGATTCGTTTGCGTCTGCCATAACCATTGCCACGGCGATAGTGTTTATTATTTTCGGTCTCAATATAGATGCTTACGCAGGTATAGTGACCTCGGCTATCATTATCAAAGCAGGCGTCGAGGTGCTAAAGGAAACCCTCGCCGAGCTGCTCGGCAGACCGGGCAAAAAAGAGCTCGCACAGCAGCTCTATAAGGTTATCCGTGCGACGGACGGAGTTATCAACGCCGCAGACCTTATTTTGCATAACTACGGCCCCGAAGCATACTCGGGCTCGATAAACGTAGAGCTTGACCACGAAAAATCGGTAGGCGAAGTCTATGCCGTACTGCACGACCTGCAGCTGCGCATCATGCAGGAATACCACGTCACCATGGTTTTCGGTATCTATGCGGTGGATAACGACCACGCGGATTCGAGAGCCTTTCGCGAGTATATAGCGCGGTTTGTAAGGTCACACGAGCACGTTTTGAGTTATCACGCCGTGTATATCGACCGCAAAGCAAACCGTATGTACTGCGACTTGACCGTTGATTACGACCTCAAAGATTGGGACGGGCTGAGGCAGGAGTTTGTGGAGTATATGGCGCTGCAGTATCCCGATCAAGAGGCAATGCTCACGATAGAAACCGATTTTGTATGAAAGGAGAAAGATTATGAAAAAAGTTATCACAGCTTTAACCGTTATTTCACTTTTGCTCGTGCTCTCGTCTTGCGGTGGCAATAGCATCGTCGGGACGTGGCAAACGGACTCGGCGCTAAGCACCGAATACACGTTCAATGCAGACGGCACAGGCAGTCGTAGCGTAGCAGGTGTAACTCAAGAGTTCAGCTACAAGCTTGAAGGGGAGACGCTAAAGATTGAGTACAAGCTCATCGGCAGTATTTCCAATAGCGAAGAGTATCAAGCAAAAATCAGCAAAGATACTCTCGTTTTGAGCGGTGGCAGCGTCAGTGTCACTCTTTACCGCAAATAATGTCAAAAAGGAGTTTGCATCACGCAAACTCCTTTTCCTTAGATATTGCCGCTGATAACGAGAGTACCTATGCCGGGATTTACGTTCCATTCGCCGGTCGTGGTGTTTTGGGTATAAGTTGCGGCAGGTACCGTGATAGCTCCTGCCGTCGAGACAAAGCTACCCGTGCTCGTATCGTATGTGTATTCGGTACCTGCGGTCCACGCCGTGCCGTTATACGACGCGGTGAGGTTTTGCAGCACGGGTTCAAACGTATCGGTTATGCTCGCCGCTGTTGCCGCTACAGCAGGGGCATTGCCGGTATTTTGGATAACAAAGGTATAGACTATCGTGCCGCCTTCGGTAACGGTTGACGGCGAGATAGCCTTGCTGATTTCGAGTATAGGCGCAGCGTCTGCGTTAATCGTGTAGTCAGCCGAGACGGGAGTAACGAGGTTGCCTCCCGACAGACCTGCGGTGTTTGTTACCGTGCCGCCCGTTGCCGGAGGCGCGTAAGAGGTTACTGACGACTGGTAGATTATCTGTGCGTTTGCGCCCGACGGAATATTGATACCCGTGACGGTAAGCGGAGAAACCGCAGTCACCGAGGGCGTAGGCTGCAGTACGCCGTTTAGGTACAGCTTGATACTGCCTGCCGTATATGACAGCGGATACAGTGCGCTTTGCCCATACGTATAAGAGCCGAGGTTGTCGGTTAAGGTCAGACCTGTATAATCAGTCGCACTCGAATTGACTACCGAAACGATATAAGTCACGTCGCCGCTCGGACTGTAGGTCGTGCTGAGTGCCGTCTTGGTAATGGCGAGCTCGTCTTGCAGCTCTCCCGTGACTACGTTTGACGACGTGGTTACGCCGTTGTAGGTCAAAAAAGCCTGGTTTGTAAATGTAGCCATAATGATTCCTTTTTTATTATTAGCAGATATACTGCCATTTACATTATATGACTTATTGACTTTATGTGATAAAAGTGCTATGATTTACCAAGTGACATTTAGGAGGGTATTATGACAGAAAAAGATGTCGGCGCACTCCGTCGCCGCTTTAGAACAGATAAAAACAATATTAACGTGATTCGCGGCTGCTACGTCAATGAAAAGCACGAGATTTTGGCTGAGTTTAAGGCTTCGGCAAACACGATGCCTCCCGAAGAGTACGAAAAATACCTTGCCATATTCCGCAAGGCTCTGACTGGCACGCTCGGCAAAAACCTCATAGACGTAAGCTACGGCACCAACGATATAGCACTGAGCGAACAGCACAAAATGCTGTCTGACCTGCGCAGTACGTCACTCACAGACGACAAAGTATCATCAGACTTTTACCGCGCGGTGATAGACAAGCTCCCCACGGACGAAAATTACCTCGTGCTCGTCACCTGCGACGCCTACGACCTGCCGCCAAAGGATAAGGACGACGATTCGTGGCAGACCTTCACTTACATAGTCTGCTGCGTTTGCCCCGTTAAAAACAGCAAGCCTTCACTCAGCTTTTGCGCTGATGACAAGAGTTTTCACGATACAAAGCTCGTACGCGAGATAGGTATGCCGTCGTTTGGCTTTACTTTCCCTGCTTTTGAGGACCGCGCCGCAAACATATACGGTGCGCTGTATTACAGCAAGGACGGCAAGGGCAGCGGCGACGGCTCTATCGCGGAAATCTTGGGCGTAAACCCTCCGATGCCTGCGTCTGAACAAAAAGACACGTTTTGCTCTATACTCGGCAACAGCCTCGGCGAAGAATGCTCGCTCGCGGCGGTTGCAACCGTGCACGACAGACTGTGCGACATTATCGAGGACCATAAGCAGAGCCACGACGACGAGCCTCTGACCTTCTCAAAGCACGCCATCGGCACCGCTCTCGAGCAGTGCGGCGTCAGCGCACAAAAGATAAACGACTTTGAGACACGCTTTGACGAGGCTTTCGGGCCGAGTGCGGAGCTGCCTCCAAAAAATATAGTCGGTACCGGTCGTATCGAGCTGCGCACCCCAGACGTAGTGATAAACGTAAACCCGTCAAAGGGTGATTTGGTGGAAACCCGTGTCATCGACGGCGCAAAGTTTATCATGATAAGGGCGGAGGGCTCTGTGCAGGTCAACGGCGTTGATATCGAGATAGGCGAATAATGCAAAGCATAAAATCGAGGGCAACTTCGTTTTGGGGTTGCGGCAATTATCATTGCGGCAAGCATCAGATAAGCTTTTATTTTAAGCTGATGCTGCCTGCATTTGCCGAGCTTGCCGTTTCGGCACTGTTTGGCATAGTTGACTCAATAATGCTCGGACATACTACCGATTCGGCTGTCAATATAGCGGCGGCAGGCTTTACGCTCTCGCCGCTCAACCTGTTGTTTGCTCCGATGAACGCTTATTGCTACGGCATATCGGCGGTGGTGGCGCAGTGTATAGGAGCAGGCGACAAAAAAGGCGCCCAAAGGTCCACTATCTGCGGCATTAGGATGGCATTCGGCTACGGCTTGGTTATGTCGGTGCTCGCCGTGCTGTGCGCGAGACCTTTGTTTGTACTGCTCGGCGCAAACGACGAAATAAGAGAAGCTGCTATCGTATATTTCAGATATTTCAGCGCGGGATTTTTGTTCAACGCGGTTAACGCCGCCATCAACTCGGCACTCAGAGGCGTAGGCATAACAAAAATACCGATGTATTACAACATCGGCTCGGGCCTGCTCAACGTATTTTTAAATTACTGCCTTATCTTCGGCAACCTCGGTATGCCCGAAATGGGCGTCGCAGGTGCGGCGCTCGCCACGACGCTTGCGAGGTTTGCAGGCATGGTCGCCGCCGTGTTGTCACTGCTATTTATCAAAACTCCGCTCAAAACAAAGCTTTTTGTAAGTGATGCAGTCGATAAAGGAGTGTCGATTCGCATATTCAAAATCGGCATCGTTTCGATGATAGAGCAGATGCTGATGCAGCTCGGCGCAGTCGTCACGGCAAAGATTATATCCATACTGCCGACGCGTGATTACGCTTCGTTCCAGATAGCCAACAGCGTCGAATCGTTTTTGTGGTCAACGGGCGGTGCATTTAACGCCACGTCCATGACTCTGTCGGGACAATGCACGGGCCAGGGACAGATACGCAAGCGCGGCGCGTATGCAAGGCTCGGTTGGATTTGCGCTATGTGTTTTGCATTTGTCGCTTCGCTTTGCCTAATATTCTTAGGCAAACCGATAAGCGCGGTATTTACCGCCGACTTGGGACTGACGGCACCGAGTGCCGAAATGCTCAAATACACTGCCGTTTCGGTATTTGCGATATATACTCACCTCACCTTGGCAGGTATGCTGAGGGGCATGGGTAACGCGCGTTCACCGCTGATAGCGTCGCTGACGAGCCTTTGGATATTCAGGGTTATGCTGTCGTTTTTGCTCATCAGAGTGCTCGGCAACGGCATATTCGCCATCTGCCTCTGCCTCGTGTGCGACCAGTGCGTCAGAGCAATCATAATGTTTTATCTGTATCACCGCAGTGTTATCAAACATAAAAAATCGGCTCAGTGAGCCGATTTTTAGTATAGTTTTTTCGACTTTACATTTTTAAAACTATATGATAAAATACTATAAAAGAGTTTGTTTATTTGAATTGAGGTGAGTTTATGTCGCGCGGAGGTTATACAATACCGGGCTTTTTTGAAGATTGCGCTATTATTGGTAACGAGGTTAGAGAGAATAAGTTTTTGGGTAAAACTCTTTATAGATACTCAAATCACGAACTAAAAGAAGCAAAATTATTTGGTTCTACTGTATTAGTCTTTAAAAACGGAGGTATTTATAAGCCGGGCTTTTTTGGAAGCAGGCTTTTTAGGGTGACTAATAGAGGTGAGATAAAAGAGGATAGACCATTTGGCAAAACAGTAGGCGTCATTCCGATGGCTTGGATGGATGATTTTCAGCCAAGAGTATATACATCACCACAAAATAATCGTACAGTAAAGCAGCCTAATACTAGTGTGGCGCAAAGTCCAAAAGTCAACATAAAAAGGGATGACAACAGTATTAAAGTAACAGCCGAAATAAACGTTGTCTCAAATGATAATGAGCCTATATCAATCGATTCGGAATTGCAGGATTGCCTTGATGAACTGAAACTTGACGATATAGATTATGGAAGAAGAATCTGTTATAGATTGTCAAGAATTTATGATGAGAAAAAAGAGAAAGACAAAGCCCTTTTTTATCTCATCTCTGTATTGAGAAATGATTTGAGTGGGGTAGTTGCTTATGATGTTATAAGGAGTTTTCCCGATGAAATGGAGTTCAGAACAGCTTCATACGCACATATAGCTTTTGCACCGGGATTGCTAATAGATATTGAGAAACATAAGGAGTATTATAGCGAATCTATGATAGATGATGTTTACTCAACGATTTATCCTATTGATGCTAGTGACAGAGACACAATGAAAGAAATATTATCAAAAGTGTTTAATAAAGAAAGCATAAATGTGAGTGAATATATACCTCGCCTAGAAAAAAGATTTGAAGAATTAGCAAAAGATTTATCAATTAAGGAGGACAGTTAATATGTGGTTTTCTAACGAAACAGCAGAGCAAATGGGATATTATGTTTATAGATTGATTGACCCTAGAAACGGGCAGACGTTTTACGTTGGTAAAGGAAAAGGAAATAGAGTTTTTCAACACGTTCAAGGTGCAATAGAGTATTACGACGGCGTAGATAAAAGCGAACATGATTACGAAAACGACCCTAATAAGCTAAGAATTATCAGAGAGATACGAGAAGCAGGATTGGAAGTAATCCATATAATTCAGAGATGGCACTTGACAGAATCCGAAGCTTTTGAAGTAGAATCTGCACTAATTGATTGTTTCCCTGGCTTATCAAATATTCAAAGCGGACACGGCTCGGAATACGGTGTATGTAACACTTTTGAACTGGAAGCAAGATTGTCTGCTAAAACATATGATGAGCCTAATTTTGGTTATATAATTATTAAAGTTCAAAATTGGCGTCTAGAGGAAATGGCAGAACAATTTGGCGTAGAAAAGGCAAGATATGAAGCTACGAGAGGCTGCTGGCGCAATAGAAAGCCAAGTGTATCTAAGTATCCTTATGTTTTTTCTGTTACTGGCGGAATAGTTAAAGCCGTTTTTGAGGTTATTGAGTGGCACGATGTTGGTAATCGAATACAATTCACCGCAAAAGATGCCCCTGCGGATATATGCAAGTCTTTTGTCGGTAAAAAAATACCACCGTATTATAGCAAAAAAGGAATGGCATCTCCGCTTTTATTCTCTAAAAGCATTTGATTTTTTGCGACTATTCACAAATTAAAAATCGGCTCAGTGAGCCGATTTTTTTATATCCGAAAAGCAAAAACTAATAACAAACAGGCATAGGAGAATTGCAAAGAAAACAGGGAATATCCGCATGCCGAGCCATTGCTGAATCACACTGAAGCTAATAGGCGTTACGAGATATCCAAACGATGCCGCTGACATCTGCAGTCCCATGATGGACTGTGACGGCGCGACGCCGAAGATGCGTGGAGTGAGGTGCATAAGATTTGGATAGAGCGGTCCGATGCCAAAGCCTGCCAAAAACAGACCTGCGACTGCAAACTCTGTTTTTAGAGGCAAAATCATAAGTGTTGCGGCTAAAAACAATACTACTTGACCGATTATGAGCAGCTTTTTGGACGAAACCTTGCCCGAAATCAAGCCCGAAATGAATCTTGCCAGCGCCAAGCCAATAAAGTAAAAGGTAGTCATGCCTGCCGCAAAATCGGCACTCAGACCGCGGTTTTCCGCGAGGTATGTGGTGCCCCATGCGACGCAGGTTGATTCGAGCGCACATTCAAAAAAGAATATCGCCAGCATGATAGGCACGCCCTTGATTGATACGGTTTGTTTTATCGTGAGAGTTACGGGAGCCTCACCCGATAGAGCGCCTTCGCGTTTGCTTGCCTTTGCCCAGAGGGGGAGCGCGGCTATCATTATTGCAGATATGCCGAGCTGTACGTAGGAGACGGCTCTGTAACCGTCCTGCCACGTACCGCCACGCAGTGCAAACGACAGCAGGTAAGGCGTCAGCGATATGCCAATGCCGTAAAAGCAGTGTAAAAAGTTCATTTGACGCGCTTTGTAATGCAACGCCACGTAATTATTAAGTCCGGCGTCTATAGCACCTGCACCGAATCCGAGCGGCACCGCTATTGCCACGAGAACCCAAAAGCTATGCGCAAACGATGCCAATAGCAGTGCAAGCCCCGTCATGGCCGTACTGACGGCGGCTATCTTGCCGACACCGAATCTATTAATCAGCTTTGCGCTGAAAAAGCTCGACGTCAGCGTACAGCTCGTCATCGTAAAGGTAAAAAACGACGAGTAGGATACCGGCAGACCGAATGCCCTGTAAACAGCAGGCCAAGCCGCACCAAAGAGCGAATCCGGTACTCCGAGACTGACAAAGCCTATATAAATGACCGCGAGCAACAGTGTAAACATCAGTACTGCTCAATCCACGAGTAAAAGAACTTTTTGAGAAAAGGCGTATTAAGCACGTGCACGGGCTTTAGCTGTGCGGCGGCGGTGCCCTTCATTATCATGAGGTCACGGTAGAGCAAAAACGTCTCGGGCTGCAGTATCTTTAGCTCGAGAGGACCGCAAATGCCGTCCTTAAACTTAGCCGCCATGCTCGGGTTGGCAATGCCGAGCTGTTTTTGGAGCTCAGCGCGGATTTGCTCGTTTTGACTGCCGTCGTAGCCGCGGAGCTCGAGCAGCATAACGTATTTTGCAGGTACTGCGTCGGCGTCGGGGTAAACCGCATAGTCGTAAACGTCTATGCCTATTTCCTTGGCGGCGTTGACTACAGTGCTTTGTAGCGCGAGGTCTGAGGTCTTTTCGCCGAACATACTGACCGCAAAGCCCGACCTGTTGACAAACTCCATAGTAGGGGTGTCGTTAAATCTGCCAGTGATGAGCACGGTGTCCTTCATCTTGTATCTGAAAAGTCCGCCTCTCGTGGTGACGACTATCTCATACTTTTTGCCTACCTCGAGCTCGTGGAGCAGATAGCATTTGTCGGTATCTGCGCCTTCGTCGGCGGGGATAAACTCCATAAATACGCTGTCGGGTACAAATACTGCGTCGGTATTATTGAGCTCGTATGGCACGCTGAACATACCTTCTGATGCCGAAAGTCCGAGGAATACAAAGTCCATATCGTTGCCGCAATAGCGTTCCTTGAGCTTTTGGGTATAGATAGAGAAGCCTGCGCCGCCTACGCAGATGATAAACTGCATCTTGGGCCAAATACGCTTCATCAGAGGAACGTCGGACTTGGTGTCAAATATCTTTTGCAGCTCGTCCGCACGCTCGGGCATCGGCTTTAGCTTTTTGAGCAACGAAGCGCGCGACGCTTCGGGCATTTCGATGCTCGCGTCGATAGTGCCGGTGCGTATATCGTTTATCAGCTTTGCCTTGTTATCCTCGATATATCTCATTATCTCGAGCAAATAGCTGACGAAGGTGGCGTTGGCGTAGGTGACGTTTGTCTCCATGAGCGCAAATCTCGCGTGGAGGTATCTGGTGGGTGTGCCTGCTTCGGGCTGACGGGCTTCGATAGGCGAGGTGTTGCAGCCTTTGAGCATATCAATCTTTAAAAACGGTACGAGCTTGCCCATCTTGGCTACCATCAGAGAGGATGCCGAGCCGTACGAAATGCCCGAGGGCAATATCTGATAGGTGCCTTCGCCGAGGCTAAAGCCCTTGCCGCCCGTCCAGGCGTAGCCGTGCTTTTCGGAAGCAAGGTAATTGATGTATTTTGCGTAATAATTAGAAAAAATCTTGACGTGGTCGTTGGTTACGGGTATCTTTTTGGGTACGCCGAGAGTGCCGGACGTCTTGTTAAAGTGGACGATTTTTTCGCTCGTCAGCACGTTTTGTTCGCCGTCCGCCATGCGGTGTATGTATTCGGAATAAAAGTCGTAGTCTGTGAGAGGTACGCGGTCCTGAAAATCCTTGACCGTCTTTATAGAAGCAAAGTCAAACCTCTTGCCAAACTCGGTATCCTTTGACCTCTCTATGAGCGTCATCAAAAGGTCGGTTTGCTCTTTTTGAGGTTGCTTTGTAGTTTCTGCGAGAGCCGCTTTTACATTGGCGCCGCCCTGCGCCATCATCTTTGACATAAAACCGGATAATCCCATAATAATGCCTCCTTGTTAATTTACATATATCTTATCACTTGTTGTAAGATTTTTCAACCGTTTTTGCATTCTTTTGTTAAATATTGTTGTTTGTGATATTGCAAATGTTTTTTTGCGGTGTTAAAATGTTTATAACAACTTTAAGGACGTAATAAAATGAATGCTGAAAACAAAATGGGCACCATGCCGATAGGCAAGCTCATTATCAAGATGAGTGCGCCGATGATGGCTTCGATGCTGTTTCAGGCTCTTTACAATATAGTCGATAGCGTATTCGTTTCAAAATTGAGCCAGGATGCGCTAAATGCAGTCAGTCTGGCGTTCCCTTTTCAGACCTTTGCCATAGCTCTCGCTACGGGCACGGGTGTCGGTATGGGTGCGCTTTTGTCACGCAGTCTCGGCAGCGGAGATAAGGACGGCGTCAACAGTATAGCAGGTACGGGTATGTTTTTGTATCTGCTCACGATGATAGCCTTCAGTGTGCTCGGTTTTACCCTCGCGAGACCTTTTTATACCTTCCAGACCAACAACGAGACTATCGTAGAGTACGGCACTCAGTATATCACGGTTTGCATAGGCTTTTGCTTTGCGCTCTACGGACAGATTTGCGGCGAAAGACTGTTGCAATCGACGGGACGCACCGATTTGGCAATGATACCTCAGATAGCAGGCGCCGTATTTAATATGGTGTTTGACCCGATACTGATATTCGGTCTCTGCGGCTTTCCGAGGCTCGAGGTCATGGGCGCCGCCGTCGCTACCGTCTGCGGACAGGTGCTCGCCACCGTGCTGTGCATCATTTTAAACCTCAAAAAGAATAAGGAAATACACTTTAGCTTTAAGCTCATCAGACCTCGCAAGACGATAATCAAGGACATATACAAAATCGGTATGGCGTCTATCATTTTGCAGGCTACGGGCTCACTGCTCAACTTTATACTAAACGGCATACTCATCTCGTTTACCGAGGCGGCGACCGCGGTATTCGGTGCGTACTACAAGATACAGTCCATCATATTTATGCCCGTGCTCGGTATGAATAACGCGATGATACCGATTATCTCATACAATTACGGCGCGTGCAGGACAGAGAGGGTAAAGCGCACGGTCAAGATTTGCATATATATTGCCGTGGGCATAATGAGCATCGGCACGGTAGCCTTTGAGAGCATACCCGAATTGCTCCTCGGCATATTCAGCCCCTCTGAGGAAATGATAGAAATCGGCCGCCTCGCCTTCAGAACGATAGGCATACACTTCCCGATAGCAGGCTTTTGCATCGTTTCGGTTTCGGTTTGCCAGGCGCTCGGCAAGCCTATGTACAGCCTCGGAATATCGGTCACGAGACAGCTGCTCGGCTTGCTCCCGATAGCGTGGCTTTTGTCGCTGACCGGCAACGTAAACGCGGTTTGGTGGGCATTTCCCCTCGCCGAGGTTTTGAGTGCTATAATGAGTGCGTTTTTTATGAAAAAGGTGTTTAAGCATTTAACGGCCTTTTAATCACGGACTGTTTTGACAGTAAAAACTATAAAAAGCATGTATTACTGACGGGGCTTTGCGCCCCGTTTTTTTGCGTACTGGCTATTTACAAATCACAATAAATGTGATATATTTCTTATAAGAATACATTGCAGTAAAGGAATTGACATTATGAAACGCTTTGTGGCTATCACGCTGTGGGTTTTGGCGGTGTTTACGCTCACTATTTTGTCCGTGACGTCGGCACTCGCACTCGAAACTCCGACTATCACCTGTGCAGACACCGATTGCTACGTCGGAGATACCGTCACCGTACAGGTGCAGATTACCGATAACCCCGGCATCACATATCTTGCGGTGACTCCTACATTTTCGGAGGAGCTCGGCACGCCTGTCGTAAGCAACGGCGAGGTTTTTGCCGGACTTATCGAGGATACTCAGCTCATTTGGGCGAGCGGCTCTGATAACGTTACCGACGGCTTGCTCGTTTCGTTTACCTTTGAGCTTGACGAGACGATAGCCCCGGGCGAATACGCCGTGGGTTTTTCTGCCTGCTCGGCGCTCGATTCCTTGGGCTCGGCAGTCTCATTTGAGATTATTTCTGCCACTGTCACGGTCAGCGCAAAGCCTATAGTCACTTGGATAGTTGACGGCAACGAAACTACCGAAGCCTACGCATACGGCGAGACCCCCGAGTTTAAGGGCGAGACGGCAAAAGCCGCTACGGCTCAATACACCTACACCTTTGACGGCTGGGACAAAGAGCTCGAGCCTGTCACCGAGGACGTCACCTATACTGCGCAATATACCGAAACTCTCAATACCTACACTGTCACTTGGATAGTTGACGGCAACGAAACCCCCGAGGAATACGACTACGGCGAAACGCCCGAGTTTAAGGGCACTACGGACAAAGCCGCAGACGCTCAGTACACCTACGAGTTTGACGGCTGGGATAACGAAATCACCGCCGTCACCGAGAATGTCACTTATACTGCACAATATGTTGAAACGCTCAATCAATACACCGTCACTTGGATAGTTGACGGTAACGAAACCACCGAGGATTACGACTACGGCGAAATACCCGTATTCAAGGGCGAGACCGACAAAGCCGATACTGAGCAATACACCTACGAGTTTGACGGTTGGGACGTCGAAATCGCCACCGTCACAGAGGACGTAACCTATACTGCACAATATACCGAAACGCTCAGAAAGTACACCGTTACTTGGGTCGTCGGCGGCACCGAAATCCCCGAGGAATACGACTACGGCACTATTCCCGAGTTTAAGGGTGAGACCGACAAAGCCGCGGACGCACAGTACACCTACGAGTTTGACGACTGGGACAAAGAGTTTGTCACCGTCACCGAGGACGCTACCTATACCGCGATTTATACCGAGACGCTTAACACCTACACCGTCACTTGGGTAGTTGACGGCGTGGAAATCCCCGAGGAATACGACTACGGCTCAATGCCCGAGTTTAAGGGCGAGACCGACAAAGCCGCAGACGCTCAGTACACCTACGAGTTTGACGGTTGGGACGTCGAAATAACAACCGTTACCGAGGACGTAACCTATACTGCTAAATATATCGAAACTCTTAATCAGTACACCGTCACATGGATAGTTGACGGCGTAGAAACGACCGAGGATTACGACTACGGCGAAATACC
>DCHM01000005.1:21698-50350 GCA_002314835.1 Clostridiales bacterium UBA1752 | reverse complement strand
ACCACAAGGAGCTGTGGGAGATAGACGGCTCGTGGGAGGGCTTTGAGTGGGTTTACGCCGATAAGGTAAACGACAACGTGTACGCCTACAAGCGCCGCGATGCCGACGGCAACGAACTGCTGATAGTGCTCAATTTCAGCGCAAACAAATATACAAAATACGGCGTGCCCGTGCCCAAATCGGGCAAATATCAGGTTAAACTGAATTCGGACGACGTGCTGTACGGAGGCTCTACGGCGGATGCAAATCCCGCCTATAAGGCCGTCAAGGTCGATGACGGATATTATCTGCAGCTCACACTGCCGCCGCTGTCGGGACAGATAATCCAAAAGATAAAATGAGACATATATAAAGGAGCAAGCTTATGGCAAAGAACAAAGAAACCGTCGCTATGCTTTTGGCAGGCGGTCAGGGCAGCAGACTCAAGCTGTTGACCGAGCGCATGGCAAAGCCGGCGGTGCCCTTCGGCGGAAAATACCGCATTATCGACTTTCCTCTTTCCAACTGCGTTAACTCCGGCATCGACACGGTGGGCGTGCTGACACAGTATCAGCCGCTCGTACTCAACGAATACATCGGCAACGGTCAACCGTGGGACCTCGACCGCAACTGGGGCGGCGCCATGTGCCTGCCTCCGTATCAGGCGAGCAAAAAGGCGGACTGGTACAAGGGTACGGCAAACGCCATTTATCAAAACATCAATTTTATCGAAAGATACGACTGCGAGTATGTTTTGATACTTTCGGGCGACCATATCTACAAGATGGATTACAGCGCCATGATAGACTATCACGTCAAGCACGGCGCAGACTGCACGATAGCGGTATTTAACGTACCGTTTGACGAGGCTTCGAGATTCGGCATCATGAACGTCAACGACGATATGTCGGTCTATGAGTTTGAAGAAAAGCCCAAGGCACCAAAGTCAACGCTCGCTTCGATGGGCGTATATGTCTTTAACGCCAAAAAGCTCTTTGATTATCTCAGAGCGGACGAGGCAAACCCCGAGAGCGAAAACGACTTTGGCAAAAACATCATACCTGCCATGCTCGGCGGCGGAGAAAAGCTGTTTGCTTACCGATTTGACGGGTATTGGAAGGACGTCGGCACTATTTCGTCACTCTGGGAAGCAAATATGGACCTGCTCGGCGAGCATCCCAACCTCGCTATCAGAGACAGATCGTGGAGGATTTCGTCACGAAACCACGCACTGCCTCCTCACTTTGTGGGCAGTAATGCAGTTATACAAAACTCGATAGTCAGCGAAGGCTGCGAAATATACGGCACGGTCATAAACTCGGTGCTTTCGCCCGGAGTAATCGTCTGCCCCGGCGCAGTAGTCAAGGACAGCGTTATATTTGAGGACGTCAGGGTCAAGGCAGGCGCCAAGGTCGATTATGCACTCATGGACAGCGGCACGACCGTAGGGCTCGGAGCTACCGTCGGCAAGCCGATAGGCGAAGCAAATGGCATAGTTTTGGTAGGCAGCAATCTCGACATTCCAGACGGATTTGCCGTACCCGACGACACGGTGTTCGGCAAAGACGAGCTTGATGCGGCAGTTTGCGGAGGTGATGCAAAATGAGCGTAGTAGGATTGATTTTTTCTAATATTCACGACCGCAACATCAGCGAGCTTACCCGTATGCGCACTATGGCGTCGGTACCATTTGGGTGCAGATACCGCCTCATAGATTTTACGCTCTCCAATATGGTTAACGCAGGCATCACTCACGTCGGCGTTATCGCGCACGCCAACTATCAGTCGCTCATGGACCACATCGGCTCGGGCAAGGACTGGGACCTCGCGCGCCGCACCGGCGGCATACAGATTTTGCCGCCTTATATCACCGCGTTTGCAAATTCGGGCAACGGACTATATACAAACCGTCTTGACGCACTCAAAAACGTGCGCGACTATCTCTTTGATTGCCGCGAGGACTACGTAGTGCTGTCTGACTGCGACGTTATATGCAATTTTCCGCTCGACAAAATGATAGAGCAGCACATAGCTTCAGGCGCAGACGCAACGCTCGCAGTAAAGCACACCTATTTCGGCGTGGCAGGCAAGGCTATGGTACAGTCCGACCAAAACGGCAGGATAACCGACGTCGCTGACACGGTTGAAAGCGGAGTGGGCGACGCTCACCTCAATATTTGGGTAATGCGCCGCAGATTTTTGCTCGACACTCTGGCAGAGGCGGTTTCACACGATTACGAGTCGTTTAACAAGGACTTTGTGTTGCGCAACATAAATAAAGCGGATTTCCGCGTGTTTAGGTTTGACGGATATTTTGCTTCGGTCGGTTCTATGACCGAATATTATCAGTGCAATATGGATTTGCTCGACGCCGATACTCGCAAGGCACTGTTTGGCGACAAAAACCGTCCGATACTCACAAAGGTCCGCAACAGCGCACCGACTATATACAGCAATGATTCGGTAGTCAAAAACTCTCTCATCGCCGACGGCTGCGTCATTGACGGCGTGGTAGAAAACTCTATACTCTTCCGCGGAGTTAAGGTCGGCAGAAACACCGTAATCAAAAACTCGATACTGTTTCAAGACACGTTTACGGGCGACAACGTTACGCTTAACTGCGTAATCACCGACAAAAAGGTAGTCATCCGCGACGACCGCAACCTTTCGGGACACGAAACAAGACCGTTTTATATCGAAAAATACGCACACATCTAAAGTTTACCAAGGAGGACACCTATGAAAAAGGTTTTATTCGTCGCAAGTGAAGCATTGCCGTTTGCCGCTTCGGGTGGGCTAGGTGATGTGGCAGGCTCGTTGCCTACCGTCATAGCCGCCGCAGGAGTGGACATCAGAGTGGTTATGCCTTATTACGCCAAGATAGGTGAGCCTTACCGCTCGCAGATACAGTATCTCGGATATATCTATATCACGCTCGGCTGGCGCAGACAGTATTGCGGCATTTTTTCGCTCGTCAAGGATGGAGTGACCTATTACTTCCTCGACAACGAATATTATTTTAAGCGCAATATGCTGTACGGCGAGTACGACGACGCCGAGAGGTTTGCTTTTTTTTCAAAAGCGGTGCTTGACTTTTTGCCTTTTGTCGAGTTTTGGCCCGACATCATACACTGCAACGACTGGCAGTCGGCGCTTGCCGTAGTTTATTTGAAGCAGCAATACGGTCTCGTCGAGCATTACACCGACATAAAGGCGATATTTACGATACACAATATCCAGTATCAGGGCAGATACGGCACGGACCTGCTGACAGACGTCTTTGGACTCGACCAAAAAGAGCTGTCTATCGTCGAATACGGCGGAGACATCAACCTCTTGAAGGGTGCGGTAGTGTGTGCCGATGCAGTTACCACCGTTTCGCCTACCTACGCCAAGGAAATACTCAGCGAGGGTTTTTCGCACGGACTGCATCACGTTTTGTCACAATACACTTATAAGCTGTCGGGTATATTAAACGGCATTGATTATGAGTATTACAATCCTAAGGATGACCCTGCGCTGTTTGAACCGTTTACCTCAAGGAGCGTGGCAAAAAAGCAGACAAACAAGCATCAGCTGCAAAAGATGATAGGTCTGCCCGAGAGTGACTGCCCGATGATAGCGGTTATTTCGAGGCTCGTTGACCACAAGGGACTCGACCTCGTTACCTATTGCGCCGACGAATTGCTCAAAGACGACGTTCAGCTCGTCATACTCGGTACGGGCGACCCGTATTTTGAGAGCTATTTTGCAGGGCTGGGTGCGAGATACCAAAGCAAGGTCAAGACGATACTGCAATACAATAAAGACCTGTCAAAAAAGATATACGCCGCGTCGGATATATTCCTTATGCCGTCGCGTAGCGAGCCGTGCGGACTGTCGCAGATGATAGCTTCGCGCTACGGCTCGGTGCCCGTGGTTCACGAGACCGGCGGCTTATACGACAGCATCAAGGACGTCGGCTGGGAGGGTGGCGGCAACGGCTTTACCTTCGCCGCATACGACGCGTGGGAAATGCTCGGCGCCATCCGCAGGGCAGAGGCTCTGTACGCCGATAAAGAAGCGTGGCAAAAATTAGCATCCAAGGTTATGAAGGTCGATTTTACGTGGAGCAAGAGCGCCAAGGATTATATCGCACTTTATGACGGCTTGACAAGCAAATAATATTTAATAAGGGTACCATAATGACTGAAAAAATCGTAAAAAAAGCTATTGATGAAAAACTGTCGAGATACTTTGGTGTTTCGGCATCCGAAGCAACCAAAGACCAGATATACAAGGCAACCGTACTGACGGTCAGAGACGTTTTGGCACAAAAAAACCGCGAGTTTAAAGAGGCGGTAAAAGAGCAGGGACAAAAGCAGGTCAACTACCTGTGCATGGAGTTTTTGCTCGGCAGGTCGCTCAAAAATAATCTCTGCAACCTCGGTGACGAAGCCGCCTACCGCGCAGTTTTGGCGGATTACGGCTACGACCTCGACGACATCTACGAGCTCGAACCGGACCCGGGGCTCGGCAACGGCGGTCTCGGCAGGCTCGCGGCTTGCTTTATGGACGCGCTCGCCGCAGGCAGCTATCCTGCACGCGGCTACAGCATTTGCTATGATTACGGTCTTTTTAAGCAAAAGCTCGTTGACGGCGAACAGCTCGAGCTGCCAGACGTATGGCTCCCGGGCGGTGAATGCTGGCTCGTCCCTCGTCAAGACAAGGCAGTTACCGTCAAATTCGGCGGCAAGATAACCGAAAAATGGATTAACGGCGCTTGCGAGATTTCGCACGAGGACTATACCGAGGTCGAAGCGGTACCTTACGATATGATGATTTCGGGCTACGGCTCGGAGGCGGTCAACGTGCTCAGGCTGTGGAAGGCGCGCGACAACCGCAACTTTAATATGGAGCTGTTTTCGCAGGGACAGTACCTAAAGGCAGTCGAGGAAAACACTATGGCCGAGACTATATCCAAGGTGCTTTATCCTGCCGACAACCACCACGAAGGCAAGCTGCTCAGACTGTCACAGCAATATTTCCTCGTTTCGGCTTCGCTCCAAAACATTCTCAACAATCACCTGTCGGTTTACAAGACGCTCGACAATCTGCCCGACAAGGTGGCTATACACATCAACGACACTCACCCTGCACTCGCAGTGCCCGAGCTGATGCGTATGCTGCTCGACAATCATAAATACAGCTGGGAAAAAGCGTGGGACATCACGGTACGCACTATTTCGTACACCAACCACACGGTTATGCCCGAGGCGCTCGAATGCTGGAATGATGAGCTCTTCCGCATCAAGCTGCCGAGAATATATCAGATAGTCAAGGAAATCAACGAGAGATTTTGCAAAGAGGCTTGGGACGCATTCCCCGGATACTGGGACAAAATCGCCCGTATGGCAGTGCTCGCCAACGGACAGGTGCGTATGGCAAACCTGTCGGTTATCGGCTCGCACCACGTCAACGGCGTTTCGGCTCTGCACTCCAATATACTCAAGGACACCGTTTTCAGAGATTTTAACGCGATGTATCCGCAAAAGTTCACCAACGTCACTAACGGTATCGCTTACCGCAGATGGCTGTGCTACTCAAATCCCGGCATGGCGGCTCTGCTCGACGAGCTTATCGGCACGGGATATCGCAAGGACGCCTCCAAGCTCGAAAAGCTGCTTGATTACAAGGACGACAAGTCGGTCCTTGCGGTCATCGACAAGGTAAAGCATCAAAACAAGGTCGATTTTTCTAACTACCTCAATAAAACCACGGGCGTGCTGATAGACCCCGATTCGGTCTATGACGTACAGGTTAAGCGCCTGCACGAGTACAAGAGACAGCTGATGAACGCTATCCGCATAGTCAGCATCTACTGTCAGCTGCTCGACAATCCCGACCTGCCAATGCGTCCGCAGACGTTTATTTTCGGCGCAAAGGCGGCGCCTGGCTACTATGTGGCTAAGGATATTATCAGATTGATATGTTTTATCGCCGCAGATATCGAAAAGAACCCCAAGATGCGTGAAAAACTGCGCGTCGTATTCCCCGAAAATTACAACGTCACCATGGCAGAGCACCTGATACCTGCCGCCGAAATCAGCGAGCAAATCAGCCTCGCAGGCAAAGAGGCGAGCGGTACCAGCAATATGAAGTTTATGATTAACGGTGCGCTGACCATAGGCACGCTCGACGGCGCTAACGTAGAAATTGCCGAGAGAGTCGGCAACGACAATATCTTTATCTTTGGACTTACCACTCCCGAGGTCGAGGAGCTGTGGCGCAAGGGCTACGCTTCGTCGGGATACTACAACCGCAATCCTTTGCTAAAGAGAGCCATCGACCACCTACAGACCGGCTTTAACGGCAGGAGCTTTGGCGACATAGCAGATTATCTGCTATTCTCCTTTGGCGTCAGCGACCCGTATATGTGTCTCGCCGACTTTGACGACTATTGTGACGCTCACGCCAGAGCCGCCGCAAAGTATGAGGACAGACAGGCGTGGAACCGCTCTTCGCTCATCAATATCGCCCGCGCAGGCATATTCTCCGCCGACCGCAGTATCGAGGAGTATGCCGATAACATTTGGGGCATCAAGCCATTGGCACTCGGCAAAAAGGGCGAATAATGACTATATACGGAGAAAACGGCGAATGCTTTGTGCGGCTGTGCAAGGACGGTAAAGAGGGACGCAATTTTACGGTATCGGCAAGCTCTGCGACAGGTCTCGCGCTTTATGTCAAAAAAGAGTTTTGTCCGTCAAATTGCAGGTTCGAGATGTATTACGACGGCAAGGACTGCTTTTGCCTCGGCGCAAAGTACTGCGGCGAGAGGGACGGCTACGCCGTTTTTGCAGCCGAACTTACGCTTGATACGGCAGGGCTCGTGTTTTACCGCGCGGTTATTGACACCTGCTACGGAGTCAGATATTCGTCAGACGACGGCGGTAACGCGTATCTGTCCGAAACTGCCGGCGGTGACTGGCAGCTGCTCGTGGTTGACAGGCTTTATCGCTCGCCGGAATGGCTGACAGGCGGTGTTTTTTACCATATATTTATTGACCGATTTGCCAAAGGTGGCGACTGTGTTTTGCGTGACGACGCCTTAATGATAGATGACTGGGACAACGGCGTGCCCGAATACAACGACGGCAGGCACGAGTTTAAAAACAATACTTTTTTCGGCGGCACTCTGATAGGCGCTGCCGAAAAGCTCGATTACCTAAAGTCGCTCGGAGTGACCTGCGTTTACCTTTCACCGTGCTTTAAGGCGTACTCAAACCACAAATACGACATCGGCGACTATATGCAGGTCGATGAAATGTTCGGCGGCGACGAGGCGCTAAAGCACTTTATCGCGGCGGCAAAAGAACGCTCGATAGACGTCATACTCGACGGCGTTTTTAATCACGTCGGCGACGACAGCGTTTATTTTGACAAATACAAAAAGTACGGCGGCGCTTGTTGCTCGGTCGATTCGCCTTATTACACTTGGTTTGATTTTTCCTCTTACCCCGATAAGTACGACTGCTGGTGGGGCATGCAAAACCTGCCTAAGGTAAAGCGCAACAGAGCGTACAGAGATTTTATCTGCAAAACGGTCGTGCCGCATTATATGGCTATGGGCATAGCGGGGTGGAGGCTCGACGTGGCAGATGAGCTCGAGGCTGATTTCCTCGACGAGCTGACAGCCGCTGTCAAGGGCTGCAAGCCGGACGCACTCGTGCTCGGTGAGGTCTGGGAGGATGCGTCAAACAAGATAGCCTACGACGAGCGAAAGAGATATTTTTGCGGCGCACAGCTTGATTCGGTAATGAATTATCCTTTGCGCAACGGCATTATTTCGCTCTGCCTCGACAGAGACAGCTCACTGCTCAAATATACTCTGCGTATGCTGTGGGAGCATTATCCTCCCGAGCAGATGAGCCATTTGATGAATATATTGGGCACTCACGACACCGAGCGCATACTGACGGTGCTCGGCGGTGAGAATGTTTTGGAGCTCGGCGATGACGCTCTCGCCTGCAAGACGATGAGCTATGAGACGAGAGAAAGAGCCAAGAGACTTTTTGCCGTCGCTTATACATTGCTTGCCTTTATGCCCGGAGTACCCTGCATATTTTACGGTGACGAAATCGGCATGGAGGGCTATCACGACCCGTTTTGCCGCAGACCGTATAAGTGGAATAACGCAGACGGCTCTCTGCGCAAGACGGTCACTGCCGTCAATAACGCAAGGCACGCCTGCCGCGATTTGCTGTGCGGTGAGCTGACAATATACGACACTGAGCAAAGCGTATTTGCCATGTCTATTGCGTCTGACGGCGGCAAGCTGCTGGCAGTCGCAAACCTAAATGACTATCAAACCGACGTGCTCGGGCTTATCTGCCCGGCATACAAGACTACTATATATAAATTATCGGAGGACAACCAATGGTCGCTAATGTTATAGCCGCTTCGCTCGGCAAGCTCGGAGTCAATAAGGGAGACGTAGTGCTCGCCCATACTTCGCTCAAATCGTTTGGCATAGAAAGGATGTCACCGAGATACGTCATAGACGGTCTGCGTATGGCCACCGGCTCTGAGGGCACCGTAGTATTGCCCGCGCTGTCTTATACGACCTGCAACAAAGACCACAGATGCTTTGATTATTACAAAACCAAGGCGTGCGTAGGCGCCGTGCCCGAATATTTCCGCACCGAGTACCCCGGTGTAATGCGCAGTATGTGCCCGACGCACTCCTGCTGTGCCATCGGCGCAAAGGCAGAGGAGATAATAGGTGAGCATCACCTCGACGACACTCCCTGCGGCGCACATTCGCCTTTCCGCAAGGTTATGGAGCTCGGCGGCAAGATTATTTTCTTTGGCTGCGGCATGGAGCCCAACACCAGTATGCACGCCGTTGAAGAGCTGTATAATCCCGATTATCTGTTTGAGGATATGTACGAGTATGATATGGCCGACAAGGACGGCAAGCACTATACACAAAAATGCCGCGCACATTATTTTGACCGTACGATACAGCGCTACGACAGGCTCGGAGAGCTGATGCCCGAGGGCACTATCCGGAGAGGCAAGATTTTTGAGTGCGAAACCGTAGTCATAGACGCCAAAACCATGTGGCGCATAGCAGGCGAGTATTACACCAAAGACAGCCATTATTTCATCGACAAATATTAAAGGTTGGCAAAAATAGCCCCATAACAGGCATTTTGTGCCCGATTTTTGTATATTTTTTTCATTCAATACTTGACAATCAAAAAAAATGTAGTATAATGCACCTTATAAAGGCGGTATTTCTATGATTGTACTTAATAATAATAATCATAGCGCGTACTCCGACCTCGACGACGGCGCCCTCGTGGCAGCTGCCAAGGGTGGGGACGATGCCGCTTTTGAGGAGCTAACGTCGAGATATCTGCGCGTAATTGAATGGTACGCAGGTCGATATAGCTTTTGTCCGCACGATAAAGAAGATTATCTGCAAGAGGGTCTGTGTGGATTGCTCAAGGCCGTCCGCACGTACAATGGTATTTCCTCGTCATTCTCCACTTACGCTTCCATCTGCATTAGAACCAGCATTATCACCGCCGTCCGCAAGGATGGCAGGGGCAAGGACAGATTGGTCTCTTATGAGGAAACGGTTTCGGAGTCCGACGGCTCTGACAGTATCTCACCAGAAAGTATTATTATAGAAAAAGAAAGTACCGACTTTTTGTACGAGCGTATCAAGAGTGTACTTTCCAAATATGAAGCTACGGTATTTGACCTCTATCTGCTTGATTTGAGCTATGCCGATATCGCGCTATGCCTCGAAACAGACAGCAAGAGTGTAGAGAACGCTGTTCGACGGATAAGAACCAAACTCAAAAAACTCATATCACCATGACAATCTGCCTCGATAGCTTAAAAAAAGCGTTGCTGCTGGGTGGCGGCAAAGATTACGGTGTAATTCCGTGGCAGGCAAAAGAATATTCTACCACAAAACAAGAGGAGAAAAACAATGTTTGAAGACAAGACCCTGACCTGCAAAGATTGCGGCAACGAATTCGTTTTCACCGCCGGCGAGCAGGAATTTTACGCTCAGAAGGGCTTCCAGAACGAGCCCCAGAGATGCAAAGCTTGCAGAGATGCAAAGAAGAATGCAGCTAAGGCTCCCAGAGAAATGTTTGAGACCACCTGCGCTCGTTGCGGCGGTGTTGCAAAGGTTCCTTTCAAGCCCTCGTCTGACAAGCCCGTTCTTTGCAGCGAATGCTTCGCAGCTTCTAAGAAATAATTATACTTAAAAAACAGTAATTACTTTTTAGTCTTTTAGCCAATTCGAATTGCAAGACAAATAAGCCACGGGTTCACCCTCCCGTGGCTTTTTGTATCTTTTAGGAGGCACTTATTATGAAATGCTCTGATATTGCAGTCAAGTGCTTGCACGCAAACGGAGTAAAACATATATTCGGATACAGCGGCAACGCGGTGCTGTCACTCATTGAGTCGCTGTCTTGCGACAAGCGCATTAAGCTGATAACCGGCACTCACGAGCAGTTTTGCGGCTTTGCGGCTGACGGCTACGCCAGAGCGAGCGGCAGGTGCGGAGTAGTATTTGCCACGAGCGGTCCCGGAGCGACAAACCTCGTCACTCCGATAGCGGACGCTTATATGGACAGCGTGCCCATGGTAGCCATCACTGGCAACGTGTCTCTCGACCTGCTCGGCAGAGATTCGTTCCAAGAGACCGATATAGCAGGCGTCACTATGCCGATAACTAAGCATAATTTTATAGTCAAGTCCCCAGACAAGCTCGCCGAAACAATTAATGCGGCGTTTAGGATAGCGACTACGGGGCGCAAGGGGCCAGTGCTCGTCGATATACCGAGAGATATATTTGATATGAACGTCAAATACACTCCCGTCAAGCCGTCACCCGTGCGTTTTGCAGAGATAGACGAGGACGAGATTGCCACCGCCGCAGAGCTTATTAACGAGTCACGACGCGTATTTATCTGTGCAGGCGGAGGAGTAATCAGCTCGGGCGCGAGCGATAGCCTCAGACGGTTTGCAGACCGGATAGGCTGCTACGTCGGCTCTACTTATATGGGCAAGGGCGCGTTTGACGAAACCGACGACAAGTTTGCAGGGTTTGTAGGTATGGATATCACCGAGCAGACGAGTAACGTGCTCAAGGACAGCGACCTCTTTATCGGCGTGGGAATGAGATTTTCGGAGCGCGCGGTCAGCAATATACTGCGCATAGCACCCGATATCAAGTTTTTGCATATAGACATTGATTCTGCCGAAATCGGCAAAAATATGCCCGTCATCGAGGGAGTCGTAGGAGACGCAAGGCGCATACTCGACATCCTGTACGGACGCGTTTGCGAGCGCAAAAACACCTGCACCCGAGTACGTAACGAACATAATAATACATACGACCTTATAAAAAAGTATTTCCCCACGGCGGTTTACACCACCGAGGTCGGATTGCACCAGGTGGCGGCAAACCATTATCTCAAGGTCAGCGAGCCTCGCAGCTTTATCACTGCAGGCGGACTGGGACCGATGGGCTTTGGACTGCCTGCGGCGATAGGTGCTGCGTTTGCCTGCCCCGACAAACGTATAGTCAATATAGCGGGCGACGGCAGCTTTAATATGAACCTTGCTTCCCTCGCCACGGCGGTGCAGTACAATCTGCCGATAACTCAGATCGTCATCAATAATCATTCGCTCGGCATGATAGCAAAACTGCAGAGCGATAGCGGCAGGCACGGCTACGGCAGAGAAATGCCGGATATAGATTATATCTCGTTTGCACACAGCGTGGGATGCAGAGCGGTTTCGGCACGTAACGACGCCGAATTTGCAGCCGCACTCAGGCTCGCGCGTTCACGCAGGACGCCCTGCCTCATCGAATACGTCACGGAGGACTGATATGAAAACCTATTGCATTTCTGCATTTGTCAATAACCATTTCGGTGTCCTAACCCGCATTTCGGGCTTGTTTGCTCGCCGCGGCTACAATATCAAAAGCCTCACCGTCGGTGAAACGACCGACCCGGCTGTTTCGCGTATGACCATCGAGTTTACAGCCGACGACTATACTTTGACTCAGATACAGCGTCAGCTATGCAAGGTCGAGGACGTTATCAGCCTGCAGCTTTTGTCAGACAACGCCGTATGCCGCGAGTTGTTTTTAGTCAAAGTTTCGGCAAACGACGGCAACCGCAGTGCGATAATCGGCGTCGCCGAGATATTTAAGGCAAAGACGGTGGATATCTGCCCCGACAGTCTGATATTTGAAATAACGGGCGACCAAAATAAGCTGTCCGCGTTTTTTGAGATGATGAATAACTACGGTATCATCGAGATAGCGCGCACGGGCGTTACGGCGCTCGAAAGAGGCACGTTTTAGTTGACATAATTACACATCACAAGGCGCTGCAATAGCAGTGCCTTTTTTTGTTGCCTTATGGCAAGCGTTGTCGAAAGGCGTTTTGACGCCCTTGATTTTAGAACGCCTGTTCGACTTTTGGTGTGCAAATCTACAAAAGTGCATTTTGTTACCATAATGTGCAGATTTTTACTGAAAAATAATCAAAAAAGGTATTGCATTTTTGATATCAGTTATGTATAATTAGGGTGCTGAATGGTAAAAATAAGCATCAAATGGGATGAATTCCCAAAATTTGACAGAAACGGAGGTTTATGCCGATGCTTTACGGTGAATACAGACTCACAATCGACGGCAAGGGCAGAGTATCTATCCCTACCAAAATGCGTGAGCCGCTCGGCGAGACCTTCATGATTTCGCGTGGACTAAAAAACACGCTCTACCTTTACCCGATGGACGAGTGGCACAAGTTTGAGGACATCATAGCTGCAACTCCGTTTACAAAGCAGGTTGACTTTGGTCTTTTCTTCTTTTCGGGTGCAGAGGAGGCAGAGCTCGACTCGCACGGCAGGACTACCATAAGCCAAAAGTTCCGCAAGCTTATAAACCTTGACAGTAATATAGTTTTAATCGGTAACAAAACCCATATAGAGGTCTGGAATGAGACCGCTTGGGACGAATATATCTCAAAGCTCACGCCAGACGACGTAATGCGTGAACTGATGGAGAGCGGCATATAATGGATTTTTATCATCTACCTGTATTGCCGACGGAGACCATAGACGCGCTCGGTATTAAACAAGACGGCATATACGCCGATTGCACCCTCGGCGGTTGCGGACACACAAAGCTCATACTGTCAAAGCTCGGTGAGAACGGCAGAGTGATAGGCTTTGACCGCGACCTCGACGCTATAAGTAACGCCGCCGCTACGGTAGGGGACGACAGACTCACTGCGGTGCACAGCCATTTTGTTTACGCAGGCGAAAAGCTAAAAGAAATGGGCATCGACGGCATAGACGGTGCACTCTTTGACCTCGGCGTTTCGTCACATCAGCTCGACACGGCAGAGAGAGGATTTTCTTACAGATTTGACGCGCCACTCGATATGAGGATGGACGCGACCGATACAAAGACGGCTTTTGAGGTCGTCAATACTTATTCGCTCAAAGACCTTGACCGCATATTGCGCGACTATGGCGAGGAGAAATACAGCCACCGCATAGCCGAGCGCATTTGCAATGTCAGACAGACAAAACCGATAGCGACTACCGCCGAGCTGGTAGAGGTCATTTCGGCGGCGGTACCTGCCAAGTACAGGCTCGAGGGCGGCAGCCCTGCCAAGCGCAGCTTTCAGGCAATCCGCATTGAGGTTAACGGCGAACTCGAAACACTCGAAAAATCACTGCGCGGAATTTTTGACGTAATCAAACCCGGCGGCAGGCTGGCGGTCATCACGTTTCACAGCCTCGAGGACCGCATAGTAAAAAACACTTTCGCCTCGTTTGAAAATCCCTGCACCTGCCCCAAAGACCTGCCTTGCGTATGCGGCAAGATACCGACGGGCAAGGCACTTTTCAGAGGCTCGGTCACGGCAAGCACCGAGGAGCTTGAACAAAATAAGCGTTCGCACAGCGCACGCCTCAGAGCGATAGTTAAAATATGAAAGGATAGACCATGGCTGATAATCTTTACGATACCGATAAAGAGCTGAATAATGACGAAATCCCTCAAAACGGCACGGTTACTGTCGGTACTCCGCCAAAGGCGCCTGCAAAAAAGAAAAAGGCTCACGGATATTCGTCCGGACTGAGGATAAAGCGCAACACCGTCAGCAATAAGGTCACTATACTCGAGGGCAAACGCTCGGGCAAAGAGGCAGCTCCGATACTGACGATAGTCGTCGTTGCCGCCGTCATGGTACTGGCACTGTTTATGCTGCTCAACTACGCCGAGCTCGAAAAGCTCACTACTGGCATCAGCGAGCTCGAGGCGGAAATCACTACCTTAAAAACCGAAAAGAAAACGCTCGAAAATGAGCTCGAGACCGCGCAGGACCTCGTGTTTATCGAAAAGTACGCCACAGAGGTTTTGGGTATGGAAAAGCCTACCAAAAAGTTCCCTATTTCGTTATTGCCCGACGACGACACCAACATTACCGAATACGAGCCAGAGGACAAAGTAGAGGTAACGACGGTTTTTTCGACCTTCGGAGAGTTTTTTAGGAACTTTTTAAACAAGGCTGAGTCATAAATAAGTTTTTTTAGCTGTATATTAAGGGTAAAGGATACTTTACCCTTTTAGCGTATTTGAAAGGATTGTTTTTTTCAGTGGAAAAGCACGCACCAAAAGCCGTAACACCCAAAACACGCATCATGCGTGCGAGACTGCTCACGATAATTTCAACGCTCGTTTTGACGGCGCTCGTGTGCAGACTGGCTTATCTGATGCTCTTTGACCCCGACGGCTACCGCGTCGCGGCTATAAATCAATATACCTACGAGGTCACCATAGACGCCAAGCGCGGCACTATCTACGACACCAATATGAAGGCGCTTGCTATCAGCGCCACGGTGCAAAACGTCTTTATTTCGCCTTACGATATAACGAGCGATTCACAGGTACTCATTATCGCCAACGGACTTTCAGAGATACTCGGAGTAGATGCACAAACCGTTGTCGATAAATGCGCAAACCGCAAGAGCATGTATCAGATGATAAAGCGCTCGATCAGCGAAAGCGAGGAGGCAGAGGTCAGACAGTTTATATCCGACAACGGCCTGTCACACATCGTTTATCTCGAGGAGGGCACAAAGAGATATTATCCCTACGGCTCGCTCGCCTGCCACGTTTTAGGCGTAGTAGGCACCGACAACAACGGCTTGATGGGGCTCGAGGGCTATTACGACGATTACCTTTCGGGCACGGACGGCAGAGCCATAATGGGCAAGGACAGTCGCGGCAACAGCCTTTCATTCAAGTACGAGAGCTACGTTGATGCCGAGGACGGCTACAGCATAGTAACCACGATTGACGAATACATACAGTCGGTACTCGAAAAGTATCTCAAAGAAGCTTATCTCGAAAACAACCCCACGGGCAAGGCCGCCGCAGCAGTCATGGACTGCAATACGGGCGAAATCCTCGCCATGGCGGTATATCCTGCGTACGACCTCAACAACTATGCGGTTTTGTGCGACGAATATCAAGCTTTGCTCGATGAATTTGTCGGCACCGACGAGGAAAAGTCTGCCTATCGCGAGGAACTGATGAATTATCAGTGGAATAACACCATGATTACGCAGACCTACGAGCCGGGCTCGACGACAAAGGTCGTTACGGGTTCGATAGCGATAGAGGAAAAAACGATAAACCCTGCCAAAGACACTTTTTATTGCGCAGGTCAGAGTAACGTACTCGGCACTATCATTCACTGCTGGTCAAAGGCGCCTCACGGCACCCAAACCTTTAAAGAGGCGATAGTCAACTCCTGCAACCCTGCCTTTATCAAGATAGGTCAGTCGATAGGCACCGCAAAGTATAAGGAGTATTTTGAAAGATACGGATACACCCAAAAGACAGGCATAGACCTGCCCGGCGAAACCTCCGGCATTTATTACGACACCACGGGCGCTAACTTCGGCACCCTCGAGCTGTCGGTATATTCATTCGGTCAGACCTTTAAGACGACTATCATTCAGCAGTTGCGCGCTGTAAACACCATAGCCAACGGCGGCTATCTCGTTACTCCGCACCTCGTCAAGAGCATAGTTGACAACGAGGGCAACACCGTAAAGACCTTTAAGTACGACAAGGTGCGCCAGGTCATTTCCGAGGAGACGGCCAACACTGTGCTCGAGGCACTTATCAATTCGACAAAAAACGCAAACGTCAACGGCTATAATATTGCGACAAAGACCGGTACGTCCGAAAAACGCGATACCGAAAAAACTGACTACATCGGCTCGAGCATCAGCTTTGCACCTGCCGAAGACCCTCAGATAGCCATTATTTGCGTGGTAGATGACCCGACTATGGGCAAGATATACGGCTCGGCTATCTGCTCGCCCGTTACTTCGAGCACGCTCTCCGAAATCCTGCCTTACCTCGGCATACTGCCGGCAGGCTCGGAGGATGACCGCATCACGCTCGAAAGTTACCGCGGCGACACCGTAGAGGACGCAAAGCTCTCTATCGAAGCTCTCGGCTTTAAGTGCGTTGTCGTAGGCTCGAGCGGACGTGTCGTTTCACAGCTGCCTGCGGCAGGCAAATACGACGCCGATACGACCGTCGTGCTCTACACCGAGACCGACAGCGAAAAAGCCACCGTCAGCGTACCAAACTTTAAGGGCTGTACGTATTCGCAGGCTATGAATAAGATAAACAGTCTCAAGGCAAAGAACGTTAACGTAGTCATTGACGGTATATACAACAACAACCACAGCGATTGCTACGTAGTAAAACAGTCTATCGCTTCGGGAGAAACCGTAAAACCCGGTACCGTCATAACGATAGAATTCAGATACGACGAGGATAGAGAATAATGAAGTATAATGCGACAGAGATAGCCACGGCGATAGGAGGCAGAGTTTGTGCAGGCACGGACACTGCCGCAGTCGCCACATACGCTTTTACCGACAATCGTGAATATGACGGAGGAGTAGGCATATTTGTAGCTATCAAGGGCGCCCGTGTTGACGGTCACACCTTTGTTAAAGAAATGACCTCCAAGGGATGCCTCGCTCTCATCGAGGACGAGAGCTTTGCCACGGCAGGTGCCGTATTGGTGGACGATACTCAAAAAGCGCTCGAAGCTTTGGCAGAGTATTACCGCCTGAACGTAATAAGCGCCACCACGGTAGTCGCAGTTACGGGCAGTGTCGGCAAGACCGGCACTAAGGATATGACCGCGCTCGCACTTTCGGCATCCAAAAAGGTTTTTAAGACACCCGGCAACCGCAACAGCAATATCGGCTTGCCTCTGACGGTGCTATCGGTTGAACCCGACACCGACATCGCGGTAATAGAGGCAGGTATATCAAACCCCGACGAAATGTGGAGACTGTCCAAGGCGTGCAGACCCGATGTCGCGATAATAACCAACATCGGATATTCGCACATAGAGGCTTTTGGCAGCAGAGAAGCCATCAGAGACGAAAAGCTGCAGATATTATCTTATATGAGAGAAAACGGCACCGTTATCTTTAACGGCGACGAGCCGTTGCTATACGGCGTAATAGACAAAAACCATCAGCGTATATGCTGTTCACTGCATAATCCCGGCTGCTGCTTCAGAGCGAGCAACCTCGTGCAGACCGACGAAGGTCAGACCTTTGACCTCGCGTTTTGCAGCGACAATTACAAGGTCAGTCTGTCGGTAAACGGAGCGCATTACGCCTCCGACGCCATGTACGCCATAGCCGCGGCCCACGCGCTCGGGCTCGATATGGATGCCGCTATCGCAAAGGTGGCTATGTTTGTCACCGCAGGCAACCGCCAAAAGCTAATAAAGCACGGCGATTGGTGGTTTATCGCGGACTACTATAACGCTTCGCCCGAATCAATGTCCGCCGCAATAGAACTGCTGACAAACCGTCCAGGGCGCCACGTGGCAGTGCTCGGGGATATGCTCGAGCTCGGCTCGTATGCAGGAGAATTGCACACCAAAGTCGGCGAAAAGTGCCGCGAATGCGGAGTGGATTTGCTCATAACCATAGGTACCGAATCGCTCGCGATAGCAAAGGCGGCACAGACCGAATGCTATAGCTATAAGACGGATGATTTTGCAGGGGTTGCAGATAAATTAAAGAGCGTTTTAAAGCCCGGCGACAACGTGCTCTTTAAGGGCAGCAACCGCATGAATTTGGGAGAAATAATCAAACTGCTCTGATAGGGGAAACAAAATGGAAGTCGTTTTATATCCTGCACTCGCGCTTATAATAACCGCGGTGCTTAATAAAGTAATGATACCGGCGCTCCGCAAGGTAAAGCTCGGTCAAAAGATACTCGAGATAGGTCCAAACTGGCACAAATGCAAAGAGGGCACGCCCACCATGGGTGGCGCCACGTTTATGATACCGTTTGCCATAGCTATGCTCGTTTTGGCACTGACAAAGCCTGAGATTGATAAACGGCTTTACCTCGTTTTCGGGCTTGCCATGATAAGCGGACTGACGGGATTTATCGACGACTACGTAAAGCTCTTTAAAAAGCGCAACGAAGGTTTGACGCCTTTGCAAAAGCTCGTGCTGCAGTTTGCCGCCGCAGGCGCATTTTTGGCAATAGACGCGCTCGTCTTCGGACGCGGCACAGTCATAGAGCTTTTTGGCAATAGCGTAGATGCAGGCGTGTGGTACTATATCGTTTCACTGCCGCTCATCGTTTATCTCATTAATTGCTCAAACCTCACCGACGGAATCGACGGACTCGAAATATCGGTCAGCGGCGTCATGATTGCATTCTGGATAATGATAGCCATAGCGCTCGGTGCGGTGGATACGCCCGACACTCTGCTGTTGCTCGCTGCATTCGGCGGCGCAGTGGGATTCTTTATATTCAATCACCACCCTGCAAAGATATTCATGGGCGACACCGGCTCGCTCTTTTTGGGCGGACTGGTAGTCGGATTTGCATACTTTTACAAGTTTGAGATTGCACTGCCGTTCGTATGCCTTATATGGATAATAGAGGGCGTATCGGTAGTTTTGCAGGTGTTGTATTTTAAGGCAACGAAAAAGCGCCTCTTTAAGATGGCGCCTATACATCATCATTTTGAAAAATGCGGCTTTAGTGAAAACAAGATAGTTATACTCGCCTCGCTTACTACGGCGGTTGGCTGCGGTGTTTTGACACTGCTCTGCATCAACACAATCTTTTAATGAAACTCTTTAACAAAAAAACAAAGCCCAAACAACAAAATAGCGAACTCATAGTAAGCGACGGCTCTCGCGTATGGTACAGATACAACGTTGACAGGCCGCTTATGCTGATAATACTGTCGCTCGTAGCCATAGGCACGGTGATGGTTTTTTCGGCGTCTTACGCTTACGCCGAAATGTGGTATGACGATTCGTATTTCTTTGCGCGCAAACAGATACTGTGGGTTGCGCTCGGATTGGTCGCAATGTTCGCCGCATCCAAATTCAACGTATATAATCTGATTTACAAATACACCAAGATAATCTTTTTTGCCGTGGTTTTGCTTAATTTTGCCGTGCCTCTGTGGGGCATCGTTTCGCACGGCGCAAAGCGCTGGATAGAAATCGGCATCATTAACCTGCAACCTTCCGAGCTTTTAAAATTTTCTGTTATACTGATGTTTGCATACCTTACGTATAACCTCAAAAAAGATGAAAAACTGATAATATTTCTCGTTAAATACGGCATTTTGATAGGTGGATGTGCGCTCGCTACGGTATTGCAGAGCCACCTTTCGGCGACTATCATCATCACGACGCTCGCACTCTTTATGATGTTTTTGGGCGGCGTCAAGATACGCCGTATATTGTTGATGCTGCTCATCGGATTGCTCGCAGTGCTGATACTGTTTGCATTCTTTTCGCCGTTCCTCGAGGATACGCTCGGGCACGCCGAATTGCGTATCAAGGTTTGGAGCGACCCGTTTAAGTATATGAAGGACGCCGAAACAAACGACGCCGGCTGGCAGCCTGCGCAGTCACTCTACGCCATTTCGTCGGGCGGACTGTGGGGCGTGGGACTGTCTCAGAGCAACGAAAAGCACGGCTGGTTGCCCGAGCCGCAGAATGACTATATTTTCTCGATACTTTGCGAGGAACTCGGATTTTTTGCGGCGGTTTTGGTAATAGGACTTTTTGCGGCATTGGTTTGGCGAGGATTCGTCGTCGCAAAGCGAGCGCCCGACGATTTCAGCCGTATGATTATAATGGGCATAACTTTGCAGATAGCGATACAGGCGGCGCTAAACATCGCCGTCGTGACAAACTCGATACCGAGCACGGGCATCAGCCTGCCGTTTATCAGCTACGGCGGTACTTCGCTGGTGATGTTGCTCGGCGAATGCGGCATAATGCTGTCATTCTCGAGATATACTACCGAGGAAAGAACCGCTTTGGGGGTTAGATAATGAGAGTTGTATTGAGCGGCGGAGGCACGGGAGGCCACATAAACCCTGCCATTTCGATAGCCGATGAAATCAAAAGACGCTTTCCCGATGCCGAAATATCGTTTATCGGCACGCAAAAGGGAATGGAAAGCCGCCTCATTCCGAGGGCAGGCTACGCCATAGACTACGTCAAGGTGCAGGGCTTTAAACGCTCGCTGTCACCAAAGAATTTCGTAGCCGCGTACCGCGCAGTCAGCTCGGTGCTCGAAGCAAAAAGGATATTAAAGCGCATAAAGCCAGATATCGTCATAGGCACGGGCGGATATGCGAGCTGGCCTGCCGTAAATGCGGCGCACAAGCTCGGCATACCTACCCTTATACACGAGCAAAATGCGTTCCCGGGAGTCACTACGCGCAAGCTGTCAAAATTTGTTGACACGGTTTGCGTCAGCTTTATTGAGAGCCAAAAGTTCTTTGACGAGGCGGTACAGCACAAGATTATACTGACGGGCAACCCGATTACCGTACAGGAGATTGGCTACGACGAGGCGAGAAATAAGCTCGGACTGACGGACAACGACGTTTCGGTGCTGTCCTTCGGCGGCTCGCTCGGCGCACTCATGGTCAATAAATACGTTCTCGAGGCAATGCAGTCGTACACCGGCCCTGCAGGCATAAAGCACACGCACGCCGCAGGTCAGGGCAATTACGATGAGGTTAAGGCAGACGCAGAGGATAAAAAGCTCGGCGGCTTTAGTAACTTGCAAATACTCGATTATATCTACGATATGCCCGTGCGCATGGAGGCGGCTGACGTCGTGATATGCAGGGCAGGCGCGATAACGCTCGCAGAGCTTGCTTATCGCAAAAAGGCGGCAATACTTATCCCGTCACCCAACGTAACCGACAATCATCAATACAAAAATGCCAAGGTTTTGTCCGACGCAGGAGCGGCCATATTGCTCGAGGAAAAAGACCTGTCGGGTCAGACGCTTATCGCAAAGCTGCGGCTTTTGTGCGAAGACCGTGGCGAAAGACAAAAAATGCAGCAGGCAATAGCTCGGTTTGCAAAGCCAGACGCTTGCTCCGACATAGTTGACGCTGCTCTCAAACTGATCAAATGAGACAACAAAAGTTTGTAAAAAAAGACGGCAACGCCGCCATTACGGAACAAAAAAACATCAAAAAAGGTCGCAGGCGCTGGGTGTTTTACGTCGCGCTGTTCGTGACTCTCATAGTCATATTCGCCGCGCTGTTTGTCTTTTTGTTTATGAAGGTCAGCACAATCAACATCGAGGGCGACAGTAGGTACACCGACGAGGAGATACTGGCGGCTTCGGGCATCGTGAGCGGTCAAAACCTCACCGAGCTTTTGAGCGGCAAGGAGGCGGAGCTCGTCGAAAGGCGACTGCCTTACGTCGAGTCGTGCGAAATATCGGTACACCTGCCGAGCACGGTCGAAATCAAAATAACCGAGGCAAAGCCTTACGTTTATATGGTTATCGGCGACGACTGCTATCTGCTGTCAAAGGAGCTCAAGGTGCTCGAGCGCGTCGAATTGACCGACACGAGGATACAAGGTCTTGTGAGAGTTTACGCAGGCACGGTTTCACGGTGCGTCATCGGCGACGTCTGCACGTTTGCCGACAGCCGTGAGTCTGACATGATAACCGAGATAATGGCAGAGGTCGAGCAAAACCAGATATACCCTGCGGTGGTGTATATCGACGTCACCAATAGATTCGGTATGTATCTAAATTACGAGGACAGGTTCAGCGTATATATCGGCTCGATTGATTCGATAGGCATAAAAATGCAGTTCCTCGTCAAAATAGTCAACCAGTTTGAGTCGCACGAAACGGGCACTATCGACCTTTCAAACCATAAAGAGGCGGCAGTTCATCTCGACGATTGACACGTTTTGTGCCGAAATCGTCATAAAAACAGCCGTTTTTACAAAAAAAGTGCAATAAAAACAAAAAAACCTCTTGCATATTTTGAAAAAATAATATATTATAAACTCATATAAATGTAAATCAACGGAGGATAAACAATATGTCAATGGATTTTGAAAATCCCAATGCAGTAAAAATTAAAGTCGTAGGCGTCGGCGGCGGCGGCGGAAATGCGGTTAACCGTATGATTTCCTCCTTCTCTATGCCTGACGTTGAGTTTATCAACGTCAACACCGATACCCAGATTTTGGTTAAGTCCAGCGCACCCAAAAAGATTTTTATCGGCAACCGTATCACCAAGGGCCACGGTGCAGGCAGCAATCCCGAACTCGGTGAAAAAGCCGCAGACGAGTCTATCGACGAGATTACCGACGCACTCAAGGGCGCCGATATGGTATTTATTACCGCAGGTATGGGCGGCGGCACCGGCACCGGCGCGGCTCCTATCGTTGCCAAGGTAGCTAAGTCTCTCGACATCCTTACCGTAGCTATCGTTACCAAGCCCTTTAACTTTGAGGGCAGCCGCAGAATGAAGCAGGCCGAAGGCGGTATCGCCAAGCTTGCCGAAATCGTTGACTCGCTTATCGTTATTCCTAACGAGCGCCTCAAGCTGCTCACCGACAAAAAGATTACTTTCCTTAACGCATTCCAGGAGGCTGACGACGTGCTCCGCAAGGGCGTTCAGTCTATCTGCGAGCTCATCACCGTCGAAGGTATCATCAACCTCGACTTTGCAGACGTCAGCGCCGTTATGTCCAACGCAGGCCTCGCTCACATGGGCGTCGGCTCCGCTAAGGGCAAGGACAAGGCAGAGCAGGCAGCCAAGATGGCTATGTCCAGCCCTCTGCTCGAGACCAACATCAACGGTGCAAAAGGCATCGTCGTCAATATTACTGCTTCTCCCGATATCGGACTGGATGAGATTGATGACGCAGTAGCTATGATTACCGACGAGGCAACCACAGACGCTACCATCATCTTTGGTGCCGCATTTGACACCTCCCTCGAGGACGAAATGCGCATCACCCTTATCGCTACCGGCTTTGACCTTGAGAGAAAAGGCGACAGCAGACCTATCGCAAGACCTCTCAGCGAAACGCAGGCTACGGCTACAGTCGCTCCCGAAAATGCCGAAGCTACGCCCGAGCAGGATGAGATTGATAACCTCATCGGCTTCCTCAACAGAGGCAGAAAATAAGCTAAACAAAATTAAGGCTTACCGCAAAGGTAAGCCTTTTTTGTTGCTATTTAATCTCTTGTTCGAGTGACTTAAACTCTTGTGTGTTAAAGAAATCATACAAGGATATGCCCAGTCCGTCACACAGCATTTTGATAGTCACGATACCCGGGTTTTTGCTTTTGCCGTACAAAATGTTTTTTATCGACGACGGCGGCACTGCCGATTCGATAGCTAAAGCGTGGATAGAAATCCGCTTTTCATAGCACAACTGCATTATTCTGTCTCTGACCAAAATATAAGTATCCATATTTTCACCCTCCATGTTATTTTTATCAAAAAAGTATTGACATAGTGGGCTATATATGATACTATTAGGCTATAAATAGTCTACGGACTTAAAAATAGGAGGCTATATGCCGTTGGAAATAGTTGTTTTTCTTGTAATAGGTTTAATCATCGGAGCTATTATTTTCATTAAGAAAATGATAGAACGGAGAGAAGAAAAAAAGATGGCAGCTCAGGCTAAGATTTTTCGTGAAAAGAAAGAAAGAGAGGAGGAAATAGAAAAACAAGAAAAAGAAAAAGCATTAGAACTTGCAAGGAAAGAGTGCGCGGAAAAAGGACATGATTGGAAAAAAGAAGATTTTTCTAAAGACTGCTTTGAAAATAAACCTGATTTGTTCGAATGCTTGCCGTTAAATTGTCATGTTCAATATAAGTGTAAAAGATGCGGTAAAAAGAAAGAAGAAAGAGTCAGTGGAATTGCAGATTTCAATGTTCCTTCAGGACTTCAATGCAATATTATGTATAACGGCAAATGTGCTGGACAATACTATTTAAAACTTGAAAAAAGTAAATGCTATTGCATACGTGCAATAAGAGATATTCCTTCTATGAAGATTTTTAAAGGCGAGGTATTTTTGGTAGTGAATGCAATAAATCATAATTTATTCTATTCAGAAAAAGCAATCGCCTCCGGACTTGCATCTTTTGACAAAGATATAGCTGAGAAAATTAGCATGAATGATAATATGCCCGGTTTGGCTCAGTTTGATAAATATGTTGGATTTGCTGACGATGAAGGACATCCTATATCAGTATCTAAAATCAAATATGAACTATCAGTTAAAAAGGTAAACAATGAAATAGTAAAAGAAGATTTTGGATTTATGGATTTTGGAATTATCAGAGTACCTAAAGAGGGACATTTAGCTTTGTTTTGCGTAATCAAAGAGGAATCTGTTTTAGAGCCTTCTGATAGTTTTACGTTAAATAAAGATTAATGAGAGCTTAAAAGTATAGTTTCTCTATTACAACTGAGCTGTTTAAAAGGCTTACCGCAAAGGTAAGCCTTTTTTGTCGTTATATTTACTGAAATAGCTTTAACACGTATTTCCACTCGACGGTATCGCCGTCTTTGAGCTTATAATCTGTGCAGGCGAGCTCTGGATAGCTGCCGTTGACCGAATACATCCAGCCCGATTCGGCGCCGTATTGCATTTCTGCGAGGTTGTCTATCGAGCTGATATAGCTGCTGCCGACTATTATTATGCCGCGCTGTTTGGTCGCTCTGAGCAGCACGTCGTAAACTGTATCGTCCTTGTAGATAGCGGTTTGAGTTTGCTCTAAAACGTCTTGCTCTCCGATAGCCGAGCAGGTGATCGAAAGCGTTACCGTGCCGACTGCGGTGCCCTCCGAGACGGCAAAATGCTCGTCGGGTGTCTCGATTTTTACGATGCAACAAGCGATAACAAGACCCAAGGTGAGGACGATCGCCGTCAAAGCTTTGAGGCGCTTTTTTTGCAGAAGTAAAGCCGTGACACATGCAAGTCCGCATACTGCGATTATAGCGATGATAATGATTTTGACACTCGGAGACGTGCTTTTTGTTTCTTGCGACTCGTCCAAGCTGACCGCACGTGGAGGGGATGTTTTATCAAAGACAAATACCTGTTTGCCGCATTGCGCATAGGTTATCGCCGCCTTGGCACATTCTGCCTGCACCGTTGCCATGGCGTTTTTTGCACCGCCTGCAGTGTGTGAATAGCCACCGCTGACGGCGTATTGGTTCAGTATGTCTGCAAGCCCTGCAAATCGCTCGTCACCGAGGCTATCGGTAGCCGCCAAGGCTATCAATACCATAGCGGTTGCCTCGCAATTTTCGCATCCGTAGCTCTTGTAGCCTCCGCTCGGCTGTCTCGTGTTTGCCAAAAACGTCAGTGCTTTTTGTATCGTTTCGGTCATGCCGAGCGGAGCAAGTGCCGTAATAGCCATAGCCGTTACGTCCGTGACGCCGCTCTCACCCGAAAGTGCAAAACCTCCGCTTTGCAGCTGCATGGACGCGATGGTTTGCGTGAGAGAATCGGTGGTATAAAGCTCTGACGTCGCGCCGTTATTGAGCAAATGCAGTGCAAAAATATAGCTCATAATGCCGCCTTTGCCTGCCGTCTCGTCAACCGTAGTGCCGTCACTGAGCCCGATAGCGAGCTTTGCGAGGGCACAGCGCTGGATTTCGACTGCGCTCAGGGCTTTTGTTTCGAGTGCCTTGTCGAGGTAGGCGTTGTATAGCGAATAGTCTATTTCATCGCCCTGCATCCTGTAAGTAAATACGTACCACTCGGCAGACGAAGTACCTGCATTCGGGGCGATTTGCTCGTTAAAGGTGTCGCCGTCAATCGCCGCGGCAGGCAATGCCGAAAGCAATATCAGGGCGCATAAAACGCAAAAAACCTTACGCATTTTTGCTCTTACCGACTTTTTTGATGATGATAACTATAGTACCTGCTATGACGAGTGCGATGGCGATTACTATGCAAAACGCCAAAATCGGCGGAATGCCTTGATAATTTGTTTCAAACGTGCAGACTGCAGGCACGAGTATGGCACCGTCCTTGCGGACACTGATTATATGCCTGCCGACTGTATTTGACGTGGGCATCGGAGCTTTGCCGAGGCTGTCGGTGGTGTATTCGGTATCTGCGCCGTCGAGCGTGATTACCGCGTCAGCGAGGGGGGATGAGACGATATTCCATTCGGCATCGTAGCCTACGCTATACAATACCAAGCCGTCGTCCGCGAGCTCAAAATAAGTAAACAAATCAGAGGCGTATTCTGTATCTTTATAAGTAAAGGCGTAAATTCTGTCGCCGTCACTGACCTCCGAAGCGAGCGAATAAACCGACTCGTTGTTGTGATAACAGCCGTACCAGCCGCCGTTGGTAATGCCCCACAGGGTATAGATTGTCTTGCCGTAATCGGTGTCTGCGGCGACGTACTCTTTGCCGCTATTGTTATGGGCGCACGCGAGAGCGTCGCTTATCGACAGTACGCCGTCTCCGTCGGTGTCGGTGACGGTAACGGGTAACGCCGCAATAGCTATTTGACCCGAAACGGCTACCGAAACGTAAACCGTGACGCCTTCTGCCGCTGAGGACAGTATAAAAAGCGAGACGATAGCGGCAAAAGCCGCAATTAAAGCGAGTAATTTTTTCATTGTTTTTCCCTTCTGTTTCTTTTTGCTCTTATTCTTTTTTGCCTGTTCAGTTCAAGCCTGTCTGTAGAGCGCGGCTCTTTTAGCCCTGCGGCTTCAAGTGCGCGCGGCCACGGCCCGAGAAATGCCTTTATTGCCACTACCTCCTGCTCGTCAAAGTCACTGCGCATAGGCAGTCTGCCGAGCATAGCGTATTTGTTTTTGAGTAATGCGACTGTGTCGTCACGAGTGTATTTTGACATAACAAAAGCGCCTTTCGTCATCAAATAGATAACAAAAAGCGCAGGCGTTACTATTGCAAGGTATAAAAATGCCTTGTAAATTAAACGGCTGCACTTTTCATTGTCCAAAAATGTTTTTTTGCCACGTCTCGGTGATGAGTATTCCGGCTGTAACGGTAATGACAGTTGTGCGGGATTTCCACCCGACTTCCCTCTGATCGGCTGATGCCGAATCACCAAGACCTATATGGTTTTTTACTTTTTACTCAGCTCACGATCGAGCCAAATGGAACCAATCTCAAAAGCGTCGTAGAAATTTTGCTTTTCGACCTGTTTTAAGATTTTTTGGTTATAGCTGAGGCTGTCGTCCGTGGACTGAATCTGTACCAATACTCGGGTGGCAATGTCGGCGTCGCCGACTTTTTTGCTCTCGAGTATGCTGAGGAATAGTATAGCTTTGTCATCGGGGTTGCCGTAAAACAAAAAGTTGCCTTGCCTTACGAGCGGTTTGCCGCGATAATTGAGTGTCTGTATGTCTGCCAAAACGGTTAGTCCTTTCTCAGTCTTGTATCTGCAGATAGTTTTTGAGCATTTCGATGAGCAGCTCGTCGCGGTCTATCTTGCTGATAATGACGCGTGCGTCCTTGTGGTTGGTAATATAAGTCGGGTCCTCGGTAAGGATATAACCGACGATCTGGTTTAATGGGTTATAACCTTTTTCGAGCAGAGACTTATAAACCCCGAGCAGGTTAGCTCTCATCTCGATATTGCCGGCGTCAATGGCACTGAATACCGTCGTTTTTGTCTTTGAATCCTTCATATTGACCCTCCTTGCGATTGATATAGAATATTATACAACTCAAAGGCGAAATTTGCAATAGCTTTTTTTATTTATTCGAGGTAGTCCTTGAGGCGCTTGCTGCGCGAAGGATGGCGGAGCTTGCGGAGAGCCTTTGCCTCTATCTGACGAATGCGCTCTCGCGTGATGTCAAACTCTTTGCCGACCTCCTCGAGCGTGCGGGGTCTGCCGTCGTCGAGACCAAAACGTAATCTCAGCACCGACTCTTCTCTCGGAGTGAGGGTGTGCAAAACGTCGTGCAGCTGCTCTCTGAGCATCATATAGGTTGCGGCTTCGGCAGGGGCAGGTGTGTTGTCGTCGGCGATAAAGTCGCCGAGGTGGCTGTCCTCCTCTTCGCCGATAGGCATTTCGAGCGAAACGGGCTCTTGGGCTATCTTTAAGATTTCGCGGACTTTTTCAACGGGCATAGCCATATATTCGGCGATTTCTTCCTCGGTAGCGTCTCTGCCGAGGTCCTGCAAAAGCTGACGCGAAACGCGCAGAACCTTGTTGATAGTCTCAACCATGTGGACGGGTAT
>DCHM01000005.1:0-21622 GCA_002314835.1 Clostridiales bacterium UBA1752 | reverse complement strand
GAGAACTTGTAGCCCTTGCCGTAGTCAAACTTGTCAACCGCCTTCATCAGACCGAGGTTGCCCTCCTGAATGAGGTCGAGGAAATACATGCCGCGGTTTACGTAGCGTTTGGCTATGCTGACGACGAGACGCAGGTTGGCTTCGACCAGCTGATTTTTTGCGTCCTTGTCGCCCTGCGACATACGGTAGGCGAGGTCGAGCTCTCTGTCTGCGGAAAGCAGGGGCACCTTGCCGATTTCTTTGAGGTACATTCTGACGGGGTCGTCAACGCTGACGCCCTCCTGAGACAATAGCTCGTCAACCTCCTCGGGGTTGTCGTCCACCGGCTCGTCCTCGAGGTCGTCGGGCATATCGTCCACTACGTCGTCGTCAAAAGCGATGCCGTCGAGGTCGATGGCAACGTCAACGCCTTCTGCCTCGAGTGCCTCGTACAGCAGCTCGAGAGTCTCGACGTTAACGTCGGTGTCTTCGATCGTAGCGAGCACCTCCTGAGGTGTGAGCGTGCTCTTTTGCGTCATGAGGTCGCGCAGCTCCGGTGAAATGATTTGCTTGTTTTCTGACATAAAAATGCCTCCGAAATATATGTTATTTTTTATTTTTCTTTTGATTTATATAGTCTTGCAGGTCGCCGACGCTGCCGCCTGCTATCAAGTCGTCGTAGCGCCGCTTGTTTTTGATTTGCTTTAGCTTGTCCACCGTCGCTTGCAGTGTTTCGAGCGTGTTGCCACCGAGGTTTTTGCGTAGCGCGATATAATAAGTGATGCGCGAAACCTCGTCTGGCGTAAAAATGCCGTCCTTTGAGAGTATTATTTCTCTGCCCGAGGCAAAATCGTCTGCAAAAGCGGCATAGACTTTTTTGTTAAACTCGGTAAAAAAGTCGTCGGGAGTTATCATTTGCGCGCCCTGCTTGCCGAGCTCGGGGACGAGCAGCATTATGCCGAGCAACGATTGCTCGAGCAGTGCCTCGGATGAATAGTGTATGCGGTCGGAGTTGACCTTATCCGCATATCCCTCCGATTGCTTGATAGCGTCCTCGGCAATCCTTTTTTGCGTGCGGTGGAGATTGCGGGCATAGCGCCTTTCCGCTTCGTCACGGATTGGATCGGGGGTGAGCTTTAATTTTTCGGCTATCCTGCCGCTGTATATTTCGCGCGATGTCTTGTTGTCAAACGTCGCTATCAGCGAAATAAGCTCCTCGACTGCTCTCAACTTATCGTCGGGGTTTGTGACGTCGTATTTTGCTATTATCTGATTTATGCGGAAATCGACTTGACCTACCGACGCGTCTATCTTTTTGCGGAATGCGTTGGCACCGTATTTTTTGATAAATTCGTCGGGGTCCTTGGTATCGTCCGAGAGCGAAATAATCTCGGATTTGACACCTGCTTCGTTTAAAATATTGATGGCCTTTAGTTTGGCGCCCGTGCCTGCGGCGTCCATATCGTAGCAGATATATACCGTATTGGCGTACCGTGCTATGATGCGAGCGTGCTCGGCGGTTATCGCCGTACCGAGCGTAGCGACCGCGTTATCAAAGCCTGCCTGATGCAGAGCTATCGCGTCGGCGGCTCCTTCGCAGAGTATCAGCCTGCCGTCGGGGTTGTTTTTGGCAATATTGAGACCGAAAAGCAGCTTGCTCTTTTTGAAAGCGGGCGTGTCGCTCGTGTTGATATACTTGCGGTCGTCGGCTTCGTTGAGCCTGCGGCACGAGAAAGCCACGACCTCGCCGTTTACGTTCATAATCGGAAAGACGAGACGATTGCGGAATATGTCGTACAGCTTGCCGTTTTTTGTTGACTTTGAGGCGAGAAAAGAGACCGTCATTTCGTCGTCGCTGTATCCCTTTGATTTAAGGTGCTTAACCAGTCCGTCCCAACCGTCGGGAGCGTAGCCCATGCCGAAACGCTTGACCGTTAGCGGAGCGTATTGACGTTTTTGTATATAGTCGCGTGCGATTTGACCTTCGGGCGAATTGAGCTTGTCTCTAAAGAACCTCGCCGCCTCGGTAGTTATCTCTACCACGCGGTCGCGGCGAACCTGAGGACCCTCGGGCTTGTGCCCGTCCTCCTCCATGGGAATGCCTGCGCGCTCGGCGAGAAATCTAATGGCGTCAACGTACTCAAGACCTTCGGCACGCATGACAAAGCTGACTACGTCACCGCCTGCGCCGCAACCGAAGCAGTAAAAACTGCGCGTCGCGGGAAATACGGTAAAAGACGGAGTCTTTTCGCTGTGGAAGGGGCACAGTCCGCTGAGGTTGGAGCCTGCGCGCTTTAGCGCGACGTAGCGGCTGATGACGTCCTGTATGTCGTTGCGGTCGATTATTTCGTCAAGAAAAGCACGGGAAAAAGCCATAAATAATCCTTATCAGTTATTTTTGTAAGGCCAAACCTTTGGCACAAAAATTGTTTCGTAAGTTGAGATGGCAAACCTGTCGGTCATGCTCGCGAGGTGGTCGCAGACTGCGCGCTCAACACCGTCCTCGTCGATATGCTGTTTTATATCGTCGGGCAATTCGTCAACGTGGGCGAGATAGTGGTCAAAGAGGCACATCATCAGCCCCAAGACCTTTTTGTCTTCGCTGCGCGCGTCGGGATGACCGTAAACTCGGTCAAACATAAACTTCCTGAGGTCCTTCATAGCCTGACCTTCGGGCTCTGTCATGCCGATAACGCCTTTATCTACGCCGTTTTTGACAACCGAAAGCACCATTGACGTCAGTCTGTCACTGTGGGTGTAGCCGAGCACGTCGCATATATCTTTGGGGATGTCGTCCTTATTTAGCAGACCTGCTCTCGTGGCATCGTCGATGTCGTGATTGAGATAAGCAATGCGGTCGGCAAACTTGATGAGCTGACCTTCGAGCGTGCAGGCGAGGTTGTCTCCGGAATGGTTGAGTATGCCGTCGCGGACTTCATATGTGAGGTTGAGACCTTCGCCGTTGCGCTCCAGCTTATCAACCACTCTGAGGCTCTGCTCGTAGTGGCGGAAGCCGCCGTCCATTATTTCGTCGAGCGCCCTTTCACCCGAATGTCCAAAAGGCGTGTGTCCGAGGTCGTGACCGAGAGCCGCGGCTTCGGTCAAATCTTCGTTTAAGCACATACCGCGCGCGAGCGTGCGCGCTATCTGAGTGACCTCGAGCGTGTGAGTAAGGCGCGTGCGGTAGTGGTCACCCTCGGGGGCGAGGAATACCTGCATTTTATTCATCAGACGCCTAAAGGATTTGCTGTGCGTGATGCGGTCGCGGTCACGCTGAAAGTCGGTACGCACGGGGCAGTCGCTTATCGGCTTTGCTCTGCCTTTGGTGTTTTTTGTAAGGAAAGCCTGTGGGCAAAGGAAAGCCTCTTCGCGTGCCAAAGTAACGTCTTTCATTTGATGTCTCTCCTCTTAAAGTTGATGACCGAGAAGGCAAGACAGAGCACCGCTATGACGGCGCAAACGAGCAAGCCGTAGTAATTGTTATAGCTGTATCCGAGCGAGGTAAGCCCGATTGAAAACGAACCGTTGCTGCAGGAAAGACCGACGTCAACCGTACCCCACATTTCGATATATGAGAGCGGAACGTACATGGCTGCGCTCGAACCGAATAGCACAGAAATGAGAAGGGGTATCGAGCCGGCAACTGTGTCGATGCCGATGGCGATAAGTATGCCTGCGATATTATTGCGTGCCGAGGTGGCAAAAAAGAATGCGATGGTCGCCAGCATGGTCGCCGAAACAAAGCAGCAGATATAATTAAATATCAGGTGCACTGCAAAAGGCACTGCGACGAGGTTGCCGCAGAGTGTAACAAATGCCGGCTGCATGAGGTCTGTGCCGCCCGTGATGAGAGCGGTTATGATAATGTGCAACAGGAATGCAAAAGTGAATATAACCGACGAGGTGATGAGCAGAGTGAGATACTTGCTCATAATCAGCTTTGTGCGGCTGATTGGTCTGATGGCGAGGAGATTGATTGTCTTTGAGGTAAACTCGGTCGCCATGACCGTGGAATACATAACGATAGCGAGATATACGAGCAGGTCGAACATGAGGGTGAAATTATTTGCCGCAGTGCGTGCTTCACCGCTTGCCGCAACGTCGTAAACTTTGTTGTCGAGGCAATATTGACCTATCTTGAGCTTTGTGCGGATACCCGGAAGGGTCTCGTTCTTGACCTTATTCATATATTCTTCATAGGTCATATCGCCCATCGAAATCCAGCCGTCGTTTTTGGGCTGAGGGGACTTGTTGTAGGTCTCCTCGTCGAGGACCTGATAGCCGCCGTAACTGCAATAATTGACGATATTGAGCGCTTCGCTCGTCAAGGGGTCGCCGTAATCGAGGTGGTTTGAGATAATGTAATCGTATGCCGCAACTGCGCTCTCGTACATTTCACATTCGAGGTCGTAGGTCAGCTCGGCTGCCTCGGTTATAACAGTGGGCTTTTGGGGTTTGCATGCCGCATAGGAATCACGGTAGTCCTTGATATAATCGTAAAAAGTGATGGTGCGGTAATACTCTATCAGAGCGTCAGACTGCTCTACGCAATCTGCTATCTCGCTGATCGTGTACTGATATTCGTCGATATATCGGAGGGCGAGCTTTTCGCACTCGCCGTGGTTTTTGACCTGGTCGTACAGCACTCGCTGATAGGCAGTTGATATAACGCCTGCAAAATAATCGCCGTATCTCCAGTCGCCTGTGTTCTCGATGCCGATATCCTTTGCTGTCTGATAGAGGCGCAGCTTTTCTTTTGCCTCCAGAAGGGGGAGGTCACTCGAGAAATAATCGTCATCATAAAAAAACGTGTCGTAATAGACATATTCTGAGTCGGACTCCATGTTTACGATGGCTTCGTTGAGATATAATATCTCGTCGTCTATCGAATAATCGTAATCGAGCAGATTGATAAGCGACATGGCAACCGAAATGATGAGCCCGATGGTTAGCAAAATCGCCGTCAGCACTATAAAGAGCTTGCGTGCAAAGATTTTTTTGAATTCGTTGACTATGAGTGTGCTTGTCTTAACCATGCTTCAGCGCCTCCTTTACTTAATCTGAGCCGAGCTACCGCCGGTAATCTCGAGGAATGCGTCCTCGAGCGTGCGGTGCTCAAACTCAAACTCGATGACGTCAACGCCACCCAGAATGAGTGCCTTATTCAGTGCGGCCGCCTCGGAGTTTGTGAGCATGGCGACTATCTTGCCGTCTGTTGCCGAGACGTTAAATCCGGCGTCGGATGCGACCTTGAGGGCGGCCTCCGTATCGCTGACGCTGATGGTGTAACGATAGCCTGTGTCCTGCTTTGCTTTGGTGAGCTCGCCGATATCACGCACTGCGATAACGGTGCCGTTCTCTATGATGCAGATGCGGTTGCACATAAGCTCCATTTCTGAGAGCTGATGGGAGGAAACCAACACCGCACAGCCGGATGCGGCGCAGTCCTTGAGTACGTCGCGCAGCTCTTTGATACCTGCAGGGTCGAGACCGTTGGTGGGCTCGTCGAGTATCAAAAGGTCGGGCTTGCCGAGCAATGCCTGAGCAAGGCCCAAACGCTGACGCATGCCGAGGGAATAGCCCTTGACTTTGTCATTCAGTCTGCCCTGCAGTCTGACCATTTCGGCGACTGCCTCCACTCTGTCTGAGCTGACGCCCTGAATTCGCGCAAACTGCATGAGGTTTTCGCGTCCGGTGAGATAAGTATATAGGTCGGGGCTCTCGACTATGGCGCCTACGCCATGTAATGCTTTGTCGTGTTCTGCGTTTATATCGTAACCGTTAATCGTGACGGTGCCGCTGTCTGCTTTTAAAAGTCCGAGGATAACCTTGATAGCCGTGGTTTTGCCTGCGCCGTTGGGGCCGAGAAAACCCGTTATCTGCCCTGCATCCGCCGTGAAAGAAACGTCACTGAGTACCTTGCGCTTGCCAAAGCTCTTGGAGACGCCTTTTATTTCCAAAATCATGAGTATAGACCTCCCGTGATTTACTTATACACATATATACGCGTATTTTATCAAAAACACTCTAAAAACAATAAAAAATTTTTATTATATATATATTTTATGGATTTGCTTGCATTTTAAGTAAATATGTGATAATATTTTATGTTGAATAAGTATTGATGGGAGTTTGACCTATGTTTGGCTACGTCCGCCCAAAGCAAGAGGAGCTGCTTGTAAAAGACCTCACGCTGTACAGAGCGGTATATTGCGGACTGTGTAAGTACGGCGGCAAAAAGATTTCGCGCCTTACGCGGCCGCTGCTTAATTACGATTTCGTTTTGCTGGCGCTCGTCAGGCTTGCGCTCTCAGGCGAAAAAGCCGAGGTCAAAAAAGTCAGATGCCCATACAAGCTTACCCGTCACCCCATGCTGATTGCCGACGCAACCTACGCTCACGTCTGCTCGTGCTTTGCCATACTTACTTATCTCAATAACGAGGACGACGTCAAGGACGGCAAGGCGCTGAAACCGAGGCTTTTAAGGCCCGTGCTCAAGCTTATGAAGCGCAAGGTCAAGGGCTACGACGGCTTTTATGCGGCTACCGTAGCAAACCTCGACACTCTCGCAAGGCTCGAAGCCGAACGCTGCGCCGACATCGACGCGGCGGCTGACTGCTGTGCTCGCATAATGAGCGACGCCGCAGGCTACGGACTTGACGGCACAAACGGTGAAATCGCGCGCCAGTGCGGACAGCACCTCGGTAGGTTTGTCTATCTGACAGACGCATACGACGACCTCGAGGACGACGCAAAGAGCGGTAACTACAACCCGTTTTTGTGCAAATACGGCAGTCTCGACGAGGCACTAAAGCATAAAGAGAACATACAGACCACCATTATAGACAGCATGAATGCATTTTCGACAGTTTACGGCTTGGCGGAGCGCAGTGCTTACGACCGACTGATATACAATATCGTCGAGCTCGGCAGCAGAGAAGCCGTATCGGACATTACCAAGGAGAAGACAAAGTGACAGACCCTTATCGCGTTTTAGGAGTTTCACCCACAGCCACCGACGACGAAATCAAGGCGGCGTACCGCAAGCTCGCAAAGCAGTATCACCCCGATAACTTTGCAGGCAATCCGCTGGGTGACAAGGCCGAAGAAAAAATGAAAGAAATCAACGCCGCTTACGAGCAGATCAAAGACGAGCGCTCGGGCAAGGGACGCAGGAGCAGCTACAACGCATATTCTGCGCCGAGATACAACGCTTCGAGCAGATTCGCCGAGATAGCCAACCTTATACAGCAAAACCGTCTGACCGAGGCGGAAACGTTGCTTTTGAGGTTCGCAGACAACGACAGACCTGCAGAGTGGCACTATTATATGGGACACGTCTGCTATCGCACGGGCAGGATGGACAACGCTCGCACCGAGTTTGCCACCGCCTGCAATATGGACCCGACAAATCCGGCCTTCCGCAACGCTTATGACAGCATGAACAGAGGCTCGTCCTACAGCCCTTACGGCTCGTCGTTTGACTCAAACTGTGACCAGGGCGACGTCTGCCGCGGCATTATGTGTGCCAACTGCCTCTGCAACCTCATGCGTTGCTGCTACTGATGAAGCAGGCAAAACGTCCTGCTCTCGCAGGTATGCTCGCCGCGCTCGCGGTGGTTATAATGTTTTTGATGAGCCTTATCGACACGCTCGACCTCACGGCGGCTATGTTCGGAGGACTGATAGTCACTGTTGCGCTCGTCGAAATGGGCAGTGGCTACGCCTTGGCGGTTTACGCCGCTTCGTCGGTGCTTGCATTCGTGCTGTTGCCTAATAAATTTGCCGCTATCGAATTTGCGTGCTTTGCAGGCTTTTATCCCGTAGTCAAAAAGTATATCGAGCGAATCAGACTTTTTGCTTTGAGGTGGCTCGTCAAGCTGGCGCTCTTTGCGGTGGTACTCGTGCCCGTGATACAGTTCGGGCTGCTCGGCTTTGAGACGGTGTGGTATCTATACCCGTTTGCCGCCGCGGCGATGATACTGTATGACGTGACGGTCAGATTTTTTGCGATTTTTTACATCCGTAACATACAACCAAAATTAAGGAGATAACTATGGTCAGGAGCATGACAGGCTTTGGCAGATGCAAAGAGCTCGTCGGAGGCATGATAGTCACCGTCGAGGTCAAATCGGTCAACAGCAGATATACCGACATTACGGTCAAGTGCCCGAGGCTTTACTCGGCGTTTGAAGAAAGGCTCAAGCAGATGAGCCTCAATTACCTCACGAGGGGTAAGGTGGAGATTTATCTTTCCATCGAGCTGCCCGAGGGCGAAAAAGTCAGCCTCGCCGTCAACCGTCAATACCTCGAGAGCTATCTCGCGGCACTCGGCGACATCAAGCAAAAATACGAGCCGAGCGGAGACATCACTCTGTCGATGATAGCCGCGAGGAGCGATATATTCGTCGTTTCAAAGCCCGAAGACGACATAGAGGCGGTTTGGCAGGCGGTCAGCGCGGTAGCGCAAAAGGCGTTTGAGGCCTTTGTCGAAATGCGCATCCGCGAGGGCGCGAGAATGAAGGACGACATACTTTCTCACATAGACGTTATAGAGCAAAAGCGCAAGGAGGTAGCCGCACGCGCACCCCTCGCCATAGCCGAGAGCAACGAGCGTATGAAGGCGCGTATCGGCGAAATGCTGTCGGGAGTCGATTACGACGAGTCGCGTCTGCTCACCGAATGTGCCGTGTTTGCCGATAAGGCGGACATCAGCGAAGAAATTGCAAGGCTCGGCAGCCACGTTTCGCAATTCCGCCGCGCGATGGAAAAAGACGACCAGGTCGGACGCAAGCTCGACTTTATGATTCAGGAGATGAACCGCGAGGTTAATACCTCGGGCTCAAAGTCCACCGACGAGTTTATCATCTCGTGCGTCATCGACCTCAAGTGCGAGCTTGAAAAAGTCAGAGAGCAAATACAGAACTTAGAGTAACGGAGGACGGTATGAAGCTCGTAGATATAGGTTTCGGCAACCTCGTCAATGCCGATAGAGTAGTTTCGGTTGCTTCGACTGATTCGTTGCCGGTGCGCAGGCTCGTGCAGGACGCAAAAAACGCAGGCAGAGCCATAGACGTAAGCTGCGGCAAAAAAACCAGATCCGTTATCGTCACCGACAGCGACCATATACTGCTGTCGAGCGAAGAGGTCACTGATTTGGAGGCGAGATTTAATGCAGACTAAGGGCAGATTGCTCACCGTTTCGGGACCGAGCGGCAGCGGCAAGGGCACGGTAGTCAGATACCTCGTAAACAAAGTTGGCGGGTACGATTTGTCGGTTTCCGCCACAACGCGCAGTCCGCGCGAGGGCGAGGTAGATAAGGTTCACTATTATTTCATCAGCGACGACGAGTTTGACAAGCTCGTACAAAACGGCGGACTGCTCGAGCACGCGAGATACTCCAAGCACAGCTACGGCACTCCCAAGGCACCGGTGCAAAAGAGCCTGTCTGACGGACGCAATATGATACTCGAGATAGACATCTGCGGTGCCAAGCAGGTAAAGTCAAATTTTAAAGACACCATAACCGTTATGCTCGTGCCTCCGACGTATGCCGAGCTAAAGCGCAGATTGGTTGACCGCAAGACCGAAACTGCCGAAGAGATTGAAAACAGGCTCGCCATCGCCATGCGTGAGCTCGAAGAAATAGAATATTTTGATTATATAGTCGTCAACGACACGGTTGAGGCGGCGGCTGAACGCATAGACGCCATAGTAAGAGGCGAATATATAGACGACCTCGACCGCAGACAATTTGTAAAAGATTTTATGAAATAAACCCTTAAAGGAGAAAATATATTATGATGCTTTATCCCACAATCACAGAGCTTTGCAACCAGGAGAACTGCAACCGCTACGAGCTGGTTATCGCAGTCGCAAAATGCGCTCGCCACGTTACCGACATCGTTGTCGAGGCGAGAGAAGCCGCCGACGCAAGCCGCGAAGCAGACAGACTGCCGAGCAAGAGCGAAATGGCGTCTATCTACGAGAACGAAAAGGCTGTTTCGGTAGCGGTTGACAAACTGCATTCGGGCGAATACAAGGTAGTCAGATAACTGCATGACCGCAGACTACATTTCGGTCAGAATACTCGACACCGCATATCAGGCAGACAGGGCATATACTTATTTTGTGCCGCTCGAATTGCGTCCGCAGATTTCGGTAGGCATCACTGTCAGTGTGCCTTTCGGCAGGTCAAACCGCCACGTTTACGGCATAGTGACGGGCTACGTTGACGAGGTTAATTACCCCGACATCAAGCCGGTCTTTGCCATCGTGCGCGACGGACTGAGACTGTCCGAGGAGTTCGTGCGTATATGCCTGTTTATGCACAAGCGGTATTACTGCAGCTTCGGCGCGGCAGTCAAGGCGGTGTTGCCGCCGGGCTACGACCCGAGGGGCATAGTTTATTACGTTGCCGCTCCGTCACGCCCCGAGATTGCAAACAGTGCACTCGAGTATATGGTAAAGCGTGTCGAAAGCGAAGGCAAGCTTTACGAGCGCGACGCGGTAGCCGAGTTTGGCAAAGAGTCGCTCGAGCTGCTCGACAAACTGACGCTCGACGGCTATCTGCTGCGCGGCAGTGAGCAGGCAAAAAAGCCGAATGAAAAGTTTGTTACCAAGGTTATGCTCGCCATAACCGAGGAGCAGGCGCTGACGATGCTCGAGGACGGCGACGCCTTGACCGAAAAGCAAAAGGAACTGCTGATACTGCTTTTGCATTACGAGAATATTTCACTATCCGAGGTTGAGGAAATCGGCGGACTTTCGGCTTCGATTGTTGCCACCCTGTGCAAAAAAGGCATAGTCAAAAAAGAGCGCGAGCGCATAGAGCGCGTGCCTTACGCCGACGAGCCGTTGCCCGAGTTTTCAGAGCGCGCTCCGTCGGACGAGCAACGCGCCGCCATCGACACTCTGAGCGAAATGCTGCAAAGTAATGAGCCTACCGCCGCACTATTGTACGGCGTTACGGGTAGCGGCAAGACTCTCGTTATCACGCAGACCGTTAAAAAGGTGATAGACAGCGGCAAAACCGCGATAGTTATGCTGCCCGAAATCGGTCTGACCTCGCAGGCGATGCTGACCTATAAGGCGGCGTTTGGCAACGACCTCGCCATAATACATTCAAAGCTCTCGGCAGGCGAGCGCATGGACGCTTACCGCGCTATCCAAGAGGGCAAAATCAAGGTAGTGCTCGGTACGCGCAGTGCGGTTTTTGCTCCGCTTAATAACCTCGGCATCATCGTCATAGACGAGGAGCAGGAGGGGAGCTACAAGAGCGAGCTGTCACCCAAATATCACGCGCGTGACGTCGCGCGACTAAGAGCCGGCATCAACAAGTGCTTGCTGTTGCTCGCTTCGGCGACGCCTTCGATAGAGAGCTATTACAAGGCACTCAGCGGCAGTTATAAGCTTATCAAGCTGACAAAGCGAGTCAACGGTTTGCCTCTGCCGCAGGTAATAATAGAGGATATAAGAGACGACAAGACCATGCTGCCCGACAAGCTGATGGGGCAGAGGCTGACGGACGAAATCAACGCCCGTACTGCCAAGGGTCAGCAGGCTATACTCTTTGCAGGCCGCAGGGGGTATAATTCGCAGGTTATGTGCCGCAGCTGCGGCGAAGTAATCACCTGCCCAAACTGTTCCGTCGCTCTTACTTATCACGCTTATATGGGCGAAAATATCAAGCACAGGCGGCTATGCTGTCACTATTGCGGATATTCCGAGCCCGTACCGTCCCACTGCAAGGCGTGCGGCAGTGAGCATATAGGTTTTTTCGGTTTCGGCACGCAAAAACTGCAGGAAGAGCTTGAAACGCGCATGCCGTCTCTAACAGCCATCCGTATGGACAGCGACACGACGAGCTTTAGATATTCGCACGACAGATTGCTCGGCGAATTCAGAGAGGGCAAGGCGGACGTTTTATTCGGCACCCAAATGATATGCAAGGGGCTTGATTTCCCCAAGGTCAGCCTTGCCGCAGTCGTTTCGGTTGACAATCTACTGTATATGAATGATTTTCGCGCGAGCGAGCGCACCTTTTCATTGCTTACACAGCTTATCGGCAGGGCAGGCAGGGCAGGCGACGGCGGACTCGCAATATTGCAGACCATGAACCCTGAGCACGAAACGCTCAGACTGGCGTCGATGCAGGATTACGAGACCTTTGCCGAGGGCGAAATCGCTTTCCGCAAGGCGTCGCTGTTCCCTCCGTTCTGCGGCATAGCGGTGTTTACCGCTTCGGCGGAAACGGTAGAGGCGCTGAACTTTTATATGTCAAAGTTTCCGTCCGAGCTCTGCAGGTTTAAGGTTGATGAAGCGACCGCCAAGGTGCGCGTATTCGGGCCTTATCCCGAGGGCGTATTTAAGATAGGCGGCAGGTTCAAGCAAAAGGTTATTATCAAGTATTCAGACAACGACGAGGCGCGTCAATACCTCGCCGCTGTATATTCCGCGGCGCTTACGCGCTTGCCGCCGTCGATAAGGCTCGACCTCGACGTCAATCCGACGGTGGTATGATACAGGAGGCATTTGTTTATGGCACTTAGAAATATGGTTATCGAAGGAGACGAAAGACTGTCCAAGGTCTGCCGTCCTGTTACGGTTATTAACGACCATATCGTAAAACTCATAGAGGACATGGAGGAGACCTTGGCTGACCAAAACGGCGTAGGGCTCGCGGCACCTCAGGTCGGCGTTATGCGCCGCATCGCCATAGTCGATACCGGCGACGGCATCCTCGACCTCATAGATCCGCATATTTTGGAGACTGAAGGCAGTCAGACAGGCGTAGAGGGCTGTCTATCCTGCCCCGACAGGTGGGGTGTGGTTACGCGTCCGATGAAGGTCACGGTCAGAGCGACCAACCGCAAGGGCGAGTGCTATACCTATACCGGCGAGGGCTTGACCGCGCGTTGTATTTGCCACGAGTGCGACCACCTCGACGGCATACTGTTTACGCAAAAAGCCGAGCACATGCTCACTCCCGAGGAAGCAAAAAAGTATTTTAACGAGGACCGCAGATGAAGGTAGTCTTTATGGGCACGCCTGAGTTTGCAGGCACGGCACTCAGAGCCATTATTTCTCACGGTGACGAGATAGCTCTCGTCGTCACGAGAGCAGACAAGCCCAAGGGCAGGGGGTACGTTTTGACGCCTTCGCCCGTCAAGGAGCTTGCCATGCAGTACGGCATACCCGTTATTACTCCGGCCACACTCCGTGACGCAGAGGTTCAAAAGGTTTTGCGAGGCGTAAACGCGGACGTCTTTATCGTAGCGGCTTACGGCAAGATATTGCCGCAGGAGGTCCTCGATATGCCGAGGCTCGGATGTATCAACATACACGCTTCGCTTTTGCCCGAGCTGAGAGGCGCGGCGCCTATCAACCGTGCCATTATGCGCGGAGACGCGGTAGGCGGCATCACCATAATGTATATGGACGCAGGGCTCGACACTGGTGATATCATACTGCAAAAGAGTATGGAAATACCTCCCGAAATGAACGCAGGCGAATATCACGACGCCATGGCGGATTTGGGAGGCAAGGCTATATGCGAGTACCTTGACGCGGCGGCTAAAGGTACGGTGCCGCGTACAAAGCAACCCGATGGCAGCTTTAGCTACGCAGACAAGATAGACAAATCAGAGGCTGCTATCGACTTTAATAAGTCTAATAAAGACATACACAATCTTATACGCGGACTTGCACCGTTTCCGTGTGCGTACGCTATGTATAAAGGCAGACGCATCAAGTTTTGTGCCGCCGTTTTGTGTGACAAAAGCGGCGCGGCAGGTACGACGTTGTCGGCAGATAGTGACGGCATAGTGATTGCATGCTCGAAAGGCAGTATCAGAGTGACCGAAGTACAACCCGAGGGCAAGGGACGTATGACCGCAGACCAATTTTTAAGAGGCAACCGCGTCACGAGCGGTGAGGTGTGGGCTTGACACCGCGCGAAACGGCTTACCAAAGGCTAAAGCGCATATACGCCGATAAGGCTTTCAGCAACCTTGCGCTCGACGGTGACGGCGCATTCGTGCGCGCACTCGTGCTCGGCTGCATAGAGCGCAGATACACCTTGGAGTACGTTATTTCGAGGTATGCAAAGTCAAAGCCCGACACAGAACTCTTACTGCTTTTGCAGACAGGCGTATATCAGATAATGTATATGGATGTGCCCGACAGCGCCGCCTGCGACGAAACCGTAGAAATAGCAAAGAAATATTTTGACTCTCACCGCACGGGGTTTGTCAACGCGATACTGCGCTCTGTATGCAGGAGCAAGGACGAGCTGATAAAGGCGATAGATAGCGAGTGCGACGAAGTTAAATATTCGATTGACGGCGGCATCTGCCGTATGATACGCGATAATTACGATGATGCGGACGCTATTATGCAGTCGTTTTTCGGCCGCAAAAAGACTTACGTTCGCGTCAATAATATAAAAACCACGTCAAAAGCCGTTGCAGACAGATTGCAGGGCGTGGCTTTAGACGGCAAAACCGTCTCGACCGACAACACGGCGCTCGCCGTATCGGGCATCGACCTCGGCGACTATTACATACAGGGCATAGGCTCGCAGACGGCGGTAAAGCTTTTGGACGCACAGCCGCAGATGACTGTTGCCGACGTATGTGCCTGCCCGGGCGGCAAGACATTCGGCGCGGCGATAGATATGGGCGGCACGGGCACGGTTTACAGCTCGGACATCCGCAAGAGCAAGCTTTCGCTCGTCGAGAGCGGAGCAAAGCGCCTCGGGCTGAGCAATATATCGGTTTCTCTCAGAGACGCAAGGCAGGCGGATGAAAGCCTAGTGGGCAAATGCGACCGCGTTATATGTGACGTGCCCTGCTCGGCACTCGGAGAAATGGCGAGCAAGCCCGAAATCAGATACAAGAGCACGGACGATTTTGACGCACTCTACGCCACGCAAAGGGCGATACTCGAGTCTGCCGCGACACTTTTAAAGAGCGGCGGCAAGCTCGTATATTCCACCTGCACCATAAACCCTATCGAAAACAGCTTTGCAAGGCAGTTTGTGTCGGCAAACGACGGTTACAGTTTAGAATACGAGCACACGTTCCTGCCGCACACCGACGGCGAAGGTGAAGGCTTTTACGTTGCTCTGATATTGAGGCAATAACAAAATGTACGACCTTTTGGCGATGTACCCCGATGAAATTAAAGATATGCTCGTCAGCTCGGGCGAAAAAGCCTTTAGGGCTACTCAGATATTTGAGTGGCTGTACAAAGGCGCGACGGACTTTGACGAAATGACCAACCTGCCAAAGACGCTGATAGCTTGGCTCAAAGCCAACTGCGTCATCGGTAGGCTCGGCATCGAGCGCAAGCTCGTTTCGCAGATAGACGGCACGGTCAAGTACCTCTTTAAGCTGTCCGACGGCGAATGTGTCGAGACGGTGTTTATGAGATACAACCACGGCAATTCGGTATGCGTTTCGACGCAGGCGGGTTGCAAAATGGGTTGCTCATTCTGTGCTTCGACTATCAACGGCTTTAGGCGCAATCTCGAGCCGTCCGAGATACTTTTGCAGGTGATGACCGCCGAGCGCGACACCGGCGAAAGAGTATCAAACATCGTGCTGATGGGTATAGGCGAGCCGCTTGACAATTACGACAACGTACTGCGGTTTTTGCACCTCGTCAACCTCGAAAAGGGTATGAATATAGGTATGAGACACATTTCGCTGTCAACCTGCGGACTGGTTGACAAGATTGACCGCCTCGCGGACGAAGGACTGCAACTGACGCTGTCGGTTTCGCTCCACGCCTGCAACGACGAGCGCCGCAGAGCGATAATGCCGGTGGCAAAGATTTGGAGCTACGACAAGCTGCTCGACGCCTGCAAACGGTATGAACAAAAGACCGGCAGGCGCATCAGCTTTGAGTATGCGCTTATCGCAGGCGTCAACGACAGCGACTCAGACGCCAACGAGCTCGGCAGACGGCTTGCCGGCACACTGTGCCACGTCAATCTGATACCTGTCAATCCCGTTAAGGAAAAATCGTATCAAAAGAGCGACCGTGCGCGCATAGAGGCGTTTGTCAAAGCGGTCGAAAAATACGGCATCAGCACTACCGTAAGGCGCAAGCTCGGCAGTGACATAGACGCTTCGTGCGGACAGCTCAGAGCCGAGCACGCGGCAAAATAGAGATTTTACTACTACTATTGGAGAAAGAGTATGAGGCATTATACCAAAACCGATGTCGGCATGGTAAGGAGCAACAACCAAGACAGCGTCAACGCTTTTAAGCGCGGAGGCTTTACCGTCGCGGTTGTTTGTGACGGCATGGGCGGAGCCAACGGCGGCAACGTCGCGAGCGCTATGGCAGTAAAGGCGTTTTGCTCAAAGGTGCGCAAAAACTTGGGCCTTGCCGAATCCGACGGGCTCACCGGAGGCGACCTCGGCAGGCTGCTTTCGAGTGCCGCAGACGATGCCAACGAGCAGGTTTATAACCGTGCACTCTACGAATCGGGGCTTGAAGGCATGGGTACCACGCTCGTGGGCGTCATAGCAAACGACGATATGGCAGTGGCTATTAACATCGGCGACTCGAGGCTATACTGTATGAAGGGCGGCAAGCTCACTCAGGTCTCAAACGACCACTCGTTTGTCCAATATCTCATAGACCGCGGGGCGATAACCCGTGAGGAAGCAAAACACCATCCAAACCGCAACATCATCCTAAAAGCCGTAGGCATTACCGAGAGCGTTGCGGGAGATATATTTTACGTCAAGGATTTTGACTATCTTTTGATGTGCACCGACGGACTGACAAACCACGTCGAGGACTTTGAGATAGAAGATATCTTGGCAGGCACTCCGGGTGTCAAGGCTTCACTGTCGAGCAAAGGCGAATCGCTCGTCGCACTCGCTAACGCCAGAGGCGGCAGCGACAATATCACCGTTGCAATAATCGGGAGGTAACACAAAATGACAAAATACGATAGCTTTATAGGCAAGCTGCTGGATAATAAATATCGCATACTCGACGTCGTTGGCTCGGGTGGCATGGCGGTCGTTCTCAAGGCTGAGGACGTCAATATGAAGCGCCTCGTTGCCATCAAGATACTCAACGACGAGTACACCGGCAACGAGCAGGCGGAAACGAGATTTGCCAACGAGGCAAAAGCCGTCGCCATGCTCAGCCACCGCAATATAGTCAGCATATACGACATAGCGATGTATCCCGATATGAAATACATCGTTATGGAGTACCTCGACGGCATCACACTGCGTGAATACCTTGACAACAAGGGTGCACTCCCTTGGAAAGAGGCGTTTATTTACGCGCTCCAGATACTGCGCGCGCTCGAGCATGCACACGGCAAAGGTGTCATTCACCGCGATATAAAGCCACAGAACGTCATGCTCTTAAAGAGCGGTGAAATCAAGGTCACTGACTTTGGCATAGCAAAGCTGCCTTCGAGCCATTCGCTCACTCTGACGCAAAAAGCCATCGGCACTGTTTATTATATCAGTCCCGAGCAGGCGTGCGGCAAAACGACGACAAACGCTTCCGATATATATTCGCTCGGCATTATGCTTTACGAGGCGGTCACAGGAGCTCTGCCGTTCACGGGTGACAATTCGGTGCAGATAGCAATGCAGCAGGTCAACAACGCACCTCAGGACCCGACAGAGCTCGTGCCTTCACTGCCCGTCGGCGCAAAACAGATTATATTAAAAGCACTCGAAAAAGACCCCACAAACCGCTTTTCGTCGGCGCACAGCATGGCAAAGGCGATAGAATGGCTCTTGCGCAATCCCGACGTGGTATTTACCGACAGCACCGGCTCGACGAGCGGAGACTATGAGACCGTGCCTGCCGTTTCGGTTTCGATAGATATGATTAACACCACGGATATCGAGCCTTACGGTCAGACCGAGATAGTCGAGAGCATTTCCGGAGAAAAGCCTAAAAAGAAAAAGAAAAATAAAGTCAAAAAAGAAAAAACCGCCAAGGCGGCATCAGAGCCTCGCAGACGCTCGTCGTCACCCAAGAGCCGCTCGATGTTCCCTATCATATTCGGCTCGTTTTTTGCCATACTGCTCGTAGCAATAGTAATAGGTGTAATGACGGTTATACAGATAGCAGGCGACTTTTTGGGGCAGGATAACGCCGAGGTCGCCACTTACCCCAATATCGTAGGCTATACCTACGGTGCCGAGCTCGAAGCAAAGCTGCTCAACGGAGCATTCGGTAATAACTTTAAGATTGATAAGATAATATATGTAGAGAATGACGACTACGCGAGCGGTCAGATAACCGCCACCGAGCCTGCCGCAGGTCACCAGAGCAAGCGGAGCGGCGGCGATTCGGACGTGTATTTCCATTTCACGTCTGTTTCGGTCTGCAAAAAGAGCAGTATGTCGGTCGTCCCCGACGTGACTTATTACAAGAGCAGTACGGCAAAGCTCTTGCTATACAGCGACCCGTACAGATACAAAGTAACTGTAGTTAACGAAGATAACGCAAACTTTTTTGACGACCAGGTTATCCGCACCGAGCCTGCCGCAGGTCAAAACCTGTCAGAGGGCGGCACTATCACGCTGTATATCTGCGCCCATTCTGCAGACACTAACAAGACGGACAAAATGCCCAACGTTACTGAGCTTACCGAATCCGAAGCCCGCGCACGCATAGGCTATGCACGTTACGACGTTACGGTCAGATACGAGCAAAACAACTTTTACACCCCGGGCACGGTTATTGCACAAAGCATAGCCGAGGGCACGGTAAGCGAAGCCTACACCACGGTGATTATCACCGTCGCGCAGGAGGTCACAGATTCGCCCATGGAGAACGTGACGGGATATACTTATGACGAAGTAGTCGAATCACTCAGCAGGCGCGGAATGAACGTCGAAACTTATTGCTGTTATTATATTTCGGCAGATAAAGCCGAATCGGTAATGATGGCAATACAGTATTTTGACTATTCGACAGCCTGCGCATACCTCGACCGCAACGGATTTGCCAAAGCGTCGATGAGCTCGACTGCGGCGGTTATTTATCAGAGCGTTAGGATTAATCAAATCGTAGGCGAAGGCACTGCGGTATCACTTATCTTTGGGGTGGAGTCTTGAGCGAACTGATAAAAGGCAGACTATATAAAGGGCTTAACGGATTATATACCGTAGTAGCCGACGGCGTGGAATATCAGTGCCGCGCGGCAAGCCGCATCCGCAAGGAGGACGGCATCAAGCTGCTCGCAGGCGACGACGTTAAGTTTGCACTCAACGACGACGGCACGGGATTTATCGAGCAGGTGCTCGAGCGCAAAAACAGCTTTATTCGCCCGTCCGTCGCAAACGTGGACGTTATTGTGATAGTCGTTGCGGCGGCAAAGCCCGAGCCTTCGATGCTTGGCATCGACAAGCTCTGTTGTATTGCAGAATCAAAAAACGTGCAGATTATGATAGTCTTTACAAAAAACGACCTCGGTGACACAAGGTTTTTGACCGAGACTTATCAAAAGACGCCGTATCCGTATTTCGTCGTTGGCAAGGACGATTATCAAGCCGCGAGCGAGGTAAAGGATGCGATTAAAGGCAAGTTTGCCGTGTTGACGGGAGCTTCGGGAGTGGGCAAATCTACGCTCCTCAACGCCATGTTTCCGTCGCTCGGAGCCACAACCGGCGAGCTGAGCCGCAAGATAATGAGAGGCAAAAACACCACCCGTGTCACCGAAATATACGGTATCGACGGTTGCTGTATTGCCGATACCCCGGGGTTTAGTATGCTCGATTACGAGACCTGCCTCGACGCGGACAAATACGACCTCGTAACGCTGTTTCCCGAGATGGCAATGCACCTCGGCGAATGCAGATACACAAAGTGCAGTCATACCAAAGAGGACGACTGCGCCATAATCAAAGCGGTCAAGAGCGGACAAATCGCGCAAAGCCGTCACGAGAGCTATTGCGCCATGTACGACGTGGCAAAGACCGTAACCCACTATTAGAGAGGACTGTGTATGTTTTTAGGTTATTTTAACCTTGCAAACTTTGTAACCCTGCTGGGGCTCGCAACGTCGGTGACTGCGATGTTTGCGGCAGTGGCACACGAATTTAAGATAGCGATACTGCTGTTTGCTTTTGCAGGAGTATGCGACAGCATAGACGGCAAGCTCGCACGCAACCGCATAGACCACAGCGATACCAAAGTGACGGTCTTTGGCGTAATGCTTGATTCGCTGTGTGACCTCGTGAGCTTTGGCGTGACGCCCTGCGTCATAGCGTACGCTTTTGGCAATATATCTGTTTTTGACCTCGCGGTTTACATACTGTTTTGCGTTTTTGGAGCCATCAGGCTCGCATATTACAATACCAGAGCGTTATGCTCTGACGGCAGATACCACGGCTTTATCGGCGTGCCGATAACGACCTCGGTAGTGCTTTTGCCACCTATCATCGCGCTTGCCATGGTGCTCGACCCCGTGTTCGTAAGCTATGTTTTGAGGGTGTTTTTCGTCGCACTCGGCTTTGCCTTTATACTCAAAATCAAAATCGACCGTCCCAATCCAAAGACGACTATCATACTCGCGCTGATTTGCGTAGCAGGTGTGGCGGCGATGTTTGCATTCCCGAGCGTGCCCGTGCAATTTTTGACTTGACAAGCAATGAACGACAACTATTTTATTGATGATTTGATTGCTTTTCTCGACAGGGACGTCGTTATGGAACGGTATTATCCCTTGATAGAGTACAAAAGAGAACTGACCGACATCCTCAATAACGCCGGCGCAGTACGCAAGGATCAGGTTTCCGCCGCAACGATAGAGGATATACGCACGGCATTGGGAGATGACGCCTCCGCTCTGTTTGCAAGGTATATACATATTTATGATTTCAATAAGTCCAAACTGCGTGAAATAAAAGACTCTATCGGTACCGATAGGTATAACGCCCTTGCAGAGCTGATGAGACTGCCCGGGGTACGTCTGCTGCGTGCAGAACTGTACTTTAATAGCGGCGTGACGCTTTTGACGCTTGCCGAAAAGTCGGTAGATGAAATCCGTTATATGGTAGGATACTATATCAAAAACGCAAACCGCGTCGAAATCATCCCACAGCCAAAAGAAGTGAACTGTCACAGAGCAGTTGCAAAAATGATTTTGCACACCGAGTCGGCAGAGTAAAAAACCGTAGGTTTTTGAGCCTACGGTTTATTTTATTGCATTTTAAAGGCGGCAAACATGCCCGAGGCACGCTCGTCACATTCGGCGGTGATTATCTGACCTTCGTCGGTATAATCGCAGGATATGACACGGGCGAAACGGTACATTTCGGCGGCTTTGGCTTCACTGCCGTGAGGGAAAAAGTATTTTGCCTCTTTTTTGCCTTCACTGACAGCCTTTTGCAGAGCTGAGAGCAGATTGTCAATGCCTGCGCCGGTTTTGGCACTGATACAGATTGCTCCGTGGGGGAGATACCCTTCGTCAACCGCGTTGTCGCACTTGTTGTAAACCTCGATAAGCGGCTTTGCGCCTGCGCCGAGGTCTGCTATCATCTGCTTTGTAACCTCGCGTTTGCGGGCACGCTCGCTTTCCTCCTCGGAATAGTCGGTCAGCATAATGAGTATGTCGGCGTAAACCAGCTCCTCGAGGGTTGA
>DCHM01000030.1:3043-4496 GCA_002314835.1 Clostridiales bacterium UBA1752 | reverse complement strand
ATAAACGTATTGAGGCTGAAATCGAGTACGTTATCACCTGCGATAACCAGTATATCGTCGTCAATGCCGCATTTTTCAATAGCGAATTGCACGTCCTTGACTGCGCCGAGACGGGTTTCGTTGGTATCGGTGCCGTCGTCAACCACAGTAATACGATACGGCTTTGTCTCTGCCCAACTCTCAAAATGATGTGCAAACTTGTGATTTGATATTACGATAAACTCGTCAACGACCTTTGACTCGTTTATGTCGTCGAGCAACCAATCGAGTATCGTCTTTTCGCCGACCGTTAAGAGAGGCTTTGGAAAGTTTTGCGTTAAGGGATACAGTCTTGTGGCGTATCCTGCAGCTAAAATTAAGCATTTCATAAAATAACTCCGTCTGCTGTATGACAAATGTGTGCGGAATATTTGCCATTGAGGTGGGGGAACTCTTTGAGATATTCTCTTTCCACCTTTTCGAGTATTTCTTTTTCATAAGCAGGGTCGATGAGCGCCATACAACAGCCCTTAAAGCCTGCACCCGAAAAGCGTCCGCCGTATATGCCTTTGGTTTGTGTCATGATGTCGTATAGCTTTATCAGCTCGGGGGAACCCGTCTCCCAGTTATAGATAGACGATTTGCCGCTCTCGAACGAAAGCCTGCCAAACTCTTCAATATCTCCGTTTCGCCAAGCCTCGGCGGCTTTTTGCACACGGAAAAACTCGGTGTACCAGTGCTCCGCGCGCTTTGCCCAATTCACGGGCAGGCGGTCTTTGTATTTCAAATAGGTTTCATAAGGCACGTCACGCAGGTTGGTCTCCTCAAACTTGCCGTATTCCATACCGGAGAGTGCTTTGAGTGCGTACGCGGCAGAGCGACATTCGTCAACGCGCATATTGAATTTTGACGAAGCGAGACTCCTTTCGAGGCCTGAAAAGAATATAGCTATTTCGTAGGGCTTCATGTTAGGATTCTGTGGAATCAGCTCGTAGGTGTCGTCCTTTGTATCGAGATAGAGCAGCTTGTCTTTGCGGCAGTAAACCTCGCACGATTGGTCGAGCTTGCCGCACGAAACGCCGACGTACTTGTTTTCTGCCTCTTTGCTTATCTCGATGAGCTCTTTGGGTGACAACGAAACGTTATTAAGTCTGCAAAGTGCCGAAAGAAACGTGATAATAACCGCCGCAGAAGACGACAGACCGCCGATAGGCAATTCACCGTCGATAATGGCACAAAGCCCGATGCGCAGAGAATAGCGGCTGCCGAGCGCAATCGTAGCGCCTCTGAGGTGGTCAGCCCAGTCGCCTTGCTTTTCGGTGGGGGTGGAAAGTATGTGCCACTGAGCACGCTTTGGAAATTGCAACGAAGCAATCTCGATGACACCGTTTTGCTTTGGACCGTATGCAATATAAATGCCTTTGTCTATCGCAAAGCCTGTGATTTTGCCGAGCTGATGGTCGCTGTGAGCACC
>DCHM01000030.1:0-2975 GCA_002314835.1 Clostridiales bacterium UBA1752 | reverse complement strand
AATTTGGCAATCGCGTTAAAGCCGGCGCTTCCTTCCGAAAAATGCGGCTCGTTTTGCTTTATATTTTCTATCTCAACCTGCTGATTGGCGTATTCCTTAGTCCTGCCGTCGAGCGGTGCCTTGGCATCGGCAGGTATCTTCCACGATTTGCCGTCTTTGACCGCAAACTCTATCCTACCGTCGCGGCATAGCGCAGTTACTCTGCGCTCGGTCATGCCCCACTTGAGAGCGGCTTCTTTTACATCAAGATATAACATAAAATCCCCACATATCATACTTAATATGGCATATTATAGCATGATATGTAGGGAATGTCAAGATATATATTGACAATGTATTTTGCAGTTCTCGGACTCTGTTATTTCCTTGATAAATCGAGCAACGCCGCGCCGATGATGCCTGCGTTGTCGCCGAGCATCGAGCACTCGATGCGGCATTGATTGTCATCGACTGCCTCACGCAAAGGCAGCAGTATAGTATCGCCTTCTTTGCTGATGCCACCGCCGATAACGAGCAGCTCGGGTCTAAAGCACTCAATGATGTTGGCTACGCCGATTGCGAGCGTTTCAATATACTCGTCAAAAATATCCTTTGCCACCATATCGTCTCTTTTGAGTGCGGTAAACAGCGTCCTGCCGTCAACCTTGCCGCCGTTCTCCTTGACAACCTCTGCCATAATGCCGTAAGGCACGGCAGCGACTTCCTGCGCCACGCGGTTTGTGAGCGCACGTGTAGAAGCCACGGTTTCCCAGCAGCCTACTCTGCCGCAAGCACAGCGTTTGCCGTGTATGTCGATAACCTGATGCCCGAGCTCGCCTGCATGGTTTGCGACGCCGTGATATATTTTGCCGTCTATGACTATGCCGCCGCCGATGCCGGTGCCGAGCGTAACCATAACGAGGTTTTGCACGCCTTTGCCGTGACCTTCGCAAAACTCGCCCCAAGCGGCACAGTTCGCGTCGTTGTCAAGGTAGGTGAGCAAGCCGTATTTGTCCTCTAATATCTTTTTAAAGCACGTGTTGTGCACCGGCAGGTTGCCTGCCGAAACGGCGGTGCCTGTTTCGATATTCGTACTGCCGGGTACACCTATGCCTATCGAGCTGACCTTAGACAAATCTACGTTTCCCTCGGTTATCACTCTGTCAACGGTAGTTATGAGAGTGCTAATCAGAGTAGCTTCATCCTTTACGCCTGCGGTAACCGACCTCTGCTTAAAATATAATTGCTTGTCGTCGCCTACAAGAGCGGCGGTCATCGAAGTACCGCCGACGTCTATACCTATTCTCATTATCAGCCTCTGTATTTAGTGACTATCGCGTTCATTTGGTCGAGCTTGCTCTCCATATCGGCAACCAGCTTTATCTGTGTGCGTGCGCGGTCGAGGTTTTGACCGTCGTAGTGGAGTGAAAAATAAACGTCTCCGTCGAGATAGTCTGCGAGGAATCTCGCACCGCATTCGAGTGTCATCATTATCGCGCCTACAGGCAACATATCAAGCTCGGTATCTGTCAGTGCCTTGCCCGCTTCGCCCACAAAACCCGAAACGTACTCTTCGTACAGCTCCATCGAGCACCAAACCTTGGAGAGGTCTTTTTCATCCTCCGCCGCGGTCGAAGCGCCAAAGCGTATGCTGTCGCCGAAGTCGTAAAGAGACGAACCCGGCATTACGGTGTCGAGGTCTATGACGCAGATGCCCTCGTGCGTTGCGTCGTCCATCATGACGTTATTGAGCTTTGTATCGTTGTGCGTTACTCTCAGTGGCAATTCGCCCGTGGCGAGCTTTGAAGTGATAGCAGACGCAAACTCCTTGCGCGCCATAAAGAAATCGACTTCATTTTGGCAATATTTGAGCCTGCCTGCCTTGTCTGCCTTTACCGAAGCCTCGAGGTCTCTGAGGCGCTTGGGCGTATCGTGAAAATACGGTATCGTTTCGTGCAATTCCGCAGCAGGGTAATCTGATAACAGCATTTGAAATCTGCCAAAAGCCTTGGCGGAATTTTTAAACAGCCCGTCGATGCTCGCACTGCTATAGCAGGTAGCGCCTTTTATGCAGATATACAGGCGGTAATAGGCGTCTCCGTCCTTGCAGAGATAGCCTCCGTTTTTGTTTTTGACGAGCGTCATGGCTTCGCGCTCGCGGTTTCCGCCGCGCATAGCTATTTTGCGCCCGAGAAATTCCGTTACGCCGAGGATGTTTTCGGTCAGTTCAAACGGATTTTTAAAAATATTGGTGTTTATTTTTTGCAGTATGTAGTCGGTACCCGCGTCACAAAAAACCTTGTAAGTGCCGTTGATGTGACCCATGGTAATCTGCTCGAGCTTTGTGATATTGCCTTTTGTCTCAAAAGTATTTGCAATCTGTATCAGTTCCATAATTTATCGGGGTAAACTCCTTTGTCGCGCAGATTTTGGATAGCGTCAACTACGGTCTGCCTGTCCTCGTGATATGTAACGCCGTACCATCTTGCCGTAGTCGTCAGCACCTTGACCTTTGCAGTGCCTGCCGCCATCTGTTCACGAACGGCAAAGGGCAGGTAATATTCGCACTTTGTGAGATTTTCTGCGTTTTTGTCGAGGAATGCCTTAAACCCGTCATCGAGCTGCTCGAGGAAACCGCCGCTAAAGCCCCAGCAATTCATCGAAACTATGCTGTCTTCGCTGACAACATGGCGCTCGCCGTCGTCAACCCATACTACGTCCTTGCCGTCGCGGAGAATTTTGGTGCGCTCGGTAACCTCGGTAAGGTTGCCGTCACTGTCGGTCTCGCAGATGCCACGCGCGACTGAGCCGTTTTCGGTAAGGGTGTTTTTGAGTATAAAGCCTGCCATGCAATACTTGCCCACGCCCTTATTGGCACGCAGGTAGTCTGCTAAAATCTTGAAAGAATCGGCACCGTAAAAGTCGTCTGCGTTGATAGCCGCAAAAGGTCCGTCAACGTAAGGCTTTGCCGCCAAAACGGCATGCGCCGTGCCCCA
>DCHM01000029.1:20433-21042 GCA_002314835.1 Clostridiales bacterium UBA1752 | reverse complement strand
TGATGGATACCATCCTTAACCTCGGCCTCAACGACGACGTCGTAGCCGCTATGATTAAGGCTAACCCCAATCCTCAGTTTGAGAGATTCGTTTACGACTCATACAGACGCTTTATCCAGATGTTCTCTGACGTCGTTATGGAAGTCGGCAAAAAATATTTTGAGGCTCTTATCGACCAAATGAAGGCCGCAAAGGGAGTCAAGTTTGACGTTGACCTCACCGCGAGCGACCTCAAGGAGTTGGCAAATCAGTTTAAGTCCGAGTACAAAAAGCAGCTCGGTCAAGACTTCCCCTCCGACCCCAAGGTACAGCTTTACGAAGCTATCCGCGCGGTATTCCGTTCTTGGGATAACCCCCGTGCCAACGTATACCGCCGTGATAACGATATACCTTATTCATGGGGCACCGCAGTCAACGTAATGCCTATGGTATTCGGCAACCTCAACGACGAGTCCGGCACAGGCGTTGCATTCACCCGTGACCCTGCAACAGGTGAAAAGAAGCTCATGGGCGAGTTTTTGTTTAACGCTCAGGGCGAGGACGTCGTAGCAGGCGTTCGTACTCCTATGCCTATCGCTCAGATGGCAGATAAGTTCCCCCAAGCATATA
>DCHM01000029.1:19090-20340 GCA_002314835.1 Clostridiales bacterium UBA1752 | reverse complement strand
CTTTATATGCTCCAGTGCCGCAACGGCAAGAGAACCGCTCAGGCGGCTCTCAAGATTGCCTGCGACCTCGTTGACGAGGGCATGATAGACGAAAAGAAAGCCGTCCTCATGATCGACCCCCGTAACCTCGACACGCTGCTCCATCCTCAGTTTGACGCCAAGGCGCTTAAAGCCGCAAAGCCCATCGGACGCGGTCTCGGTGCTTCTCCCGGAGCCGCTTGCGGTCAGGTAGTATTTACCGCCGAAGACGCCGAAGATTGGAAGAATAAAGGCAAAAAAGTCATCCTCGTCCGTCTCGAGACCTCTCCCGAGGACATCACCGGTATGAAGGCTTCGCAAGGCATACTCACCGTTCGCGGCGGTATGACCTCTCACGCAGCAGTCGTAGCGCGCGGTATGGGCACTTGCTGTGTTTCGGGCTGCGGCGAAATAAACATGGACGAAGAGAATAAACGGTTTACTCTCGGCGGCCGCACCTTTAAAGAGGGCGACGTCATCTCGATAGACGGCTCTACCGGCAACATTTACGGTGAAGCCATCGCCACCGTTGACGCTGAAATCAGCGGCTATTTCGGACGCATAATGGCTTGGGCAGACAAATACCGCAAGCTCAAGGTCCGCACCAATGCCGACACCGAGCGCGACGCTCGCAAGGCATACGAGCTCGGCGCAGAAGGCATCGGCCTCTGCCGCACTGAGCACATGTTCTTTGACAAGATAGACGAAATCCGCGAAATGATTTGTGCCGATACAGTCGAGGACCGCGAAAAGGCTCTCGAAAAAATACTCCCCCTCCAGCAGGCTGACTTTGAAGCTCTGTACGAAGCTATGCGCGGTTTCCCGATTACCATTAGATTCCTCGACCCTCCTCTCCACGAGTTTGTACCTACCGAAGAGGAAGACATCAAAAAGCTCGCAAAGACCACCGGCAAGACCGTAGGCGCCATCAACGCCATTATTTCGGGTCTGCACGAGTTTAACCCGATGATGGGTCACAGAGGCTGCCGTCTCGCCGTTACATATCCCGAGATTGCCGCTATGCAGACAAAAGCAGTCATCCGTGCCGCTCTTAATATCAAGAAAAAGCACGCCGATTGGGATATAGTACCCGAAATCATGATTCCGCTCGTAGGCGAAGTCAAAGAGCTCGCATACGTCAAAAAGACCGTTGTAGATACTGCAGACGCAGAGCTCAAAGCCGCAGGCAGTGATATGCACTACAAAGTAGGCACAATGATAGAGATTCCTCG
>DCHM01000029.1:0-19015 GCA_002314835.1 Clostridiales bacterium UBA1752 | reverse complement strand
AACGACCTTACTCAGATGACCTTTGGTTTCAGCCGTGACGACGCAGGCAAGTTCCTGCCCTCATACTACGAAACAAAGATTTACGAGTTTGACCCGTTTGCAAAGCTCGACCAAAACGGCGTAGGCAGACTGATGAAGATGGCTACTGAGCTCGGCAGAAGCACGAGACCCGACCTCAAAGTCGGTATCTGCGGCGAACACGGCGGCGACCCCACGTCGGTAGAGTTCTGCAACAGCATCGGACTCAACTACGTTTCCTGCTCGCCCTTCCGCGTGCCCATCGCCCGCCTATCGGCTGCGCAGGCTGAACTCAAGGCTCAAAAGTAATTCCCGATTTGAAAGAACAGGCGCACCGCTGAAACGGTGCGCCTGTGTTTTTATGGGATTAAAAAAATAATATTTTGCAGGTATCAATATGTTAAACAGTAATGGATTTGATTTATGGGTCGACGGCTATGACAAGAGTGTAGGTCTGTCAGACGAAGACGGAACGTACCCTTTTGCAGGCTACAAAGCAATACTTAATGAAATATACACCCGTATTTTAAGCTCTAACTGTAAAAAAGTAATGGATATCGGATTTGGAACAGGGGCTTTGACTGCTAAGTTATACGAACAAGGTTTAGAGATATACGGCCAGGATTTTTCAGGCAAAATGATAGAAATTGCACAAGCAAAAATGCCAAACGCCCATCTGTTTCAAGGCGATTTTGCCTACGGTTTGGCTGATCCGTTGCTGTATCAAAAATACGATGCAATAATCGCAACGTATTCACTTCATCACTTGACGGATAATCAAAAAGTGTGTTTTATTAATGACCTGACAGAGCGCTTAAACGACGGAGGCACTATATACATCGGAGACGTGGCGTTTACGTCCCGTGCCGAGCTGCAAAAATGCAAGGACAAAGCCGGAGACGATTGTGACGAGGATGAAGTATATTTTGTATTTAACGAATTAAAGTCCTCTTTCCCTACAATGCAATTTGAGCCCATATCTTATTGTGCTGGCATCCTCTCATTACAAGGATAGATATTCAAGAACACGATAACTTTTTTCATAAGGCAAAAATAGATAGCGGTTGCACTCAAAAGTACAACCGCTTTTTTACCTACTTTATCCTACTAGCGAACCACCGCCCGGCGCTAGGGATGCCGCTAAAGATTCTTTCAATGCCAAACGTCATTATTAGTACGAGACCTGCCAGACCTTACAATACGCATCTTATCAATTGAGGTTTTTAAAACAAATAACCGCACTTTGCAGTGCGGTTTAGTTAGCTATTGATTATCAGTCTTTGTATCGTTTAGCTCGGTTTCCGATTGCTCGGGCTTGTCGCTGTCGGCAACCGTGTCGATAGTCTTTTTGGCGGCTTTGCCGAGGCTGGCACCCGTCTTGCCAAAAGAGTGTCCGACGTCGCTCCAGCTCTTTTTGAGGTCGTCACCGCTGCCGTCTGCCGCAGTACCGTCTGCTTTGTCGAGGCCAACCTTGGCGCTCTTGATAATCGCTTTGCCGAGACCTGCCATGCTCTTGCCCATGCCTTTGCCGAAATCAGCCCAACTGTCTTTTAATGATTTGTCTGCCATAGTAGTCACCTCCGTTTGACTACTATATAACATATTTATACGCAAATGTCAACTTAATTCATTGACATAGCGGCGTTTTGGTGTTATACTATAATAGATTAAGTAGGTGTATTATGAATCATTTTATTAACGAAATACTGCAAAGCAAAAAATCGGAAGATAAAATATACGCACGCACGCTGACGCTGGTCTTTTTGACTGCCGCAGTTTCTTTGGCGCTGATACAGCTCGGAGATTTAATCTGGAATTATCTTAGACCGCTTATGCTGAGCTTGCGTGACGGCATTGACGCAAATCCGGATACAAACCTCACTGTTACTGAAGCAATCAAAATAGTATTTAATATGTTGCTGATGATAGTAGCCATTATGCTGCCGACCGTATTTCTATGCGCACTGCGTGGCAGAACGCCTAAAGCGGTCACCGCTTTACCAAAAAAATCCATCGGTTACGGCTTTTTCTTCTATTTGGTATTTGCTGTCGGAGCAGGCTACCTGGCAACGGCTTTTGCGAAGTTTGCCTTTAGTTGGACGGACGTCTTTAATACAGCTGATAAATTTTTGCCCGAGACGAACGTAGGCATCATTTTATATTATATTTACGTGGCGATATTTCCTGCCGTATTTGAGGAATTTCTCTTCCGCGGAGTAATATTGGGTGCGCTGCTCCCCTACGGCAAAACCCAAGCCATCGTTATTTCCTCGGTAATATTCGGTCTGATGCACGTCAATCCTATACAAGCCATATTTGCCACCGTTATCGGTCTCGTATTAGGCAAGCTATACGTTGATTCAGGTAGCATTTGGTGGGGCTCTTTGATACATTTTATCATCAATTCGCTTGCCACTACAGTCAGTTATTACGTCACCGGCAACAACATCGCACTGTTGGCCATTATCGGATTTGTTTCGATAATGCTTATGATATATGCATTGGCATACGGCATAAGGCTCATCGTTTTGTCAGCTAAGCAAAGCCACAAGCCTGATTTTGAGCATACGGGATGCGTACCGTACCGCAAGATGAGTGAAGCACTTAAAGCGATAACCACAAGAGCGTCCTGGGCGGTAGTGATGTTTATTGCCATCTATGTTTACGCTATGATATACAGGTTTTTTATATGACAGACGAGCAATATATGCAAAAGGCCATCGCGCTCGCAAAGCGTGCCGCCAAATACGGTGAAGTGCCTATCGGTGCCGTTATCGTCAAGGACGGCGAAATCATCGCTACAGGGCGCAATAGACGCGAAGCCAAGCAAAGCCCTCTCTGCCATGCCGAAATCGAAGCGATTACAAAAGCGTGCAAAAAATGCGGCAGCTGGCGCTTGTCGGGTTGTACTATATACGTTACACACGAGCCGTGCGTCATGTGTGCAGGTGCCATAGTAGCCGCACGCATTGACCGCGTGGTTTACGGCTCGACCGAAAGGCGTTTTGGTGCTTATACGACTGCAGGAATAGATAAGCTCGAGCTGAATTACACCTGCGCGGTTACGGGCGGAGTGCTCGGTGACATGTGCTCGGATATGCTCTCAAGCTTTTTTGCAGAGCTGAGAAAAACTAAAAATAACTCTCAAGGAGAATAATATATGGACAAGCAAAAGTTTTACATTACGACTGCTATCCCCTACACATCAGGCAAGCCTCACGTAGGCAACGTTTACGAGGCCGTACTTACCGACGCGATAGCACGCCAAAAGAGACTCGCAGGCTACGACGTTTACTTTGTCACCGGCACCGACGAGCATGGTATCAAAATAGAACAAAAAGCCAAAGCCGCAGGCATCACCCCTAAAGAATACGTCGATAACGTCAGCGGCATAATTCGCGGTCTGTGGGATATGTTTGAGATAAGCTACGACAAGTTTATCCGTACTACCGACGAGGACCACATCAGAGTAATACAAAAGATATTTAATAAGCTATACGAGCAAGGCGACATTTACAAGTCTTGTTACGAAGGCAACTATTGCACGCCCTGCGAATCATTTTGGACCGACACTCAGCTCGTTGACGGCTGTTGCCCCGACTGCGGTGCCAAGGTAACGAGAGCGAGCGAGGAAGCGTATTTCTTTAAGCTCTCAAAATACGCCGACAAGTTAGTCGAGTATTACGAGTCAAATCCCGATTTCTTTATACCGGAATCCCGCAAAAACGAAATGCTGAATAACTTTATCAAGCCCGGTCTGCAGGACCTGTGTGTTTCGCGCACATCGTTTACGTGGGGCGTGCCGGTAGAGTTTGACCCCAAGCACGTCGTTTACGTTTGGATGGACGCACTGCCTAACTATATTTCGGCTCTCGGATACGACCCCGAGAACCCCGGCGAGCTATACAAAAAGTATTGGCCTGCCGACCTGCACGTCATAGGTAAGGACGTAGTAAGGTTTCACACTATATACTGGCCTATTTTCCTTTTGGCTCTCGGCGAGCCGTTGCCCAAAACTGTGCTAGGTCACCCGTGGATGCTGATGAATAACGAAAAAATGAGCAAATCCAAGGGCAACCTGCTATACGGTGACGACCTTATCGAGCTTTTCGGTCTCGACGCAGTAAGATATTATCTGCTCTCCGAGCTCGGTTTGCAAAACGACGGCAATATTTCGCACGATGCAATCATCGCACGCACAAACACCGACCTTGCCAATATCTTTGGCAACCTCGTTTCGCGTACGGCTTCGATGATAAAGCAATATTTCGGCGGCAAGATACCTGCAGCCGCACAGCGTGACGAGCTTTCCACTGCGCTCGAAACGGCTATCAAAGCTGAGGTAACAGAAGCCAAGAAGCTGATGGACGCTTATGCGTACGCCGACGCTTCGGCACACATCATCTCGATTTTTAAGCTCTGCAACAAATATATCGACGATACTGCCCCTTGGACGCTCGCAAAAGATATGGATGCAAACGGCACACGCCTCGCCACTGTCATGGCAGACCTTGCCGAAGGCATCCGCTCGGGCATCATACTGTTTACGCCTTTCATCCCCGACAGTGTCAAAAAGGCCGCCGAATGCTTTGGCTATACCGATTTGAGCTACGAGAGCGCAGGTCAATGGATATACAATGCGTCAAACGGCAATATCGGTGCGATTCCTCTGCTGTTTAAGCGCATAGACAAGGTTGCTTTTGACAAAATGATGAAGGAAAAAGAAGAGGAAGCCGAGCGCAAAGCCGAAGAGGGCAAAATTTCTATCGACGATTTTGCCAAGGTTAGCCTCGTCGTCGGTAAAGTGCTCGAATGCGAGCCTGTACCTAAGTCGGACAAGCTCTTAAAGCTTATCGTTGATATAGGCACCGAAAAGCGCCAGGTTGCTTCCGGCATTGCGAAATACTACAAGCCGGACGAGCTTATCGGTAAAAAGATAATACTCGTTGAGAACTTAAAGTCCGCTATGCTCAGAGGCATCAAGAGCAGCGGAATGATACTCGCAGGCGGCGAAGGCGACAACGTAAAGGTTATATTTGCCGACGATTCGCTCCCCGTAGGCAGCAAGGTAAGATAAATGATAGACTGCCACGCGCATTACGACAGCGAGCGTTACGACTCGGACCGCGACGCTATCCTAAAGGCTATAAACGCAAACGGCGTAAAGGCGATAATCAACGCAGGCTGTGACATTCCGTCGTCGCAAGCGAGCGTTGATTTGGCGCACAAATATGGTTTTATGTATGCTTGCGTAGGGTTTCAGCCTGAGTTTGCCGCAGACGCCACGGGCGACTGGCTGTCACGTATTGAAGCAATGCTCGCAGACAAAAAGGTAGTAGCCATCGGCGAAATCGGTCTTGATTACAGTCACGACAACTATCCGTCAAAGCAAAAGCAAGCGGAAGTTTTTGAAGCCCAGCTTGATTTGGCAAGACGCACCGGCAAAAAAGTGGTAATACACGACCGCGACGCCCATTTTGACACCCTCGCGGCGGTCAAAAAATACCCCGAGGTTAAAGGCGTATTCCACTGCTATGCAGGCTCTGTCGAAATGGCAAAGGAATTGCAAAGTATAGGTTATATGATTTCAGTCGGCGGAGTATTGACTTTTAAAAACGCGAGAGTTTTGCCCGACGTTATAAAAGCTCTGCCGCTCGAAATGATACTCACCGAAACTGACGCGCCTTATCTCTCTCCAGTTCCGCACAGAGGCGAGCGCAACCGCTCGGACTATATAAGTTACGTTTTGCAAAAAATCGCCGAAATCAAAGGTGTCGAGATTGAGACGGTAAAAGCAGTTACCGAGGCAAACGCCGTACGCTTTTACGGTTTACCGCAAAATGTATAATAAAAAAACGATAAACTTTTGCATTTTTAGTATTTTTATATCTTAAAACCTCTTGCATTATTTATATATTTGTATTAAAATAAGATAGTTTTAAAATAAACAAATTTTATTTACGAAAGGACTAATCAAAATGTCAGTCAAAGTTGCTATTAACGGCTTCGGCCGTATCGGACGTCTCGCATTCCGTCAGATGTTCGGCGCAAAAGGTTACCAAATCGTTGCTATCAACGACCTCACCAGCCCCAAGATGCTCGCTCATCTGCTCAAGTATGATACCGCTCAAGGCGGCTACGCAGGCAAATTCGGCGAAGGCAAGCACACCGTTGTCGCTACTGAAGATTCTATCATCGTTGACGGCAAGGAGATCAAAATCTACGCTGAAAAGGACGCTGTAAACTGCCCTTGGAAAAAGCTCAAGGTTGACGTCGTTCTCGAGTGCACCGGTTTCTACACCGACATCGCTGACGCTAACAAGCACATCATCGCAGGCGCTCGCAAGGTTGTTATCTCCGCTCCTGCTTCCAACAAAAAGGACCCCGATCACTTCAGCACTCCCAAGACCATCGTTTTCAACGTAAACAACAATACCCTTACTGCAGAAGATAAGATCATCTCCGCAGCAAGCTGCACCACCAACTGCCTCGCTCCTATGGCTAATACCCTCAACAAGTATGCTCCCATCCAGAGCGGCATCATGGCTACCATTCACGCTTACACCGGCGACCAGATGATTCTCGACGGTCCTCAGCGCAAGGGTGACCTCCGCAGATCCAGAGCAGGCGCTTGCAACATCGTTCCTAACTCTACCGGCGCTGCTAAGGCTATCGGCCTCGTTATCCCCGAACTCAAGGGCAAGCTCATCGGCGCTGCACAGCGCGTTCCTACCCCCACCGGTTCTACCACCCTTCTCTTTGCAGTTGTTAAGGGCAAGGATGTTACCGCTGAAGGCATCAACGCCGCTATGAAGGCTGCTGCTAACGAGTCCTTTGGTTACAACGACGAAGAAATCGTTTCCTCCGACGTTATCGGCATGACCTACGGTTCTCTGTTTGACGCTACTCAGACCCTCGTTTCCAAGGTTGACGACAACACCTACCAAGTACAGGTTGTTTCGTGGTACGACAACGAGAACTCTTACACCAGCCAGATGGTTCGTACTATCAAGTACTTCTCTGAGCTCAAGTAATTTAAGTTTCGCATCAATAAAGGACTGCCACTGCGGCAGTCCTTTTTGTATCAAAAAGCCCTTGCCCGACAGGCAAAGGCTATATATACTATCTGATAGACTTTGACAGCGCCTTTAGCACAGGCGGCAGGATGACGAGATTGACGGCGAGCTCGATAAGGAAATTGATGCCGACAAAACCGATGATAATAAACGAAAGAATGTTATCTGCGGTGCTTGCCGCTTCAAGAAAATGAGAATTAAATAGCACGGCGTACATAGCCACAAACAGCGTCGTATTTATTATCGGGGCAAAAGCGGCATATATATACTTGTACGGCTTAAACTTGGTTTTAAACTTTGAGAGCAAACCAAGCGCCAAGCCGAGCAGTAATGCTCTGCCTATCGTTACGGCGGCAGTTTCTATCGGTTGATTCCACTGATATATCATTGTGGCGCCGCCTTTGTCAAGACCAAACAGGCACTGCAAAAAGACAATCACGCCAAAAGTGCCTCCGACTATCAAGCCACCCTTGACGCCGTAATACCAAGCGGCAATCGAAACGGGTATCAAAACCAATGAAATGGAAAACGGCAGCATACTGCTGACAAGGCCTGATAATAACTGCAATATAATAACGCTGGCGGACAAAAGCGCCATAACTATGATCTTTTTGTTGCGCAAGGTTAATCGCCTCCTTTGATGATGACCGATTATACAATACAAATATTGCCAATTTATGAACATTATATAAACATATATAAATTATCTTTACTTTTTCACAAAAACTGATATATTAGTCTTAGAATACAAAGAAGGTATATGCGTATGATGCTAAAGGATTTACCCAAAGGCTCAAAAATATATTTTGTAGGCATAGGCGGCATCAGTATGTCGTCTCTTGCTCACATCCTGCTCGAGCGCGGCTATGCCGTAGCAGGCTACGACCGCCAGCCGAGCGAACTGACCGAAATGCTCAAAAGCCTCGGTGCAGAGGTCTATTACGATACCGACGCGAGTCACTTATCCGGCGTATCCGCCGCGGTATTCAGTGCCGCATTCGGCGAAGAGCACCCGGAGATAATCAACATCAGACAAACAAGCATACCGTTATACTCACGTGCTCAGTTGCTTGGTGCTATCGCAAAGGAGTTTAAATGCTCAATAGGCGTAGCAGGCACGCACGGCAAGTCATCTACAACTGCAATGATATATTCTATGCTCTGTTGCGGCGGCGACCCTACCGTTTTGGACGGCGCAGTAATCACAAAGCTCGGTTCGCAATACAAAATCGGTAGCGGCGACAACATGGTGTTTGAGAGCTGCGAGTACAAGGATTCGTTTTTGTCATTCTTTCCCCATATAGCCGTCGTACTTAACGTCAGCCTCGACCACACCGACTATTTTCATTCGATAGAGCAGATGCGTGATTCGTTTACTCAGTTTATGAATAACACCGGCAAAGACGGATATGCCGTCGTCAATATCGACAGTGAGGATGCAAAATCAGCTTCAAACGGATATAAAGGCAAGCTCGTCACTTTTTCGCCGTCGGGCAACAAACAAGCCGACTGCTATTTAACTCACAGCGAGTTTTATAAAGGCAGAGCAACTGACTTTGGCGTTTATTGCCTCGGCAGGCAGATAGATAACCTGTCTCTGTCGGTTGTCGGTGTCCACAGCGTTGCAAACTCACTCGCCGCCATCGCCTGTGGCGTGATATGCGGTCTGACCGACGAGCAGATAAGGCAAGGCCTTGCGTCTTACAGCGGCATATCAAGGAGATTTGAATACAAAGGCACGTACAAGGGCGCAGACGTTTACAGCGACTACGCGCACCACCCCGACGAAATAAAGACGACTCTGCACACGGCAAAATATCTCGGCGGCAGAGTAGTCACGGTTTTTCAGCCGCACACTTACTCGAGACTGCACGACCTATTTGACGGTTTTTGCGATTCTTTCGGTGAGAGCGACGTAACTATATTTGCCGAAACGTATTCTGCGAGAGAAACGAACGTCTATGGTATTTCGCCTGCCGATATGTGTCCGAGGGTAAAAAACTCGGTTTACCTGCCTACGTTTGAGCAGATTAAGCAGCACTTGGACAATATACTGCAGCCCGGCGACACGCTCATCATAATGGGTGCCGGAAACATAGACGAACTCTCAAAAATCGCAATTAAATAGTAAAAAAGGTCTTGACAAATATATAAAAATGTGTTATTTTAAGGTGTTCGAAAAATATTGACTATATCAATCGGAGGGATAAAAAGATGGCAAAATGTGATTACTGCGGCAAAGGCGTTACCTTTGGCTGCAATGTTTCTCACTCCAACAGACACACTAACAGAGAGTGGAAGCCCAATATCAGAAGAATCAAAATCACCGTCGGCGGCACCACCAAGAGCGTATATATTTGCTCCCGTTGCCTCAGAACCGCGATGAAAAACGGCACTATTAACAGAGCTATCTAAGTGCACAAAAATTATGACTCCCAATCGGGAGTCATTTTTTTGTCTAAATATTATGCGTTTGCAGATATTCGTCTCTAAGGAGTGCATAGTGGAGTATCGTGCGGTAAGAGCCCTTTACCAAAAGCTCATTAACGCCTCTGCCCTCGAGCTTATAGCCGTGGTGCTCGGCAAAGCGGCAGGAGTTTGTATTGCCCTCCATAATACGCAGCTCGAGACGGTTGATTTGGAGCTTATAAAAAGCGAGATACATCAGTCTCTCGACTGCTTCGCCCATATAGCCCCTACCCCAGTATCGAGGAGAAAGCACGTATCCGACCTCGGCTCTGTCGTTGGGCTGATCGATATGCGCAAAGCCCACAGTGCCTATCAGCCTCATCGTATCTCTGTGATAAACGCCCCAGTCGGCGTAAACGCCCTTGCGGTACTGCTTTGTAAGCCAGTCTATCAATCCGCGCGACTCGTCGATATTGAGGTGAGGCGTCCACAGCAGATAGCGCGCAGTGTCCTCCATAGAGGCATAATCGTACATATCCCACGCATCCTGCATAGATACTTTTTTTAGTATCACGCGGTCTGCGGTGAGCTGAGGGAGGTCTCTAAAGACCTCCCTCATAGCTTTGTCATTCATCGGTTTCGATACTGAAGTTGCCGAGCAGCAGCTTTGCGATAGACGAATCCTGGCTCAAAATGATAGTCTTTTGACCCGTCATAGAACCTTCGAGCGCCTCAAGTCCGCGGATAAAGCTGTAAAACTCGAGCTTGTCGGCGTCCTCGTATGCTTCCGAAAGTATCTTCATATATTCAGCTTCGCCCTCGGCGACAATCATTTCCGCTTCTACCTTGGCGTTGGAAATAATGGTGTTGTATTCCTTGTCAACCTCGTTGATAATCTTGGCGGCTTCGAGCTCGCCCTCGGCGGTGTATTTGCTCGCCATCTGGTTACGCTCGGAAATCATGCGCTCGTAAACGGCGTCTTCATTCATTTCGGGCAGGTCAAATCTCTTTATCTTGACGTCGATAACCTTGATGCCGTATTCTGCCGCGCTGTCGCGTACGTTCTCAAATATCTCTGCGTATATGTCGTTACGGTCTGACGGAGGGTCGAGGTTAATGATGTCGTTTTGCTCGAGAGTACCCATCTTGTTTTTTGTAGCGTTATATGCGAGCACGTCGAGACGGGTCTCGGCTTCGCCTATCGTGCCCAGAGTCTTTACAAAAGTCAGAGGGTCACTGATTTGCCACAAAACGTAGCTGTCAACCGTCATGCTCTTTTTGTCCTTGGTTATAACGTCAGACGGGTTAATATCGTAGAGCAATATTTCTTTGGGATACTTTTTAACGCTGTCGATAAACGGAGTCTTGAAATACAAGCCGGCGGTGTCGGTGACTTCGACAATCTTGGAGAATCTGACGACGCAGGCGTATTCGTCCTCGGCTACTTCGTAAAAGCAACCGCTGAAAAGAGCGATAGCGGCGATAGCGATAATCGCTATAACGACTATAAGGACTATCTTATTCTTTTTCATTCTGCGTCACCTCCTACTGAAATAAGGTCCTCAAGCGGCAAGAGTTTTTGTATAGAGCCGTCTCCGGTGTCAACGTAAACCTTGCACCCGGGCAGGACTTTTTCGATAGTTTCGTAATACATACGAACCTTTGTAATCTCGGGATTGAGCTTATACTGTCCGTACATAGCGTTAAACATTGCGACCTCTTGCGTAGCCTCGTTGATACGGCTCTGCTTGAGATATTCGGCATTTTGCAACAGCTTGTTTGCCTCGGACTCTGCGGCAGGTATGCGGCTGTTTTTATACGCCTCTGCCTCGTTGAGAGCTTTTTCGGCGCCCTGCTTAGCCGTTTCGACCGCCTTAAATGCGGCGCTTACGGCGTCTGTGGGAGGCTCGGAGTCCTGAATGTTGATGTCGGTAATAGATACGCCGATATCGTATTCGCCCAGCTCCTGTATGATGAGGTCTTTGATGTTTTGCTGTATCTGAGACTTGCCTTCGGTGAGCACCGAGTCGATTTCACACGAGCCGATGACGTTGCGTATCTGGCTCTGTGCGAGGAGCTTTAAAATCTTTTCAGGCTCGGACGACGAGTAGAGGAACTTTTGAGGGTCGGTTATGCGATAAGAAATAAAGAAATCGACGTTGACGATATTGTAGTCGCCGGTAATCATTTTTGATTCGGTTTCCACAAACTGAGATTCTCCGTTTCTGTCAACGTAATAGCCAAGCTCTATGCGGTGGCTGACCTCGGTCTGCACGAACTGCACCTGTTGGATGCCGTAAGGAAGCTTAAAATGCAAGCCTGCCGAAGTGACCTCGGTCACTTTGCCAAATGTAGTTACCACGGCGACCTCGCGGTCTGCTACGGTATAAAAGCACGTAGTCAGAGTGATGATGACTACGAGGGCGATGAGCACCCAAAGTACAATCTTTTTGATCTTTTTGGTGTCAACGTCCATTTTGATGTTGATGGGGCCTTTGCCTTGCGGCTTGCCGCCCAAAGGTCCGCTGCTGTATTCTGCCATAATATTTACCTCCTTGGTTACCATATTATACAATATTTAACACAGACTTGCAAGATATTTCGCACAAATAACAAATTAACTGTATAAAAAGTTGTATTTGATATTGACAATAACAGCATTTCGTTGTAGAATTATAGTGCATGTTTATAGAGCACAATAGGAGGATACCAAATGAAAAACAGACGCATTTTTAGCATAGTCGCTTTGCTTGTTTTGGTTGCTATGCTAATCCCCACTTTTGCATCCTGCACGCAGGAAGCAAATTATGAAGAAAACGAAGTACAGGTTTACACCATCTACTCTATCAAGAGCGATGATACGACCGATGAAGCTATCAGAGAGGTTGAGCTCGCACTCAACCGTATCATATTTTACCGTTTAGGCTTTTGCGTTAAGCTTTGCCTCTTTACCGAGGACGAGTATGAAGACGCCATCGCAGCCAAGTTTGAAGAGCTGACCGCTCTCGAAGAGGCTAAAGCCGCAGAAAAGAAAAAGAAAAAGACCGCTACCGAAAGTAGCGAAGCAAGCGAGGTTTCCGAGGAGTCCAAAGTTGTTCGCACGGGCGACAGACTGCTCACCGACCTCGAAAACGGCATCGACACCGAGCTGTCAAGCCCTCGCCTCGACATTTTGCTCGTTCGCGGCTTTGACCAATACAGCAAGCTCGTTAACGAAGCCAAGCTCACCGCTCTGGACGAAAAGCTCTCGAGCGAAGCCAAGCTTATCAAGGACTACGTTCACCCCTATTTCTTCCAGGCTGCCAAGATAGGCACCAAGACTTACGGTGTGCCCTGCAATACCACCATCGGTGAATATAACTACATCGTATTTAACAAAGAATTGCTCGACAAGTACGGATACGACGCCGAGACAATGTGCTCTCTCAACGACCTGCAAGAGTATCTCGCTCTCATTAAAGAGAATGAGCCCAACTACATCCCCCTCCAAACTGCAGCAGACTCTAACGAGTATGCATTTATGTTTGAAAACGGATTTGCAACCTACGTTGACGATACAAAGCACGTCGTTTCCTCCTACGAGGATGACGGTCTGCTGAGCTATCTCGCTATGATTGCACGTTATAACGCTCTCGGTTATTTTGAAAACGCCGCAGGCACCACCGCAGAGACCGACCCCAATGCCAAGTTTGCCGTTTCGTTTATCAGCGGCAACGACGCTACTATCGAAGCTCTCAGCGCATCTACCGGTGACGAATACGCATACAACGTTTATCAGGTTCCTACCGCTACCAATACCAATACCATCGACAGCCTTTTGTGCGTCAGCAAGTTCTGCATCAGCAACGAGCTCGACGACGTTGCCAAGCTGCTCGCTATGCTCTATACAGACTCGCAGATACAAAATCTGCTCTGCTACGGCATCCTCAATACCAACTACACGCTCGACGACAACGAACAGGTCGTCAAGCTCTATAATGAAGACGGCGTTTGCACCTACGGTATGAACCGCATTTACGCCGGCAACCAGTTTATTTCTTACGGTCTCGCAGGCGAACCCATCGACCAGTGGGAAAAAGTCAAGACCCAAAACCGTTCGGCGGTTATTTCCAACACGCTCGGCTTTAGCGTAAAGCTTGACTCCTTTACCTACACCGACGAGGACGGCAAAAAGCAGACTGTTTACGGTCCCGATTACTGCACTATACTCAGCGAGGTTATCGACGAGTATTACCCGACATTGATGAAGGGCAAATCGGTTGACTTTGACCTCGAAGAGTTTACCGCCATGGCAACAGAGCAGGTTTACACCGACATCCGCACGGCACTCGTCAGTGAATACGAATCAAAATACAAGGCTCAAAAATCCGCCGAAATCAGCGCTGATTTTGAAAAAACCGATGAAGCAAAAGATCTCTATAAAACAGCCGAAGACGCTATCGTTGCCAGTGTCAAAAAGTCTGTAAAAAAGAAGCTCAAGACAGCATTAAAGAAGGAACTGCAAGCAAAGTATAAAGCAGATGGCACTACAAAGAGCTCTTCCGAGATTGACGCCGAAGCAGAAGCTATGATTACCGACGAAATGCTAAACGAGCATCTCTACGACGAGTACACCGAGCAACAGGTTAACGACCTAATCAACGCTCAGTACAGCAAGTCTATTTCGAGCAAGGTCAACTCAAAGATAGCCGAGTTTATCGCGAGTGACGAATACGCAAAAGCTCTCGAGGATTACGCAAATACAGATTCCTTTAAAGCAGAGGTCGAAGCAAGATTTGCCAAGACCGGCAACGAGCTCGTAGCTCAGGCAACCGACAATAATATTGCAAGCAAGATTTCCGAGATTTCGTCCGAGATTATCAGCGAGTTTAACACCCGCCTCGAAACAGCCATCAACGATTTTGTTGACGAATACGCCGACGTCCTCAACCTCGGCGGCGAGGAAGCTCCTCACCTCAACAAGCAAAAGATGCTCACCGAAATGAAGTATTACACCGAGACGATACCCGTTGACGAAGACGGCGAGATTATCGAGGGCGAAGACCCCACCTACGAAACAAAATACCAAAGCTATTATGAGTTTGTATGGCAGGGCAAGATAAGAGCACAGTATTATCAGTCATACGGCGACCCCGATTTAGCTGGTTAAAATAAAATATGAAAGAGGCTACCGGATTTTACGGTAGCCTCTGTTTTTATGCTTATTTAAGCGGTGTGCGGTGATATATCGCGGTAGTATTATGCAGGATTTCGGCGAGCCAATCGTTGACGCACCCCGGGCTGATACGCCATCTCCAGTTTGACCCGTCGGCAACCGAAGGCTTATTCATCCTCGCGTCACTACCGAGCCCCATGAGGTCCTGCATAGTGATAATGCAGGTGTCGGCAGGTGACGCCATAGCAGTGCGTATCATCCCCCACGCCATGCCTTCGCCATCGCTGAGCCTCATAAACTCTTTTGCATACTGAACGTCTGCTTTTGCTCCGCTCTCGGTAAGCCAGCCCATTATGGTATCGTTATCGTGAGTGCCGCAATATACAACGCAGTTTTTATCATACTTATACGGCAGATAATCGCTGTCTGCCTCTGGTGTAAACGCAAACTGCAATACCTTCATCCCCGGGAAGCCTGTTTGCTTTAACAGCTTGTGCACGGACGGTAATAGCATGCCAAGGTCCTCGGCTATTATGGGCAGTTCACCGAGCTTGGACTTTAGACAATCAAACAGCTTCATGCGCGGACCTGTTTCCCACACTCCGTTTTTAGCAGTCTTATCGCCTGCAGGTATCGCCCAGTAAGTGTCGAATGCTCTAAAATGGTCAATGCGTATTACGTCATACAGATACAGTGACCGCGCTACGCGGCGTGTCCACCAATCGTAGCCTGTTTTTTGCATATAGCCCCAATTATATAGCGGATTGCCCCAAAGCTGTCCGTCAGCCGTAAAACCGTCGGGAGGGCATCCTGCAACGCGCTTTGGCGCTCCGTCATTTCCGAGCTCAAATTGCTCGGGCTCTGCCCACAGGTCAGCCGAATCAGAGCTGACGTACATAGGCAGGTCACCGATAATTTTGATGCCTTTTGACGCGGCGTAAGCACGCAGTTTTTGCCACTGAACGTCAAAGAGATATTGAGTAACGGCATAAAAGCTTATATCTGAGCAAAGAGCATCTTTGACCTTTTGGATAGCGTCTTTATCTCTGCTTTTAAGCTCATTCGGCCAATCACAGAGCGCCTGACCTCCCCTGCTGTCCTTGATAGCCATAAACAGAGCGTAGTCCCAGAGCCACGAACGGTTGGCATCACAAAACGCCTTGTAGCCCTCATCCTGCATATCAAATCTCGACGCGGCGATACGCAGTACCTTGTATCTGTTTTGATACATCTTTGCGTAGTCAACCTTGGTTATATCGTTGCCGAAATCAAGCGTTTCGTAGTCGGACTTTGACAAAAGTCCGTCCTCGCACAGCATATCGAGGTCGATAAAATAAGGGTTGCCTGCGTATGCAGAGCAGGACATATAAGGAGAATCGCCGTAGCCCGTAGGTCCGAGCGGCAAAATCTGCCAGTAGGTCTGACCGCCTTTGTGTAAAAAATCGACAAATTCATACGCCGCTTTGCCCATCGTACCGATACCGTACGGCGAAGACAGCGACGAAATGTGCATCAAAATACCGTTTGCTCTCATGTAAACCTCAGTTTTGTTTTTTGACGGTGTCATACTCGTTGTAGTATCTGTAATAAGGGCATTCTATCGTCTTGCCCGTAGCGAGCGAAACGTTTTCGTCCTCGTCAAAATCTACGTCACAGTAATACTCGTCTGCGTAATTGTCATACACATAATGTATGCAGGTAGCACATTGGCTTGCTTCTTCCATATATCACACCTAAAACAAACCCCCCGATACCCTTTGAGGGATCGGGGGAAACCTAATAATAAAGATTATTTCTTCTTTTTAACTACTATGACGACTACCACAATGATAGCGACAACAGCAACAGCGATAACGATAATTGCCCATACAGGGAAGCCTGCGGCGTTATCCTTAGTGTCAGCAGACTGCTCTGCCTTGGAGTCTTCTTTAGACTCGGTTTTGGAAGTCTCGGGCTGAGATTCCGCTGCGGATTCAGCCTCGGATTCTGCTGCAGATTCGTCCTCAGAGTCTTCCTCAACGTAAGGAGTGAGCAGTCTGACCTTGAGCGAGCATACGTAAGAGTCTTCGTAATACTGAACATCGTTTTCGTCGATGAGTTCTTTATCTTCGAGGTCGAGGCCGTCAAACTCAAATATGTTGCCTACCTTCCAAAGGTTTGCATTTGCGATAGCCTCTAAAACGGCTGCACTGGTGTAGTTAGGCAGAGCAAGGTGAGTTTCATCGTCATACCATTCGCCGCTGGCACCGTCACCCTTTTTATCCTTCATGAGGTCGGGCCAGTTATTACCCTGATTCAAAACATATACAAAACCGCCTTCGGGTACGGAAAGAGCAACGCCAGCGCCTGAGCCGATACCAATAGAGGTCCCAGTCAGCGTAAAGGTGCCGTCGTCGTTAGGAGTAAAGGCGTAGTGGCTAGACCAGCCGGAAGCCGTGTCGGCGACAGTGTAAACGATGCCGCAACCGTCGCACTCTTCTACGTCATAACCCATGACAAAGAAATTCTTTTCGGAAACGACGGTATATGCAGGCTTTTCTTCTTTGGATTCCTCTTTCGGCTCGTCTTTGGACTCTTCCTTAGGAGTGGGTTCTGGTCTTTCGGTACCGAGCTGGAGAATCTCGTTATCGCAGGTGTAGTAAACGCCAAAAGTATAAAACGTAATGCGAGAGCCAACCGTGCCTACCAAAGGGCAGGTAACGTCGGTGAAGCGGTGCATACCGTCATCAAACACGCCGGAGGTGCCCTTGGAAGCGAGGTATGCACCCCAGTCCCAAACGCCGTAGCCGTCGCCGACTACCTTTTGATACTGAGTGTAGTCATTGCCGGTCATGGACGAGAGCCAAAGGTCTGCAACAGAGCTGTTGGCAGCCTTGTCTTTACGGGTGTAGTGAGCGATGCAGTTGCCGACAACGACGCCGTCGGCACTTGCATAGTCGTATGCAAAATAAGGATGCTTTGCGGTATCGTTAACGTTGATAGCTTCGCCTGCGTGAACTGTACCGCTGCCGCCTTCTGCAAAGAAGTTTTCGGCAAAGATCATGTCTACGGTTGCGGAAGCAGAGGTAAGCTCGATGGTAACGGCACCTGTAACGATGTCCTCGTCATAGATAACGGCGCCGGTAAGCTGGAGCTGACCGCGAGTGTTGTCCTCACTGAAACGAAGGTCTGCGAGCAGATAGTCTTCGGCTGTTTCGGCAGTTACGCCAAAGCAAACGCAAAGAGAAGCAACGATGCAGACAACGAGTGCGAGGCTCAAAAGTCTGATTTTCTTCATATTAGATTCCTTTCTTTATTTCAGAGGATTTCCTCTAAATTATAAGGTGTATTTTGGTAAACAAAATAATTGAGCCAGTTGCCGTACAACAGGTTAGCGTGTGCCCTCCAGTGGTTTACGGGCTCGAGCGTCGGATCATCATGCGGGAAATAATTGCATGGTATGTCGGGATTTATACCCTTATCGATGTCTCTCTGATACTCTAATAGTAACGTATCGTGGTCATACTCGCAGTGGCCTGTGACAAATACACTGCGTCCGTCCTTAGACGAAATGAGGTAAGGACCTGCCTCTTTACTCTCTGCGAGCAACAAAAGGTCGTCGTGCTTTGCTATATCCTCGCACTTTATGCCGCTGTATCGCGAATGCGGCGCGTAAAACTCGGCGTCAAAGCCTCTGACAAGCGGATTTTTGGAGATAAGCGTGCTGTGCTTATAAACACCCGAGAGCTTTTTATCCAGTTTATACTTTGGGATGCCGTAGTGATAATACAACCCTGCAAATGCGCCCCAGCAGACGTACAAAGTCGAATACACGTTGCGCTTTGTCCACTCTAAGACGTTGCACAATTCATCCCAATAGTCCACTTGGTCAAACGGCATATATTCTACGGGCGCACCTGTGATAATCATACCGTCAAACTTGCCGTTCATCACTTCGCTCGGCTCTTTGTAAAACGACTTTAGATGCTTTTGCGGAGTGTTTTTGGACTGATGAGAGCCCATTGTGAGCAACGTAATGTCGAGCTGCAAAGGCGTATTGGACAGCAGTCTGAAAAACTGTGTCTCGGTAACTATCTTGGTAGGCATGAGATTGAGAATGGCTATTTTAAGCGGACGTATATCCTGCTTAACTGCTCGGGTCTCATCCATGACGAATATATTTTCTTTTATCAGTGTCTTGCTGGCAGGCAGCGCTTGTGGTATTTTAATCGGCATTTGTTTTACTCTACTTTCTTTCGATGGTATTATACCAAAATTGATAGGGTTTTTCAAGTATTTAATACAAAAAACTATGGAAATTACTGCCGATTAGTGATATACTGTGCTCGGGTGATGATATGAAAGACACAAAAATATA
>DCHM01000020.1 GCA_002314835.1 Clostridiales bacterium UBA1752 | reverse complement strand
AAAGGGCATTTCACAAATCCCGCAGGGATTTATTTCGTTGCAGAGTGTCCTTTAGAACACTCTGCAAACGCAGCCCTTTTTTGTCGTATTTGTCGTTATTCTTCGTCAAACGCAATCTCGATTTTTTGACCGTCCTTGGGTATCAGCGCGCGAGGTGCGGCGTCTGCCATCAGCTCGGGGTGAGGCTGTGACGGCGAAAAATGCGTCAGCCACAGTCTGCGCACGTGTGCTCGGTCGGCGAGCTCCTGTGCTTCGCCAAAGGTCATGTGGCGTGTTTCAACAGCCTTGTCAAACTTGTCAGGCTCGCCGTACATACCTTCGCAGATAAACAAATCGGCTCCCTCGGCAAACTCCACTATGCTTTCGCACGGACGGGTATCGGTGCAGTAGGTGAATTTCAGTCCCCTGCGAGGCGCACCCAAAACCATATCCGAGGTATAGACAACGCCGTCAACCGTAACGCTGTCCTGCTTTTGCAGGACGCCCCACGCACAAAGCGGCACGCCGTGAGCTTTGGCTTTGTCAACGTCAAACCTGCCTGCGCGGTCTATCGAAATGCTGTAGCCGTAGCAGGGCAGAGTGTGTTTGAGCGCAAAGGCGTCTATATGACAGCCGAGCATATCAAAGCGAACCTGCTTTTGGTCTATCTCAACCGTTTCGACCTCGAATGGCAAAAACTGTGCTACGCTGCGCAGTCCGTTTACGGCGTAAGCCGTACCCTTGGGACCTACGATAACGAGTTTGTCTGTCTTGCCTTCGTTGCCCATCGACAGCAACAGCCCCGGCAGTCCGCTAATGTGGTCTGCGTGGAGGTGAGTGACGAGCAACAGCCTTATCGGCTTGAGGGCGCAGCCTGCCTCCTTGAGCGCTATCTGAGTGCCCTCGCCGCAGTCTATGAGTATGGCAGAGCCGCCGTATCTGAAATACGCCGAAGTCAACCATCTGTTTTTGAGGGGGATAGTGCCGCCGGTACCGGCGAGGCAGATGTCAAACATAATTAATCCTTATTTAATCAAATCAAGTAATACAGGGAGCGCGCCTTCAAAGTCAACGCCGTACTTGCGGTCGGTGCCTGCCTTGTAGGTGCGTTCGATAGCGGCGATGGTGTAAATAACGGCGGCGTCAACAGACTGCTGTACGCTCTTGCCGTTTAGATATGCGCCGAGGAATGCCGAGCCGAATACGTCGCCCGTGCCGTGATAATAGCCCTCTATGCGGTTTTTGATGCAGTCGCCGTAAACGCCGTCCGCGCCGTAAGTAGCGCCGATGGTTTTGCCGTCGCGCATAGTGCCCGTGAGCACGCACGCCTTGGGTCCGAGCGAGAGCATACCGTCTATCAGCTTGTGCCAATACTCGGGGGCTTTGCTTTCGTAAACGCACTCCTCGCCGAGCATGAGCGAAGCTTCGGTAATATTGGGGATAACGATGTCGGCTTTTTTGCAGAGGTCTCTCATACCTGCCGCAAAATCCATATCAAAGCCCTTGTAGAGCAAGCCGTTGTCAGCCATAACGGGGTCAACGAGCTTTATCGCGTCCTTGCCGAGCGTGTCAAACAGCATATTGACTATGTCGAGCTGTCTAAAAGAGCCGAGATAACCCGTATAGATAGCGTCGGCGTGCAAATCAAGCGACTGCCAATGCTTTATAATAGGCTCGAGGTCGTCGGTCAGGTCTCTGAAGGTATAACCAGTAAAACCGCCCGTGTGTGTGGACAGCACTGCCGTAGGCAGTACGCTGCATTCGATGCCGCAAGCCGAGAGTATCGGGAGTGCGACGGTAAGTGAACATTTGCCGACACAAGATATATCGTGTACGGCGATAACCCTTTTTTGCATTAAAATACGCCTCTTTGTAAAATAGATTTACGCCATAGTGGCGAGCATTTCTTTGGTGACTTCGCCTATCATCTTTTGACCTGCAATATACCTGTCTATTTCCTCGCAGACGTGCTTGCCTATCTTAAACAAGCCGTTTTTTGCAAGTCCGGCAAGGTGAGGGCTCATAATGCAGTTTGGCAATTCTGCGAGCTTGTCGGGAGCTACGGGAGGCTCGGGGTCGCGCACGTCGAGGCAAGCGTATTTAAGGTTGCCTGCCTTCATGTGATTGTAGAGCGCGTCCTCGTCTATCAAAGTGCCGCGTGCGGTGTTGATGAGGACGGCGTCCTTTTTCATCAGTTTTAATGTATCTGCGTTAAACATGTGATAGGTCGAATCAATCGAAGGTGCGTGTACCGAAACGACGTCCGAAACTTTGAGCAGTTCTTCAAACGAAACGAGCTTTGCGCCGAGAGCTTCGACGGCTTCCTTTTTTGCAAACGGGTCGTAAACTACCTTTTGCACGTCAAACGGAGCGAGCAGCTCGCAGTAGTGCCTGCCTGCCCAGCCAAAGCCGACTATGCCGACGGTTATGTCGTATAGCTCGCGGATGTTTTCTTTGCCTTCATTCCAGCCGCCTGCGTGAACCGAGGTGTTGAGGTTAAAGAGATTTTTGCACGCCGAAATGGTGTAGCCGAGCGCAGTTTCACTGACGCCCATAGAAAGACAACAGGCGGACGACGTAACTCTGACGCCCTTTGCCCACAAATCGTCGCTGACGATAGGCTTGACACTGCCTGCGGCGTGACAAACGAGCTTGAGATTTGGGCAGAGTGCCAAAATCTCGTTGTCGATAGGCGCGTTGCCCCACGAGGTGATAGCTACGTCGGCGTCCTTGACGGCGGCTTTGATTTCGTCTATGCCGTTGCTCTCAGAGACGGCGAGCTCGCCGAAGCCTTTGAGTCGGTCAATGGTTTTTTGGTCGATTACTATGTCTCTCGAACCCTTATTCATGATAATGGCAACTTTCATATTTTACCTCTCAAATACTGCGGCGTAGCCGTTTGTGCCAAACAGCCTGCCGGAATTATAATAAAAATCCTTATCTGCCAAAAAAGCACCGCCCACCGCATCCTGCCAGCTCAGTCCCTGAGGCAAGAGAGTGCACATCTGCTGCCAATTAACGTAGTTTTGGTCGCCGTTGACCTCGACGCAGCCGACCTTCATGCCGGGCATGGCCTTGATGCGCGAGGCAAACTGGCGGTTCCACATGGCAAGCAACGGATTGACCGTAAGGTCTGCGGTCAGGCATCCTGCGCCCGATTTGATAGCCGCGTCAGCCATCGCAAACGAAACCGACAGAGTTTTTGCCGCCGGCTTTAACGCTACCGCTCTGTAGCCGAGCGCGAGCCTCTTTTGCAGGTCGGAGAGCGAATGTGCCGATTCGTCGGCGCCTATTACCGCGCCGAGAGAGTGAACGTCTATTTCGTTATCCTCTGCAAACGGCTCCTCGATAAGCTCGGTTTGCTTTAATGCTCCGACGCCGTACATAGCGTCCAAAAGCGCCTCAAACCTTGCCTTGGTGTCGTATCTGCCGTTGGCGTCAAAATAATATCTTATCCTGCCGTCCTTGGTTTTGTCGGTAGTATATTGCTCTGCTATCGCGTGTATCTGCTTTACCCTGTTTACGTCCCATTCGAGCATGGAAGCCATATCGGCTTGCGAACCATTGTCGCCCTCGACGTGGCGCCCGAGCTTTATCTTTAAGAGTGCGGTGCCGCCGTCAAGCAGTCCTCTGAGGCTGTCGCCGTCAACCGCATAGCTGACGAGCGGTATGTGTGCGAGGCTCCCGTGGCGGCTGTCAAATGTGCCCTTGTATTCATCAGGGATAATGCCGTCAAAGTCGGTAATGCCGTTTGACGCGGCGTATAGCATCCAGAGCGCAAAGTCTATGCCGACGAGCGCATTGAGCACAAAGGTCTTTGCAGGCGCAAAGCCACAGACCTTTGCCGCATAATCATATAGACTTTCGGCAAGGTAAGGCGTTACCGTGTCGGGACGCTCAAACGACTGTCCCGACAGCATTTCGCACGCCCTCTCGGTGATGGCGAGCATCTTTTTGTTGCCGTCCGTCTCGCTGTTTGAGACAAAAACCCTCGCGTCAGACCACAGCACGCTCTGCACCGACGGACAGACGGCGACAAAGCCGTCGCTCTCTATCTTGACTATCGGTTGCCAAAGCTCGGACAAATATCCGCCCTTAAAACCAAACGGAGCCAGTAGCGGCTCGCGCTGATAGCTAAGGGTGCATTTTTTTATATGAATCATAGTTCTTTTTTTAATACTGCGAGCGCAGGCGCAGGCACAAAGCTGCTGACGTCCTTATTATATCTCAAAAGCTCTCTGACAAACGTCGAGCTTACGTATCTCAGCTCGTTTTTGGACGGCAAAATGATAGTCTCGGGTGCGCCCAAAACCGAATTGACGTCGTAGAGGTCTTTTTCAGCCTCGTATTCGGCACCGCTGCGCGAGCCGCGCACGATAACCGCGTCGCCGAGCTGCGAAACGTAATCTGCCGTGAGACCATTCCACTCCTCGACCTTAATGTTTTTGCGGCCTGCAAAGCAAGCGCGTATTGCCTCGGCTCTTAAAGAACGCGAAAAATGATAATGCTTTTCGCTATTGACTGCGACGAGCACCACCACGTTGCCGAATAGCTTGTAGGCGCGCTCTATAATGTCTATATGCCCGGTGGTTATTGGGTCAAAACTACCTGCGATAACTGCTGTCATGATATATCCTCTGCTTTATTATTTGCGGCGCAAAATCGAAACGTGCGCTATGCCGTATCTGTATAACTTTTGCTCCCAACCGTCGTACGGCGCCGATATCTTGTCGGCAGGCGTCTCAAATACGACTATGCAGTCGTCAGCGAGCAGTCCTGCCCTCTCGAGAGACTCAAACGCCTTGGCAGCGTAATCGCTGGCGTAAGGCGGGTCGAGGAAGACGAGCCCGAATTTTTCCTTGCCCTCTGCCGCGCGGATATACTCTTTGTAATCGAGGCAGACTACCTTGCACTTTGGCATCAGCTTGGCGTGCGTGGCGTTTGCCTTGATAAGCTCGCAGGAGGCACGTGACGCGTCAACCATTACGGCGCTTTCGGCACCGCGTGACAGGGCTTCGAGCGAGAGCTGTCCGCTGCCTGCAAAAAGGTCGAGAACCTTGCGGTCCTGCAGGTCAAACTGTATTGCGGAGAATATGCCCTCCTTGGCTTTTTCGCCCGTAGGGCGGGTGTCGTCGCCGGGTAACGTATCGAGTTTTACACCGCGTGCGATGCCTGTGATTATCCTCATTTTTTATCCTCTTTCAAAAAATTATATATAGCCTGCGCCGTCTCGGGCTTTATGCCCTTGACTGCCGCGATGTCGTCGGCGGTCGCTGCCTTGAGCGCCTGCAGGGTACCGAAATGCGTAAGCAGTGCCTTGGCTTTTGCCTCGCCTACACCCTTGACGGTGGTAAGGCTCGACTGCTTTACCTTTTTGCGTCTGCGCACGTCCATGCGCTCGAGCGAATAGCGGTGAACCTCCTCCTGTATCTTGTAAAAAAACACAAAGAGGTCCTGCCGTCTGATAAGCCCGATTTCGCTCTCGCCGTCTGTGAGAGTGCGGGTTTTGTGGTGCTCGTCCTTTATCATACCGAATACGGGTATGCAGAGTCCGTGCTCTGACAGCACCTCGCGGCAGGTGAGCGTCTGCTGTACTCCGCCGTCCATGAGTATGAGGTCGGGGTACTCCCACCCAGTCTCATCGGTGCCGTGGTCAAAGCGCCTGTTTAACGCTTCTTTCAGCATGGTGCAGTCGTCGGTTATATCCTCGGATATATTAAACGAGCGGTATTTGCGCTTTGCAAACCTGCCCTTGTCCATAACTATCATACCGCAGGAGGCAAGCTCGGTGCCGCTGTTTGAAATATCGTACGATTCTATGCGGTCGGGCAGCACCGGCAGATGCAGAAACTCCGCAACCTCCGCGAGCGTTCCCGTGCGCTTTTCCTCCACCTTGCGCGCGTGGAGCAACAGCTCTTTTGCGTTGGTGGCGGCAGTCTCGGTGAGGCTCTTTTGGATGCCGCGTTTGGGTACGCATACCGAAACCTTGGCTCCGGTCAGCGAGGTAAGATACTCGGACAAAAGCCCGAGCTCACTGTCCTCGGCTTGATAGCCTACGTAAACCTTGGGCGGCACGTAGCCTCTGACCGAATAGAAATGCTGTAAAAATCCCGTAAGGCTCTGCTCATCGATGATTTCGTCCGCACCGAAGTCAAAGCTCTCTCTGTCAACTATCGCGCCGCGGCGTATAAACAGCACTACGAGCTCCGCTCCGAGCTCGTCGGCGTAATAGCCTACCGTGTCGCAGTCGATGTCGCGGTTTGCGACTATCTGCTGCTTGTCGCCTATGCGCTTGACCGCCCTTATCATATCGCGGCAACGTGCGGCAAGCTCGTAATTGAGATGCTCGGCTGCCTTATTCATCTTTTGCTCGAGCTCACTAATCAAAAAGCTGTAATCACCGCGCAAAAAGTGTGTCGCTCCGGCGATGATTTCGGCGTATTCGCTCTGGCTGACGCCACCCTTGCGGCAAACGCCTATGCAACGCCCTATCTGATAATTGAGGCAGGGTCTGCCCTTGCCAATGTCTTTGGGAAAGTCCTTGCCGCAGGTAGGGATGCCAAAGGTCGCCTTGGCAGTCTCGACTATCGCTTTGGCGACGCCTGCGGAAGAGTAAGGTCCAAAATACCTGCCAGTCGCGGTGCGCTTCCATACCATCGAAATATCGGGGTACGGTCCGTCGCTTATGCGGATATAAGGATATCCGCCGCCGTCCTTGAGCTTGATATTATAATGCGGCGTAAATTGCTTTATAAACTGATTTTCCTGCAAGAGCGCTTCGAGCTCGGTGCTGGTCAGATAAACCTCAAAATCGTCAACCGCCGCCACCATGCGAGCAGTCTTGCCGCGGTGGTGCGATGAAGGCGCAAAATAACTCGAAACGCGGTTTTTGAGTGCTCTTGATTTGCCCACGTATATTATCTTGCCGGATTTGCCGTGCATGAGATACACGCCGGGCGACAGCGGCAAGAGCTTGGCTTTTTCCCACAGTTCCTCTCGAGTCACTTTGTCCCTTCACCTACCTACAAAGACCGCCCCGATGACCTATTTAGGCACGGGGCAGGCATAAGTTATGATATTTGCTCTAAATATTAGAGATAAAAACCGTTTTCGATCTGGTCAACGAGCTTGTCAATAGCAGCCTGCTCATCATCGCCCTCTGCAATCAGAGTGATGGTGTCGCCCTTGGAGATACCGAGAGCCAAAACAGATAAGAGGCTCTTGGCGTTAGCGGTAGCCTTGCCACCGTCAACGACTATCTTGACACGGCTCTTAAACTCATTGGCAGTGCGAATGAAGTGAGACGCCGGCTTTGCACACAAACCTACCTCTATATTGACCGTAATGTCCTTTGTAACCATTATTTCCCTCCGATAAGTGCTAATAAATAGTTAACTTTATTATATCATAAAATTAATAATTTTCAATAGACCTTGATTGTAACATTCGACAAAATATATAAACGCTCAAAAGTCTAAATTGGCAAAATCATTCAACTACGGCTACGTCGGTGACCGTAATCTCGTATTCCGAATATCCGTCGCGAACAGTGTATGTGCAACCGACTGCGAGCAAATAGCGCCCGTCAACGTAATATCCGTCGTCGTATCTCGACGCCGTAACGCGTGCCTTGCCGAAGATGCGTGCGGTGTTTGGGTCTTGGTCCTTGCCGAAATCCTTGTCGATTTCGATTATTTCTCCGACCTCGGTAAGGTCGCTCGCAAGGTAAAAATTATGCACGGACGAGATTTTTTCGGCACATATCAGCTTAACGCAGTCTGCCTCAAACTCATATTCTACCGTGACAAGCTTGTCCATATCAAAGACTTCGACTATTTTTTGCCTGAATACGACGGTCAGTATCATACAGACCGCGAGCAGAATGATAGCGGCGTCAATGACGGTAAACTTTAGTTTTTTCATTATTTACCCTCCCCTATCGCGCTCCAGCCGATAACCTCGGCGGTGAGGCTCGTGGTCTTGGTATGCAGCGTAATCTTACTGCCCACTGGCAGCGGCACGTTGCCGCAGTAGAGAGCGTCGGGCTTGTCACTCGCATAAGCAAAAACCGACGCGTTATATTTCTCAGAGCCGCTGGCGTAAGCCGTGGACTCAAACTTTTTTGTAGTGCCGAGCAGACTGCCGTCGTCAAAGTAAAGCAGACTGCCGTCCGAAAGGCGGATTTTTTCGCCGTTTGCGTCGTACAGCATGAGGTCGATGCGGTATTCTCCGCTGACTGTGCCGTTGCCGCGCTCGGACGCACCGATAACGCCTGCGGCAATGCCGCACACGATGATAACTACGATGATAATGTCGATTACGGGTATTGATAAGCCTTTGCGATTATTGGTATTCTTCATCAAAAGCCGCCATCCTTTCCAAAAGCTTTTGGCAGGAGACGAGGCATCCTGCCGACATCCAAAACGCTATCTGCACGGCGATATTGCCTGCGGCAGCGTAAAAAAATCCGAGTAAAAGCGTCGTAATAATCAGCGTGCCTGCGCCGCATACGATATATCTCTGCTGACTGCCTGCCGCGTCACGCTTAGCAGCAAACACCGCTTGGATATACAAAAGCACCACTATGGCAAAGGCTACCAGTCCGACCGCGCCGCTCTGTGACAAAATGAGCTTGTAAATATCGCCTCCGGCAAGTGCCGAGACCGACATCTGTTCGCCGAAGGTATATAATAAAGGCAGGGCAAACGCCGCAAAAACCGCCCACATCAGCTTGGCTTTTAGCGCGAGCAATGCAAATATCACTAACGGCAGAGCCGCTACGACCCACAGACTGCTGTCGTACAGCCAGACTATGCATCCGAGCACTACGACGGTATTGACAAAGGACGCGAACCTCTGTCCCCTGCCGCCGCAAAAGGCACCTGCAAATATCATAGGCAGCAAGACGATGAGATAAACGCTCAGGTCATCCGAGTTATACAGCGCGTCGTTTTGCAAAATAAACTGTATGTGCCTTTGGATGCCGAGCAAGCCGCATAGCTTGATGCCCATAGCGACGACCGCCGCCAGAGTAGCGCCTACCGACGCACACCTTATAAACTTGCGGTGCGAATCCTCGCTTATCAAAAGGTTACGGACGGCAAAATAGCTGACCGTGACGAATGCGTATTCCGTTCCGCCTGCGCCCAAAACCGACAGCGTCAAGCGGTAAAGCATATACATCAGCAGCAATACGTCGGACGTCATCAGTCTGAAATTGCGCTTGCCTAGCAAAACCTTGATAACGTAGCCTAATTCGGTAACAATCATCAATATATTGACGGTCAGATTGCTCATCATCGGCAGCAATATCAATGCCGACAGAGCACCGACCTCGGGATTTACGACAATAAACACCACGGCGATTGCCGAGAGCGAATACAGTATAATCGTAGATATCGGCACGAGCAATGACAGTGCAGCCAATATGACGCAAATCAAAAAGACGAGAAATACGTCGCCCTTGCTCTTGCCATCGACGTGTAATTTTTGCTCTTCAAAGCCGAGCAGGTCTATAAACACGCGCCTAAATACGGCACTGCACTCGAGAGTATCGACGAGCCGCTTACGGCTGAACATCAAAGGGAAGCCGAATACCGCCATCGCTGCGCAAAAAATCAATTCGCCGTACTGAGGCGTTATCGGCAGCATACCCAGCTTACCGAGCACCAAAACTCCCGACGACAGCAGTCCGAGGAAAAAGAAAAACGCTCCGAAGGTCATCACCGGCTTGCACAGCAATATCGCGATAATCTTTTTTATCGCCGCGAGTATCACGCTGCTGCCCGTAAACCTGCAAAACGCCTTTTTGGACGGGCGCAAAACGCTCGAATACGGTTTTACCTGTTTAAAAAAACCGGCAAAGATGCCCGATGTGAGCAGCTTATCGAGCCTACCTGAGGACGTAAGCGCTCTGCAAACCGCCGACCTGTCGGCGGCCTCGGAAACCTTTGCCGATAGCAGCGCAAAGCAAGACAAAATCAGGCTGTGTGATTTCAGCCCGTGTCTGTTTTTGTCGCTGCGAAAATCCATTATTTTACCTCTTTGAGCAAGTCGGGTCTCTTGCGCCGAGTGCGCTCGAGGCTCTGCTCTCTCTTCCATGCCGCCTGCAACGCGGCGTTGCCGTTAATAAGCACCTCGGGGACCTCGAGACCTTCAAATACTCTCGGGCGGGTGTACTGAGGATATTCGAGCAGACCGTCGGTCAGACTCTCGTCCTCGTGGCACATCGGTGAAGGCAATACTCCGGGTATCAGTCTCGAAACGCAGTCAACCACCGTGGCGGCAGGCAATTCGCCTCCCGTGAGCACGTAATCTCCCACGCTGATTTCCTCGTCCACCTCGAGCTGTAAAATGCGCTCGTCGATGCCTTCATAATGTCCGCAGAGCAGTATGAGGTTGTCATACTCTGCGAGTTGTTTTGCTTTGTCCTGATTAAAAAGCGCGCCTTGCGGCGACATATAGATAACTCTCGTGCTGCCCTGCAGTCTCGACTTTACGTCTCTGATGCAATCTACGACGGGCTGGCACGCCATCACCATACCGTAGCCGCCTCCGTAAGGAGTATCGTCCACGCGGCGATGCTTGTCGAGAGTATAATCTCTGATGTCAGTGCAGGTAACGTTGATATATCCGTTTTGGATGCCTCTGCCGATAATGCTCGCTGCAAAAAAAGGACGCAGAGCATCCGGAAACAGTGTCAGCACCTCAAAATTCATATCTTTTTTGCCTCCACAGCAAGGTCTGCATAGTTTTTGAGCACGAGACCGCTCTCGGGCGATGCGGAAACGACGTATTCGGGCACGTTGGGAACGTAATAATCAACGTCGCCCGAAATGCTGTAATAGTATCCCGTAACGCCTTCATCGACAGCCTTTACCTTGCCGATAACGGCTTTTGTCTCATCATCAAAAACGTCTGCACCCAGTATGTCGTCGTAATAAAATGCGCCCTCGGGCAACAAAACGTCGTTGCGGTCAAAATATACGGTGCGACCGGTCAGCGAGGACGCGAGAGTGCGGTCCTCGTAGCCGACGAAAGTCACGGTCGAAACGCCGATGCGATACTCTTTGACCTCCAGAGGACGCTTGCCCTCGCTGTCAAGATAGAGGGTATGTACGTCCTGTAAAAACTCAAGAGAATCGCACCAACATTCAAACCTGACTTCGCCCTTGATGCCGCGCGGTGAATTGAGCCTGCCGGCTTCAAGATATCTGCGCATCAGACAATCTCGACTATAACGCGCTTGTTTTCGCGGACGGCTGCAGCCTTCATAACCGTGCGGATGCTCTTGGCAATCTTACCGCCGCGGCCGATGACCTTGCCCATATCGCTCTTTGCGACGGACAGCTCGAGCAAAACGGTGGAGCCGCTGACTTTTTCGGTCACGGCGACCTCGTCGGGCTTGTCAACTATCGCCTTTGCGATGTCGATGAGGATTTGTTTCATTGGTTAACCTCTCGCTCAGATAATGCCGTTCTTTTTAAGCAGAGCTTTGACGGTTTCGGTAGGCTGTGCGCCGTTACCTATCCAAGTCTTAACCTTGTCACCGTCAACGACAAACTCAGCAGGCTCTTTCATCGGGTTGTAATAACCGATCTCCTCGATGAATCTGCCATCACGGGGATAGCGCGAATCAGCAACTACGATGCGATAAAAGGGATTTTTGTGAGCGCCGATTCTGGTAAGTCTGATTTTAACTGCCATGGTTGTGTTTCCTTTCGATAATATATATTTTAATTTTTGGAAAAACTGATTTTAGAAAGGCAGACCCTTAAAGCCCTTAAAGCCCTTGCGGCCGCCTTTCATCATTTGCTTCATCATCTGCTTCATCTGGTCGTACTGCTTGAGCAGACGGTTAATCTCCTCGACCGAGGTGCCGCTGCCTGCCGCGATACGCTTTTTGCGTGACGAATTGAGTATGTCGGGCTTGGCTCTTTCACGCTTTGTCATCGAAAGTATGATGGCCTCGACGTGAGCGAGTGCTTTTTCGTCCACCTTGGCGTCCTTGAGCGCGTCGGGCTTGACGCCGGGTATCATGCCGAGCAGCGAATCAAGACTGCCCATGCTCTTTATCTGTCTGAGCTGTTCGAGATAATCCTCGAGCGTAAAGCTCTGCTCGCGGAGCTTGCGCTCCATATCCTCGGCTTGCTTTTGGTCGATAGCCGCCTCGGCTTTCTCTATCAAAGTGAGCACGTCTCCCATGCCGAGTATGCGGTTTGCGATACGGTCGGGATAAAAAGGCTCGATGGCGTCGAGCTTTTCGCCTACGCCGATAAACTTGACCGGCTTGCCCGTGATATACTTTATAGATAACGCCGCGCCGCCTCTGGTGTCGCCGTCCATCTTGGTGAGTATGACGCCCGTGATGTCGAGTGAATTGTTAAAGGCTTCGGCTACGTTGACGGCGTCCTGACCTGTCATAGAGTCAACTACGAGCAATATTTCGCTCGGCTCGGTAGCATTCTTTATAGCTACGAGCTCGTCCATAAGCTCCTCGTCGATATGCAGGCGGCCTGCGGTATCAATGATAACGAGGTCGTGGTCGTACTTGCCGGCGTAAGTGAGTGCGAGCTTTGCGGTCTCTACGGGGTCGGCAGTACCGCGCTCAAACACGGGTACTCCGATTTGCTCCGCTACGACCTGCAGCTGCTTGATAGCGGCAGGGCGGTAAATATCGCAGCCTACGAGCAGAGGGCTCTTGCCCTGCTTTTTATACATCCTCGCGAGCTTTGCCGCGTGGGTGGTTTTGCCTGCGCCCTGCAAGCCGCACATGAGCACGACCGTAGGAGGCTTTGGCGACATATTGAGCTTGGAAACGCCGCCGCCCATGATGGCGACGAGCTCCTCGTTAACTATCTTTACTATCTGCTGTGCGGGCAAAAGGCTCTCCATAACCTCGGTGCCGACGGCTCTTTCGCTAACCTTGGCAACAAAAGCCTTGACGACCTTAAAGTTGACGTCAGCCTCGAGCAACGCGAGCTTAATCTCGCGCATACCGTCCTTGATGTCACTCTCGGTGAGCTTGCCCTTGCTGCGAAACTTTTTAAAAGCCGCAGCGAGCTTATCGGAAAGACCGGATAACATTGCCATATCTAAATCTCTCCTTTATAATGAAATAATCTTGGCAGCGAGCTCCTTTACCTTGTCGTCATCAGTGGCCGAAATAATCTCGCTCGCCAGTGCGGCGGTCTGCTGCTGCTTTGCGAGCAAGCCGAGCGTGCTCTCAAAATGCTCGAGCTCGGCTACTCCGCGCTTAATGGCGTCGCGTGCGCCCTGACGGCTGATGCCTTGGTTCTCGGCTATCTCCGACAGCGAAAGGTCGTCGCAATAATACAGCTCGGTGCAGTCACGGCATGAGTCTGACAGCAGCCCCCCGTAAACGTCGTACAGAGAGATGATAAAGTCACGCTTTTGCTCCAAACCGCATCACCGCCAATATCTGTAAAGTAATTTGCTTTACACATTATAATCACACAGTGGCCGTTTGTCAACTGTTTTTTTACACTTTTTTTGCGGTGGGGCTTGTTTATTTGATATTTTTAATGTATAATGCCGCTTGTGGAGGTATAAAAGCCTATGAAACGTTTGAGACTGCCTATCATAATAGTAGCTTCGTTCCTCGCGGCGGCGCTGCTCTGCGTGATAGCGTATAACATAGCCATACGAGTTCCCGTCCCCGTCGAATACAAGGATTTGGACGGTATCGAGTACGATTTTGACGACAGAATATTTACCATGACCGTCGATGCCAAGGCTGGCGGACTGTTTTGCACGGGATATACGACGCACGTCAAGGACGATATACTTTATATCACGCTGACGGGCACTCCGTGCGCCGTGGACTTTGAGCGATATAAGCTCGAGGTAAGCGTACAAGACGGCATACAAAAGATAGTTTACGAGTACAAATACGACAACACGACACTGAGAACCCTGCAAACCGAGGAGGATTAAAGATAATGAAAAAAATATTAGCCGCTATTTTGGCACTGCTTGCTCTGACGCTCACGTCCTGCGGCAACACGGGCGCACAGACCGACGCTCCCGACGGATACGCGCTCTTTGCAAACGACGCAGTCGATTATACCTTCTGCTACCCTACAGACTGGGAGGTTGACTATCAGACGGGCATTTCTTCGATACAAAAAAACACCGCTTCTTCGAGCGTTTACGCCAGCTACGCACGCGTGTCGGTTATGGCGTTTGACGCAAGCACCGACGGCGCAAAAGCTTATTGGGCGTCTTACAAAAAGGATATCGCCGCCACATACGGCAACTACGAGGACCTCGGCGAAAGCGAAATCAAGCTCGACGACGCCGCCGCTCTCAGAGTAAAATATAAGGCTTCGCTCACGCCGAACCCCGAGGACGAAAGCGCCGAAAAGCCCACCGTATATACCTTTGAGCAGGTTATCTGCGTCCGCAACGGCAGCGTGTATATCATCACTTTTTCGGCAACCGCCGAGGATTACGAGGACTGCCTCGCAGGCTTTGAAGCGGTACTGCAGTACTTTAGTTTCAAAAAAGACCTCATCAATAATCTTTTTTAAAAAAAATAAAAAAAGGGCTTGACAAACGCCGCACACCGGTGTTATAATAGCCCTCGCCGGTTGAGAAATCGGCACCCATGGAGGGTTAGCTCAGTTGGGAGAGCATCTGCCCTACAAGCAGGGGGTCATAGGTTCGAGCCCTATACTCTCCATATTTGCATAAAAACACGCTTTCGAGCGTGTTTTTTGCATTTTATACACAATTTTATGCATATTATTAATACCATTTTGCCCCGTTTTGCCCTGTTTTGCTACCATTTGGACCATGACGCGTACCACGAAAAATCGCCATCCTAACATATTTGGACCATACACTCTATATGTTTCATACCGTTAGACTTTCACTTTTCAAGCAACTTGTTTTTTATATTCCATTTCATTTATGAAAAAATTTTCTTAATTACCGTCATAGCAAAAAACAGCCGCCCGTATTGATAAGCGGCTGCTATTATTATGCAACTTTAAAAAGTGAGTTATAGATTCTTAGTGCGTCTGAAAATAGAAGGATTTTTTTGCTGCAAAGTTCGTTAGCTATAGTCTCAATCAGTTTGCGATTTTTATGTACAAACTCTCGCGCTATAATTTTCTGACGCTCTAACTCGTATCTTATGACCGATTCCCTGGCGAACATAATGGTATCAGATTCAACTCCACTTCTTCCTTTGAAAGTCTCCCGATTAAAGTCAGAAATCGTATTGATACTATAGTCTCGAATTATATTTATGACCTTCTTTATGTCACTTTCGGAACCCAAATCCGAGGTGCCAAGTATTTCATTTACCGCTGCTTCTGAGGCCAACAACTCTGTAATATACGTATCGTTGTTTGAAGGAGGGTAAAACCTGCTGACAAAACCAGTAGACAATCCATCATCACCCACTCTAACGACGCTGAAAGCAAAGGCATCCACGCCACGTCTATCCAACAACATCAAGGCTGCTAAATGAGCCGCCTCGTGCACGGCTGTTTTGCTAAGGTCATCCCAAGTAGCTTCGTCATTAGTCTCAGCATCAGTGATATTATACTTATCGTAAAAGACTTGTAATAGGTCATCAAAATTCACGCTCTCTCTTTTCTGCCTTGCTGCTTTCAGAGCCCCTAAGTTAATAGTGTCTTCGATGTTTGAGCACGACTTGAACGAAAACAATCGTGCAACGTCATGAAAATTAATGTCTTTCTCTATACATTTGTGAGATGTCATATAATGTTTGACTATTTCTTCGATTTCTCTATTATTTGGACTTCTCACGTCGATTATGTTGAAACGTCTTTCTAAAGATGGAGTTATGTTGTCTCTGTCATTGCTTGTAGCGACTATGTATATCTCAGCTCCACTGTCGTCTATTTCATCTATTTGTCCTTGAATGAAATCGTAGTCGCAAGAAAATCCGTCGTTGAACGTTTTGTCTATGTCGTCAAG
>DCHM01000035.1:16311-22681 GCA_002314835.1 Clostridiales bacterium UBA1752 | reverse complement strand
TGGGGGAAAATGGGAATGTGGAGATAACATTCGATTTTACAAGTATTTCGTTCGCTTTTGTATATGCACCTGAAAAATTCGGTTTTGTACCCGTAATTCGTTCACCCCTCGCTATCATCATCGAAAATATCGTCAAAAACGGTTTTGAGTAAAGCTTCCGCTTTTTTGAGTCGTTCGGGATCTAACTTTCCAAGATTGCGCTGTAAGTACAGCAGCTCCGTGTTTTCCTCGGTGTTAATTTCATTGGATGTACCGAGAAGATAATCGGTAGTTGTCCCTAATTCTTTCGCCATACGCGTAAGAACATCGCTACGTGGTGTACGAGCACCATTGACATAATAAGACATGGCAGATTCTGTGACACCCGCTTTAGCTGCAAGCTCCTTTTGTGATAGACCACTTTTTTTCATCAAAGTGGTAACTCGTTCACTGAAAATTGACATGGATAAGTCTCCTTTCTTTCTTCAGCATATAGAATAGCACAAAATTATAGGTTTGTCAAGTTTCAAACACAAGATATACGAATAATTCTTGAGAAATACAATATGTCGTATCAAATGGTCTGCTGTTATCAATGACAATAAACATAATTATAATGATTGTGCCGGTATGGTGCTTTTTATGACTATCCCCAAAATTAGCAAAACTCTACCACCCACTGCATAGGTGATAGGCGTGGTGTCAAAATGTGCAAACATTTTTCAATTTGAACTGTCTCAAACGCAGTGATATAGACAATTCTTGACACTTCCATTACAGCATGACATTCCCCAAAATTAGCAAAATCTAATTTTCTGCTAATTTTAGGGGCAAAAATCGGTGATTTTGATTAGCAAATTGGCACACCTAACTCCATTCGAACTTTCAAAAAATCCAGTAATATCAAGGGTTTTCGGCTATTTTCGTTTTCACAATTACGGGGCGCCATTGCCCTCCTAAGGGTTAGTTATGGGTTCGATTCCCGTTGAGGGTGTAAAAAATCCGTTCACGTGCGTGAACGGATTTTTTTACTTATTCACTTTTCGCTACCCTGCGCGGCATGTAAAACGGTTATATTTAGCTCGTATCTTTACAAAGCTCAAAATATATGTTATGCTTTCAATGAAAGTCGGTGACTGTATGAATAGTAACTATACCAATTCATGTAGAGGTATTGCCTTATAAACCGAAACGAAGGTATCAAAATGGATAAATTATTTCTCGGAATCGACCTCGGAACAACAACGATGTCTGCAACCGTAGTAGCTGAAAACGGTACACAGTTAAAATCATTTACAAAAAGCGGTTATGGAAAAGATGCCGAAGCATACGCAAACGGTGCGGTTTCCCTCGTTGACGCAATCATTTCGGAATATAATATTACCGCAATCGGCGTTACGGGGCAAATGCACGGCGTTGTTTTGATCGACAAAAACGGTCATGCAGTGTCTCGTTTGTATTCATGGCAGGAAAAAATCGGGGATGATATTTATAAAAATACCAAAACCTTCACTCAAGAAATGCTATGCAGAACAAACTATCAAGTCCCTACCGGATATGGTTTTAATTCTCTGTTTTACCTTAACGAAAATCACGCAATCACCGATAATGCAGTATCATATTGCACGATATCGGACTATCTCGTGATGAAGCTCACAAACAAAAAAACGCCGCTTATTCATTCCACAAACGCAGCCTCTCTCGGCTTTTTTATTCTTTCAGAGAATAAATTTGATTTTGATGCCATAGAAAGAGTAGGACTTTCCGCACTAAATGTTCCCGAGGTAAGTGCAAAAACTCTTTTTGTCGGTGAATATAAGTCAATCCCGGTTGCCGTTGCGATAGGAGATAATCAAGCCGCATTTCTCGGTTCCGTTAATGATAAATACGGGCAAGAACTGTCGGTAAACTGCGGAACGGGTTCTCAAATTTCAATTGAATCGGATATAATCGCAGATGCACCTGACGTTCGTCCGTACATTGACAGTAAATATCTCTTGACCGGATGTGCTATTTGCGGTGGCTCGGCATACGCAATGATTGAGAAATTCTTTGCAAAATGTGTCGAGGCTTTTACGGGAAAAGCTGCCGACGGCAAGCTTTATTCCGTGATGAATAAGCTTGCTTTATCTGACGTAAATCCTATTGCAGTCGATACAAGATTCAGCGGGACAAGAATAAATCCGCAAATGCGCGGAAGCATAAGCGGAATTGATATGACAAATCTCACGCCCGAATCGCTAACCAAAGGTGTCATTTGCGGAATGGCAAACGAATTGTACGAATTGTTTTTGCGGATTTCACCGGAATGCCGTAATAATATCAAAGGAATTGTCGCATCCGGAAACGCTCTGCGAATGAACGAGGCATTTTGCAGGATTGTTTCAGATACTTTTTCTCTGCCTCTGCGTCTGACGGATATTACCGAAGAAGCCGCTTACGGCGCGTCGCTTTTTGCAAAGAAAGCAATGCAGATTAAACATTACTAATCCAAGCAGAGAGAATAAAAAGAGTCCTTTTGCTTATCGCAAAAGGACTTTGTCTTATCTGCTTTTTTCGTTGCGCTCGACCATATCCATATAGCTGATATAATAGTCTATCGAGTCTGGATGACCGCAGTAAGCTATCGTGCCGGGCTTATTCATCATGCCCATATACTGATAGCAAAAGATTTCGTCAACAAACGGTGCGACGGCGTTGATTTGGGCTTCTACTCTGTCGGCGGTTGCAGGTATGAGCGGACTGCGGTAAACGTCGCCTTCAAAATCAAACAGTTCAACGTTGGCAAACAGCTTGGCTCTGCCTGCTTTGTCATGAACCTTGCGTAGCACCTCGTAATATGCGCCTGTTTTGTCGGGGGTTGACTTCTTGACACCGACTTCATCTTGATAGGCTATTATGTCGCAGTCGAGGATTTCGAGCTGCTTTGCATAAAGGTCGTCGGCGACGAGCTTGTTTGTACCGTAAGGACCTATGAGAATCTTGGTATCCTTTTGCAGCTGTCTGGCAAAGCCGGCATATCTGTTTGTATAGTCGATAAACAAATCGGGAAATCTCGGGCATATTTGTATTTCGTCGGGCAAATACCAGCCGTAAAACGACCTGTGATGACCGAATTTAGCCACGAGTTGCTCCATCGCTTTAAAAGCTCGCGCTGTAACCTCGGGCGACTGCATATTGGTTTGCGCATGGTAACAGTCTCCGTAGTAACCTACCGAAACAAAAACTTTTAAGTCTTGCTTATCCGCTTCATCCAGAATAACTTCAATAGGGTTTTTGCAGGTAAAGTTTTTGGCAAAAGGATAAATGTCGGTGTCAAAATAGCTCTCGGCTCTGTCGGCATAAGCGAGAGAGGATGCAAGCATTGCGATATATTTCATACCGACAGACTTCATTTCTCTTACTTTTTCTCTCCACTGCTCTTCGGTAAAGCGGCGGACGATAGGGTCCCAGTATTTGCCTTCTGCGACATTGTGGTGAGTAAACTCAAACCACGTTCCGGTGATTCTCTTAAACATAGCAATCCTTCCCTTTGTTTGATAACGTGATTATATCACACATAAAAACAAAATGCAAACGCAAAAGGGTCAAAATATGTTTTATCAGTTGATTTTTTGCAGTTTTTTTGCTAAAATATATAAAAGGGGATGGCAAGAATGAAAAATCTATACATCATCGGCGGCACTATGGGTGTCGGCAAGACTGCGGTTTGCCAAAGGCTCAAAACGCGGCTTGACAAAGCGGTTTTTCTCGACGGGGACTGGTGCTGGGACGCACATCCTTTTGTAGTCAACGAGCAAACAAAAACCATGGTACTGCAAAACATCACTTTTTTGCTGAGGCAGTTTATCGCCTGCGACGCTTACCAAAACGTCGTCTTTTGCTGGGTTATGCATCAGCAGGGGATAATAGACTGCATATTAAACGGCCTCGATTTGCATGGCGTTAACGTAAAGTGCATTTCGCTCATTTGCACAGCAGACGAGCTCAAAAAGAGACTGACAAAGGACGTGGAGTGCGGTATCAGACAACCGGACGTTATAGAGCGCAGTATTGCGCGTCTGCCGCTGTACGACGGGCTCGACACGGTAAAGGTCGCAACCGACGGCAAGTCGATAGACGAGGTGTGCGACTGCATAGCTTTATTATGATGAATAAATACGGCAAATTATTTAATTATGTTAACCTGAGCGGCGAAGCAAAGCTGACGCTGAGCTTTGACCGAATCGCCAAAATAGCAGGAGTGCCGATAGACCATTCTTTTTTGACGTACAAAAAGGAATTGATCGGCTACGACGTCAAAATCAGCATCAAAAACAAAGAGGCGGTGTTTATCAAAAGATGATAACGACAGACAGATTGACCCTGCGCGAAATGACCGCGGACGACTACGACGCGCTCTACGCTGTGCTCGCAGACAGCGACATTATGCGGCATTACCCTTACACCTTCGACGAGGCTCGCGTCAAGGGCTGGATAAGCAAAAACATTGACCGCTATGCGACTTTCGGCTTTGGCTTGTGGGCTGTTTGTCTTAATGACAGCGGCGTGATGATAGGCGACTGCGGCTTAACTATGCAAAATATCGACGGAGTTATCTGTCCCGAAATCGGTTATCATATCCGCAAGGATATGCAGAATAAGGGCTATGCTTCAGAGGCGGCAAAAGCCGTGCGTGACTGGGCTTTTGAGCATACTCCGTTTAATAAGCTTTACTCGTATATGCACGCCTCAAACACAGTGTCGGCTTTGACTGCCATGGCTTACGGTTGTAAGAAGGTTGGCGAATACACCGACGACGGCAAGACGCTGGTTTACGCCGTTACGAGAGAGGAATGGGAACGTGCAAAGACAATTTACAAGGCTTGACGCCGCGCGCAAACTGATCGACGGCATCATAAAGTCGATCGCAAACGAAGAGGACAAGCGCAACGCCTACGTGCACCTATACGGCGTCGGGCTAATGGCTTCGACACTTGCACTAAAGAGAGGCTGCGACCGCAAAACCGCCGAAATGGCGTGCGTAGCCGGTATGCTCCACGACCTGCTTACTTTTGTTGATACGTCGGAGGACACCGACGACCACGCGCACAAGTGCGCTGAGTATGCAAGAACTAACGTGTTATGTAAACTTGATTGCTTTGCCGATGACGAAAAGCAGATAATCTATAACGGCATTTACAACCACAGCGATAAGCGCGTGACAGGCGACCCGTTTGACGAGATAATCAAGGACGCCGACGCGGTTCAACACGCATTGCGTAATCCTATGGAGGATTTGTTTTTTGATGCTGCGCGCATAAAGCGCGTCATAGACGAAGTGACAAAATGAAAAAATGATGCTCTAAATGAGCATCATTTTTTGCGTATTAGCGCTTTAATAATTTACAGTATCGCTGACGAGCTTTACGATGATGTCGGTGCATTTTTGGAGTGATTCGACTGCTATAAACTCATATTTGCCGTGATAGTTTTCACCACCTGTGCACATATTGGGGCAGGGCAGACCCATATAAGACAGCCTTGCGCCGTCGGTGCCGCCTCTTATCGGCGTGATTATCGGTTTGACACCGCATGATTCCATTGCGCTTATGAGCCTGTCAACGATAAACATATTGGGCTCGATTTTTTCTTTCATGTTATAATACGAATCTTTGAGCGTCAGCTCGAGAGTGCCGCTGCCGTACGTTTCGTTGATAAACCTTGCGGCGCGCTCCATGGTCTCTTTGCGGCGGATGAATTTAGTCATATCGTGGTCGCGGATTATGTACTGCATAGTCGCGCTTTCGACGCTGCCCGACATATCGCAGAGGTGATAAAAGCCTTCGTAGCCCTCGGTGTGCTCGGGGACCTCTGACTGAGGCAACAGACTGTTAAAGTGCATACCTACCGTAATAGCGTTTATCATCTTGTCCTTTGCAGAGCCGGGATGAATGGACGAGCCGTTTATCTTGATTTTGGCAGACGCGGCGTTGAAATTTTCGTATTCTATTTCGCCGAGAGCGCCGCCGTCAACGGTATAAGCGTAGTCACAGCCAAACTTTTTGACGTCAAACATATCCGCACCGCAGCCTACCTCCTCGTCGGGAGTAAAGCCGACCTTTATCGTGCCGTGGGGGACGTTGTTTTTTATGATATATTCAAGCGCGGTTACGATTTCGGCGATACCTGCTTTGTCGTCCGCGCCGAGCAGTGTGGTGCCGTCGGTGACGATGAGGTGTTTGCCTATATATTCGTCGAGGAAGGGGAATGCGTCTCTGCTCATTACTATGCCGAGGTCTTTGTTTAGTGTAATGTCTCCGCCACTATACTCTATTATAGACGGCTTTATATCTGCACCGCTGATGGCAGGCGAAGTGTCCATGTGAGCGATAAGCCCCATCGTGACAGA
>DCHM01000035.1:0-16157 GCA_002314835.1 Clostridiales bacterium UBA1752 | reverse complement strand
GCGTCCTCCTGCGAGCAGGTGTCAAACGAAACGTAGTGTAAAAATCTCTTTGTAATATCCATATCATTCTCCTTTGTGCTGTATTTTTTGCTTTATAGCCGTGCAGTCGCCGTCGGTGATAACGCTGTCACCGTCGCAGTCCGCAAAAAACTTTTGCGGCTTTGCCAGCGTCTGCAAGCCGTTTTGGGCACGCTTTGCCTTGACGTAATCGACTATGCTTTGCTTGCCGTCGAGGTCTATGTCGGCACCCAAGACTTCTCTCAGCGCCTGCATAACCGCTTTGGCGTATAGGCTGTAGCCGCTGTTGTTGGGATGCACGCCGTCGGCTATGATGTCACTGCGCTTGGCATAAGCGTCGCACATCGAGCGCACGTCGGCTATCGCTACGCCGAGACTTTGGGCAAGCTCGCGGTAGCCTGCGATATAGCTGTCCATATATGCTTCGATGCCTCCGACGTCGGTAAATTCGGATGCTTTGTGCCTCGTGTAATACGGAGCGGCGTCAAAATAGCTCTGCATTACCGCGATGACCGTGATGCCGTTTGCCTGGCAGGCGGTTATCATCGTACGCATATTGGAGATATAAGTATCAAACGGTACGCCCTTTGCCATATCCTTTGCCGTGTCGTTGGCACCGAACATAATGATGGCTATGTCGGGCTTTGCCGCCAACAGATTGGGCAGTCGTTTGAGACCGTCGGTGGAATTTTCGCCTCTGACACCCATATTGACTATATTCAGCCCCGTGTGTCCGGTGACGTAGCTCTGCCATGTGCCTGCGGCAAAAATACTGTCGCCGAATGAGACTATCTTTATTGGCTGTGTCGTTTCGGCAACGGCGTTTGATACGCATAAGGGCATCAAAAGTGCTACAGACAGTAAAACGGTAGCTATCTTTTTCATACTCTGCATCTCCTTTGACAGCATTGTATCATCTTTTTTGCGGATTTTCAATAAAAGACTTGAAAAAAGCGATAATTATTGTTATTATATATTTCAAGGAAAGGTAGGTATATTATTATGATTAAAACGTTTACAGGCACATGGTTTGAGTTTCAGCATCACAATAAACCCGAGGGCAAATATTGGAACCCCATTTGCCGCAGGTTTACCGACGACCAATGGCGCAAAAAGGTAGATGAAATGGCTGACATCGGCATGAAGTACATCGTGCTGCTCTGCTCGTCATTGGTATATGAAGATTATGCCGAGAGTTATTTTGACAGCGGTATTTATCCATTTGCAGAGAATTTTACCTGCAAAGAGCCTATCGAGGTCATACTTTCTCAGTGCGACAAGCGCGGCATAAAGGTATTTATGAGCGTAGGCTTCTACGGCGTTTGGACTCAAACCGAGGACAATATGACAAACCCCGAGGTTACTGCACGTGCGTTTGACGCTATGACAAAGCTTGTCGCCAAGTACGGCCACCACGATAGCTTTTACGGCTGGTATTACCCCGACGAAACCTGCATTTATCCGTATTTCAGCGATAAATTTATAGATTATGTAAACCGTTACAGTGCATTTTCGCGCACGCTCAAAAAGGGCACCAAGACCCTTATTGCTCCTTACGGCACCAATATCTTAAAGGCCGACGATACTTATATCAAGCAACTCGAGGGTCTCGACGTTGATATAGTGGCATATCAGGACGAAATCGGCGTACGCAAGTCGCTCACTACTCAGACGGGCGCATTCTACGAGGCTCTGCGCAAGGCACACGACAAGGCAGGCCGCAGTGCTCTCTGGGCAGATATGGAGATATTTGAGTTTGAGGGCGACGTTTACCGCAGCCCGCTCATTCCTGCTGCCATCGAGCGTATCGAAAGACAGCTCACGGCGATTTCGGACTACGTTGACGAAGTGCTCGTTTACGAGTATCTCGGTATGATGAATCAGCCTTCGACCACGGCGTTCTGCGGACATCCCGATTCGATTAGATTCTACGAGGAATACGACGCTCTGTGTAAAAAGGTAAAATGATTCGCATTACCTTGAATACGCCGCCGTGTGAGGGCTTGCCACAGCTAAAGCCGCAGGCGGCAAAAGCGCTGAAAGTCAGCGAAACGAGTATCAAAAATATCACAATCATCGGGAGGTCGCTTGATGCAAGAAGGGGCAGACCTCCCTGCTTGCTATGGGCGGTTGAGGTTAGCCTCGACAAGGACGAAAAGCGTATAGCCGCCAAAACAAAAGCGGTTTACGTCGAGTCCGAGACGGTTTTTGCTCCGCCGTCAAAGCCTTTGCACGAGCACGCCTTACGGCCCGTGATAGTCGGCTCGGGACCTGCTGGTATGTTTGCCGCGATAGTGCTGGCAAGAGCAGGTTGCAGACCGATAGTCATAGAGCGCGGAGGTGACGTGCAAAAGCGCATAAAAGCTACCGACAGATTTTTTGCCACTCACGAGCTTGACCCCGAGTGCAATATACAGTTTGGCGAAGGCGGCGCGGGTACTTTTTCGGACGGCAAGCTCGGCACGCTCATACGTGACCCGAGCAAGCGCATTGATTATGTGCTGAAGGTGCTCGCCGAGCACGGAGCCGACGGCGATATACTCTATGTCAATAAGCCTCACGTCGGTACAGACGTGCTGAGAGTAGTCGTAGCATCCATCCGTGACGAAATCATACGCCTCGGCGGCGAGTATATGTTTGATACCAAACTGACAAACGTCGAGATAACGGATGGCAGAATATCCGGTGCAGAAGTCACGTCGGGCGGTCAAAAGTCGGTAATAAAGACCGATACTCTGTTTTTGGGTATCGGACACTCCGCGAGAGATACTTTCCGTATGTTGCATTCTCTCGGCGTGCCTATGCAGCAAAAGCCTTTTTCCATGGGGTTGCGTATCGAGCATCTACAGAGCGAAATAGACAAGGCGATGTATCACGATTACGCAGGCAAGCCTGGTATGCCTTCCGCAGATTATAAGCTAAGCTGTATGACTAAAAGCGGCAGGGGAGTCTATACGTTTTGTATGTGCCCGGGAGGAACTGTTGTCCCTGCGTCGAGCGACATAGACGGATTTGTCACTAACGGCATGAGCTATCGGGCTCGTGACCTGATAAACGCCAACAGTGCGTTGCTCGTAGGCATATCGCCCGAGGACGTAGGCAAAAAACTTTTTGACGGTATGGAACTGCAGCGCAGGCTCGAAAAAGCCGCTTTTGCAATGGGCGGCGGCGACCAGACGGCTCCTGCACAGACTTTGGGCGACTTTATGCAGGGCAGAGTCACGACGGGCTTTGGCTCGGTAAAGCCTTCGTGTCTTACTGGCGCCAAAGGCTGTGACCTCAATGAGCTGCTCCCGCGCTTTATGAGTGACGCGTTTAAAGAGGCTTTGCCTGTATTCGGCACCAAAATCAAAGGCTTTGACAGCCCTGATGTGGTGCTGACGGGCATAGAGAGCCGTTCTACCTGCCCCTTGCGGATATTAAGGGGCGAAGATATGCAGAGCACGGTCCGCGGCCTGTATCCGATAGGAGAGGGCGCAGGCTATGCAGGCGGCATTACTTCCGCGGCGGTTGACGGTATCAAAGCCGCAGAAAAATATTTATCATAATTTAAGCAAAGAAGTGATTTTTTTATGGTTTACCATGACCAACACGTGCATTGCCACTATTCTGGCGATTCGGACGAAAGCATAGCCAAATACCTCGAGGTTTGCCACAAAGCAGGCTGTCGGTATATAGCTTTTACAGACCACGTTGACCGTGACTTTATGCACCGCACCGACGTATGCTTTGTGTATTCCGAGGACGAGCGTGACGCCGAGGTTTACGAGCTTATTAAGCAGTACCCTGACATCACGTATCTCAAAGGCGTAGAAATCGGCTATCGTCGCGACAACTACGATTTTATCAAAGACCGCATCGCGAGCCACGACTACGACGTGGTTAATATGTCTCTGCACGAGACGGGAGTTATCGACTTTTACAGATACGAGTATTTTACAAAATACGGCATCGACAACGTGCTAAACACCTGCTTTGATTGCCTGCTCGAAATAGCGGAGCTCGACCTCGAGTACAACGTATTTACTCACTTTGACTACGGCTTTAAGACCGCTTATCTCAGAGACAACAGCCTGAGGATAAGCAAGTATGAGGACAAGCTCAAAAAAGTCATGCAGGCGCTCATCGAGCGCGGCAGAGTGCTCGAAGTCAATGCCAAGGTTCAGTCTGTCCTGCCCGAGGAGCATACGAGATACTTTTTGAGGCTCTACAAGTCGCTCGGCGGCACGGAACTGACACTTTCGAGTGACGCACATACGATAGATAAATACAGGCTCGGCTTTGACAAGTATATGCAGATTATCAAGCAAGAGGGCTTTGACCACCTCGTTTATTTTGTCAAAAAACAGCCTCACAGATTCGAGTTATAAAAAAGGCTCCCACTTTTTGTGGGAGCTGTCTCTTAATCTTTTATTAGTCCGCCCTTGACGGCTTGTGCTTCAAAACGGTTCAGCAAATCCGATATAGAGTAATATTCGGGCCCGTTGAAATACGAGTGAACCGTATCGCCGAATGGCTCGTACCATTGGCTGTCGATGATTTGCATACCGTAGCACGCACCTGCTATGGATGCGGCGGTTGCCGCAGTGCAGTCGCAGTCGTGTGCCATGGCAACGCAATTTGATATAATATCGGTCAGCTTGTCTCCAAAGCACAGCAGTGAGTAAACGGTCAGCATAGCGTTATTGAGCGTATGAACCGTGCTCATGTCTGGGTATCTTTCGTCAACGATTTTGATAGCGTCCTCTGGCGTTTTTACTTTGTTTGCAGTTTCAAAAGCGTATTTGACGGCTTTTGCCACCTCGCAGCCTTGCGGAATGTAATCGAGTGCTTTTGTCAGCGCCTCTTTTACGTTGTCACATCCAAAGCCTATGGCGATGGCGGCGGCGAAATACATCGAGCCGTAAACGCCCTCTTTGCGATGGCTTATCATCGCATCGGTTTCTGCCATTTTTGCGGCGGTAGCAGGGTCACACGGATTCATATATCCGTAGCCGTCACATCTGATGTCGGCACCTATCCAGTCATCGTAAGGGTTGTCGATTTCGGCGGCTTTGGCGGCAGGTATGCCTTTTTTGAGATTTTTGATAGCTACGTCCTCGGCGGTGTATGCAATAGTGATATATTTCAGCCAATGCTTTGCAACGGCGTCGAGGTCAAAATCGCGCCCGTGCTCTTCGACGCACAGCAGCGAGAGAAAAGTATAGCCTATATCGTCGTCGCTCGGTACGTGATTAAGATAAGGCTTTGTATAGTCATTAAAACGCTCGTTGTATCTCGGTTCGTCGGGGTTCGGATGTGACGGCCAATAGTCGCGCGGAGGGAAATCAAAGCCGATTTTATCGGCGTATTCTCTCATCATTTGATTAGTCCAGCCTTCGACTGGAGCGCCCAAGGTGCAGCCTGCAAATCGGCACAGCACGGCGGCTTTTAGTTTTTCTCTGTATTTTGCGGTAGTAATAGTCATATTCAATCACCTCGCCGACATTATATCTTATACAAAACAAAAAGGCAATATTTATATGCAAAAAAGTTTACTGAGTTTGCCCACGGTTTACGAGCGCATTAAGCAGTCGGACAAGCCGCTGCTTTTATACGGCATGGGCGACGGAGCGGTCAAAATCAATAATATGCTGTCCTCCCGCGGCATTAAGCCCGGCGGTGTAGTCGCGTCTGACGGCTTTGCCAGAGGCAACGAGTTTTTGGGGCACAAGGTGATGAGCTTTGACGAGGCGCAGGGCATATACGGCGATTTTGACTGCGTGCTCTGCTTTGGCACTGCAAAGAGCGAGCTTTATATGCTGCAGAATGTCGAAAAGCGCCATACCGTCTATTATATCGATGCTCCTGTTTACGGCGACGAGGAATTAACCAAAGAGCTGATAGTGTCAGAGATTGAGACGGTAGAGCGCGTTTACGACCTTTTGGACGACAAATCAAAGCGCGTTTACCTGCAAAATCTGTCCTTCTCCATAACCGGCGACAGGCGTTATCTCGAGTGGCAAGACGACGATTTCGTTTATCCCGAGTGCTATTACGACCACCAAAAAGCTCATATAGACGTAGGTGCGTTTGACGGCGACACCGCGATAGAATATTATAATCACAGCCGCACTTTCGGCAAACTGATAGCGATAGAGCCCGACGAAAGAACGTATAAAAAATTAGTTGCAAATACGGCATATATTCCGCGCGTAGAGTGCATTAACGCCGCAGTTACAGACAAAAACGGCTACATTCGGTTCGCGAGCAAGGGCAGCCGCGGCTCTGCCGTAGGCGAAGGTTATGAGGTCAAAACTGTCACGATAGACCAAATCACGGGGCATCAAAAGGCTTTTGCCGACGGAATGGACGTCGGCAGCATCAAGATAGACGCCGAAGGATTTGACGCCGAGGTTTTGTACGGCGCAGTCAACACGGTATGCGACCTTACGCCCACGGTTTCGGTTGCGGTTTACCACAGGGCAGGGGATATATGGCGCTTGCCATACTACCTGCACAAGCTATGCGGTAAATATAAGTTTTCTCTCATCCGCGAGCCTTATATTTTGCCTGCGTGGGACACATTTGCCGTTGCTTTTTTGCCTTGCAAGTGATAGAATATAAAAAAACGTAAAGGGTACGCATTATGTTAGTCAGCAATATTATCAACTCATTAAATAACGGCGCTTATGACGAAACGCTTACTAAGGTTTACGGCTCTGCCGACAGAGCTAGGTGTCTCGACCTCGCAAAGCAGTTTTTGGAGCTATACGGCGACAGAGATGCAGAGTTTATTTCTGTGCCCGGACGCAGTGAGATTTCAGGCAACCACACCGACCACAATAACGGTGTCGTGCTCGCCGCATCGGTCAATATCGACATACTTTCGATAGCCGCAAAAACCGACGACGCAACCATACGCATCAAGAGCGAAGGTTACCGTGAGGACGTTATCAGCCTCGGTACGTATTCGCCCGATAAAGTACGCAAAAACTCGTCAGCCGCCATCATACTCGGCGTTGCCGCGTACTTTGCACAAAACGGTCTCGGCGTAGGCGGATTTTGCGCCTGCACGACGAGCCAAGTTGCCAGCGGCAGTGGTTTGTCGAGCTCTGCGGCCTTTGAAGTTTCGATAGCTAACATATTTAATTATTTTTACAACGATATGCGCGTTTCGCCCATGACGCTCGCCATCGCAGGCAAATACGCCGAGAACGTATATTTCGGCAAGCCCTGCGGACTGATGGACCAGGCGGCGTGCGCTCACGGCGGCTTGCTCTATATAGATTTTGCCGATAGTGCAGAGCCCGTGGCGCAAAAATACGACTTTAATATCGGCGATAGGTCGATGTTTATAGTCAACGTAGGTGCGAGCCACGCAGATTTGACCGACGAATACGCTGCCGTACCTCGCGAAATGAAGTCCTGCGCCGCACTCCTCGGCAAAGAGACGCTGAGAGAATGTGACGAAGCCGATTTTATCTCACGCATACCTTATTTGCGCGGCTTGGTAGGCGACAGAGCCATACTCAGAGCACTGCATTTCTTTGCGGAAAACCGCCGCGTCGCAGAACAGCGTAATTGCATAGCAGAAGGCAATATGGATAGATTTTTTGAGCTCGTAAAAGAGTCTGGCAACTCATCATTCAGATTTTTGCAGAACGTATATCCCGTGGGTGCCACGACTGAGCAGGCTATGTCGCTTGCACTCTGCATAACCGAAAGGATGGGATTTGTCTGCCGCGTACACGGAGGCGGTTTTGCAGGAACCATACAGGCTTACGTGCCGCACGACAGATGTGTCGAGTATAAAGCTGCTATCGAAAAAGTTTACGGTGCAGGCTCGTGTGCCGAGCTTAGCATACGGCCCTACGGCGCTATCGCATACGACGACAAGTCAATCCGCGAGTGTGGGGACGCAAAATAATGTTTGACAAAGCACCACACTCGTATATGCTTGCTTCGTCCTCAAAGGGCAACAGTGCACTCGTCACGTTTGACGGTGACGCTGTTTTGATAGACGCAGGCATATCGGCAAAGCGCATCAAGGACGCGATAAACTCGGTCGGATGCCCGCTCGGATGTATCAGGGCGATATTTATTACTCACGAGCACGCCGACCATATAGGCGGCCTCGAGGTGCTGAGCCATAATATCAACGTGCCGATCTATGCTCCTGCAGGCTGTTGCGGCGAAATAATGCGCGTATGTCCTGCTACGGGGCACAATCTGATACCGATATCCCCGGGTGATACGATTACTGCAGGGTGTATGGAGGTCAGAGCCTACGAAACGCCGCACGATTCGGCTGACAGTGCAGGCTATCGCATAGCGTTTCCCGACGGGAGCGAGCTCGGCTACGCTACCGACATAGGACATATAACCAAAGATGTCGTCGCTATACTCGACGGCTGTAAATACGTAGTTGTCGAGTCAAATCACGACATTCCGAGGCTGATGTCGGGACCATATCCTCAGAGCCTCAAAAAGCGTATCGCAGGCGACTATGGGCATCTCGCCAATCAAAGTATAATCAAGATGCTGCCATACCTCGTCAAAAACGGTGCGCGCCACATCATCCTCGCCCACTTGAGCGAGGAAAACAACACCCCAGAGCTGGCGCTTGCTTCGGCAAAGGCGGCTTTGGAGGAGTATGGGTTTGACGTTTCGGGCGACATAGAGACCGAGAGCGTTTATCTCGCAGTGGCAGACCCGCAAAAACTCGTTTGTATTTAAAATTATAACATAAGGAAGGTTTTTATTATGGCTAAACTCGGTTTACAGATTTATTCGGTTCGTGACGATTATGATGCAGACTATAAGGCGTGCATCAAGTCTATCAAGGAGATGGGATTTGACGGCGTAGAGTTTTTCGGCGCGCTCACCAATCATACTCCCGAGGAACTCAAAGAGGCTTGTGATGCAGTAGGCCTCGAGGTTTGCGGTTATCATACTCCGTACGACGATATCAAGCCTGACAAAATTTACGCTACTATGGACTATATGCGCCGCCTCGGCAACAAGTACGTTATAGTCCCTTGGATGCCTCAGATGGACAGCAAAGGCTGGGAGGAAGTTATAGGCGTTTTTAATACAGCAGCACCCACACTTAGAAACGAGGGCTTCCGTTTCGGCTTCCACCTCCACAAATATGACGTCGCAGACCTCGACAACGGTTCTTACGGCTGGAAGATGGTAGGTGAACAGACTCCCGACGACTTTATCATGCAGTGCGATATAGGCAACTGCTTCGGTGGCGGCAGAGACGGCGTCGAAACATATGAAATGTTTGCTCAAAAGTCGGCTACCTTCCACGCAAAGCCTTACTCCAAGAGCGACGACCAAGACACCTATATCGGTAACGACAACGTCGATTGGAAGCGCGTCATCGACAGAGCTAAAAAAGAAAATTGCGAGTGGGTTATCGTCGAGATTGAAAAAGGCATTACCCTCGGCTGCGACACTCTCGTAAAGAGCGTTAAATATCTCAGAAACCTTATGTGATTTCACTGCCACCGAAAAAAATATTTCGGTGGCATATTTTTTTACCAAGCTTTTTGATGAGTTAATCGTTTTATTAGTAAAGGAGGGAGAGAAAGAATGACAAACAGCGAGTTTGAAGCCATCTATGAGAGCTATGCCGCCGACGTTTGGCGTGTGTGCATAATGTTTTTCGGTGCAAGCAAAGCCGATGCCGAGGATGCAATGCAAACATCATTTGTCAAGCTTTTGACGTCCTCCGTGCCGTTTGCCGACCAAAACCACGTAAAAGGTTGGCTGATAGTTACCGCAGGCAACGTATGCAAGGATATGCTGCGCAAAAAGCATCGCAGGTGCGAAAACGTCTCGCTCGATGCCCTGGCTGAGGTTGGATATACTCCAAAATCAGACAGCGGTCTCATGCAAAAAGTATTGTCTTTGCCCGACAAATATAAGACTGCGGTTTATCTCCACTATTACGAGGGCTACACGGGCGAGCAAATAGCACATCTTATGAAAACGAGCAAAAGCAACGTCTTTTGGTACCTTCACGAGGGGCGCAAAAGATTGAAAGAGCTTATCGAAAGTGAGGATTAACATGCAAAACAAGTTCAAAGAAACCATGCAGGACGTAGAACTGCCACAAGAAACAAAGGCAAAGGTAAAAGCAAAGGTTCTGTCGGAGGCAGAGGCACCGACTGCGCCAGTCAGACACTTTAATATGCGCAGAGCAGTCGTTATCGCAGCGGCAGTGCTCTTGATAGCGGCTGTAATGACAGTGCCGCTGTCGCTGATGAGACCTGCCGGCAACATAGATGTTATCGACATTTACGAGGACGGCGACGACATATTTCCGAGTTATAAAACACCTGAAAACAAGGGCGGAGAAACCAAGCACGAGGCGGAAGAATTTTCATACGATTATTTAGACGAGGTTAGTGAATGTGCATACAAAGCCTCGACAGAACGTGATGTTGAGTGGGGGGATGCACCCCTTTTCCCCGAGGACATTGATTCATCCGGCGATATTATCAAGGCAGGCACGTTGACAGCCGGCTATACCGACGACAACGTTCTTTACGACAGCTTTTCAAAGCTCTACGGCAACACCTGGAGCGAAGCGGCAAAGGATAGGCCTTTCGTCGGTTACAACCGCATCAAGGTTACGACCTACGCAGGTGCGAGGGTTGCATTGCTCGACAGTGATAATAAGGTTATTGCACGCGGAGTAGCCAATGCAGGCGGCGTGGCTTACGTTTATTACGACCCTCGGGCAACCGTTGCAAAGGTTGTATATAAAAAAGGCGACTATCAGTTTAGCGAGGACTATCAGGGTGGCGACGTAAACTTTCTTATTAATGAGCAGGAGTATAAATATAGCTCTCTCGACCTCATGCTGATGATAGACACTACTGGCTCTATGGGCGACGAGCTGAGATACATCAACGAGGAATTGATAGATATAGTTGACCGTATCAAGCGGGAGACCGGTTGCACGGACGTCAGAGTATCTGTCAATTTCTACCGCGACCACGGCGACGAATACACCGTAAGTTACTATGAGTTTACAGACGATATCGAAACGGCTAAAAAGTATATCTCCGAGCAGTTTGCTAACGGCGGCGGAGACTTTCCCGAGGCGGTTGACGAAGCACTGATAAGCGTAGTAAATCACTCATGGAGAGAGGATGCGGCAAAGGTTTGCTTTTTTGTACTTGATGCGCCCGCACATTCCGAATCAGAGCGTCAGGGTGTCAACAGCAACATTAAAAGCGCCGTTACCGCGGCATCCGAGCTTGGCATACGCATTTGCCCGATAGCATCGAGCGGAGTCGATACCGACTGCGAAATGACTATGCGCACCGCAGCGGCATATACCGGCGGCACTTATATTTTTCTAACCGACGACAGCGGTATTGGATACAGCCACAAGGCTCCCGACGACGTGCAGTCAGGCACGTTTTTGCTCAATGAACTGATGATAAAGACAGTCAAATACCACTTTGACGGCTCAAAGATAGCTCAATAATTGATTGCAGAGGAAACGGTAAAAGTTTCCTCTGCTTTTTTGTATATTGTGCGTGATTTGTACTCATAATATCGGTGATGCAAATAATCAGTTTAAGGTGGTATATGAGCATCAAATCAAAAAGGATGCTGGGGCTGCTGATAGCGATATGCTTTACTCTGTTGTCCGTCCTGCCTGCATCGGCAAGCGGTCAAAGAGTATATGTCGGCGGCAACGCATTCGGCATCAAGTTTTTTACCAAAGGTGCCGTGGTCGTAGGCATCACTTCGGTTGATACGGCGGTCGGTCTCGTTTCGCCTGCAAATGATGCCGGCATCAAAGCAGGTGATATCATAACCGAGCTTGACGGCAAAGAGATTGTTTCGTCCGACGAGCTGATAAATAAGCTCGGCACGATAACCGCAAAAGCCGTCACTCTGACCGTAAACCGAGACGGTGACAGCTTTAGGACTATAGTAACGCCCGCGAAGGATATCGAGACGGGTCAAAACAAACTGGGAATATACGTGCGCGATTCCGCGGCAGGCATCGGCACTGTCACATACGTTTGCGCCGACGGCAGCTTTGGAGGCCTCGGGCACGGTATCTGTGACAGCAAGTCGGGTGTACTCTTGCCGCTATCAGACGGCGCCGTGGTTGACGTACAGATTACGGGTGTCGTCAAGGGTATGCGCAACGTCCCTGGTGAACTAAAAGGCGATTTTGGCACTATGCGAGTGGGAACACTGTATGCCAACACCGAGACGGGTGTTTACGGCAAGTACGTCCGTATGCCCGATAATCTCGGTGAGGCAGTCACGACTGCAAAAGCCAAGGTCGGCAAGGCAACTATACTCACCACCCTCGGCTCCGACGGTGTGCAAAGCTACGATATAGAGATTAGCGAGATTGCGGATGGCGAAGAAACCAAAAATCTGCTCATCAAAGTAACCGATAAAGCACTGCTCGAGAGGGCAGGGGGTATAGTTCAAGGTATGTCGGGCAGTCCTATAATGCAGGACGGTCATCTGGTAGGTGCCGTCACGCACGTTTTGATAGGCGACCCGACACGCGGCTACGGCATCTTTATACAAAACATGATGTAACAAAAAAGAGCCTTTGCAGGCTCTTTTTGTCTATTGCTTCTTTTTGAGTACTATTCTGTAAACAACCGCGAGGATAATCAAAACAAGCAGTGCGGGTATGAGTATAAAAGGCAGGATAGGGATGATGCCTTGGTCGTCTGTATCGATATCTGCGGTACTCGTTTCGCTGACTTGAGTGCTTACCTCTTCGCTTTGCTCGGCGCTTTCATCGGGTTCGGGAGCTATGTATTCTATCGCTTTTAACCTTTGGTAAGTCGTAATGTCGTTTTTGAGCAGTGATGCTGCATACTCGTCTCCGATGTCCCGTACCGCCGTTTCGGCGTCGAGCGAGCTGAGTATCGACTGCTTGACTGATTCGGTTATCAGACCGCTTTCGACAAAGTAGTCGAGCCGTCTCGTTATCTGTTCGAGTTGCTTTTCGATGGCGTTACTTGATGTGGGCGTGACGGCTCTTTGAGCGTAAACGCCGATGAGCTTGTTGCTGAGATTTTTGGCAAAATAGGTTGTGGCTTCAAAATAAACCGAACCGTTGCCGCCGAGCTTATTGACTGTGACAGTCTGCTCTTCCAGAGTTTCGGCACTCAGCGTCTTTACGTATGCTCCGAGGCCGACGCACAATAGCGTGTGTGTGCCGCATAGCTCGTTGAGCTGTGATATATAGCTGTCGTAGCCTTCGTCGTAACACATCGGGTGAATGACGTCGAGCAAGCCTTCCTCGAGCCAAGCGGCATAGTCTTGATAAACGTACTCTTTTGCAGTATTTACGATAGGCACTACGTCTGCCGTCAATAGCACGTCGGGGGCAACCTCGTCTATCAGCGCGCGTACACTGCGAACCATATCGGTAACGTAGTCGCATCTCATTTGACACCAGTCGTTCCACCACGAGGCAGATTGGTCAAACGTGGGAGTAACGCCGTATTTGTCCTGAAAATCCTTGATAGCAGAGGCGGTATAACCGTAGTCAACCGTGCTCCTGCCGTAGTATCTGATATAATCGAGCTCAAAGCCGTCTATCTCGTAGGTATCGAGGATGTATCTGTATTGGCTGAGCAAATAATCTTTTACTTCTTTATTTGCTGGGTCGAGCATCAAAAACGCACCTTCGCCGTCTGTGTCGGACAACGTCTGACCGTTGTTGTCCTTGAGGACCCATTCGGGCTTTTTGGCGGCAACCGAAGCACTGCACGGCTCGTGACCGACGTAATATGTCGGCAACCAGATATGCAAATCCATATTGCGCTCGTGGCATGCGTCAATAAACGCCTGCAGCATATCAAAGCCCTTCCAGTTCGGATTCTGCTCAAACAGGCTGTCCGAAGGCATCGGCATTATCATATATCCGTCGTATAATGTCTCTATACAAATGAGGTTGATGCCCGATTGATACAGTCTTTCGACGTAATCCTCGACGTCCTCTTTTGTCTTTTGCGTAGGTCTCAGCCATACTCCGCGGTATTCTACCTGAGACGACTCCTGACAGCATCCGAGGGCGTAGGTTATTGCCTCCTGGACGTTTTCGTACTGGTCGCTTAAAGCGTTTTTGTCGCCGCTTTCTTCATAGTCTTTAAGGATTAAATCTATGGCGGAGATGGCATCTTCCGTCGCTTTTTGTGCCTTGTTGCGGTCTATGAGCATATAACAGTCTATAGCCTGCTGATAAGTCTCCTGCAATTTAACCTTGCTCTTGCCGAGGTCGTAAACCATAGTGGAATATCCGTAAGTAAATACCAGTTGGTCACTGACTATCTCGGCTTTCATGCCCTCTACGACGTTGAGCTTTATCCAATCGGCGGCGGTGCCGTGAGCCGAAACGACAAAGCTGTTTTTGCCGCTCGGTACTGTACTGTCGTTGCCGCCCATCGAGACTACCAGTCCGTTTTCGACGGTGATTTCATAGCCCCACTCGTTGGTATTTGTGGTTTTACCATTGTTATATATTATCAGCTCGTTTGCTCCGCGGGCGCGGTTTGTGCCGCTTATCGTGGTCTGCAGAGAATATTCCGAATCGACTTCGATAGGGGTGTCGGAAATGACAATCAGCATCAGATGCTTGTTAAAAGCAACGTATTTGCCGACCGAAATATAATCCGCAATGGCATCACTGTTTTGACGCGCACCGTCTTTGCTGCTGTTGTGCCCCGAAATGACAAAACCGTTGCTCGGTATTTCGGAATTGCCTCCGTAGGCTACTTTGACGCACACACCGTCAACGATAGTGGCTTCATAGCCCCATTGGTTTGTGTTTGTCGTCTTGCCGAAAAGATTGGTATAAACGATGAGGTCACCGTCGTCGCGAATACAGTCTGTACCGTCAACCTTAAGCTCTACGTTTGTGGCGATGGCTCCTGCTTCTATTATCGGCAGTATCAGCCACACGAGCAGCAGTACCGCCAAGACCGAGCAGATTATGCGTATGATGAGTTTTTTGCTGTCTTTCATATCTGTACCTTTTTACCTCTAAAATTGCGCCGACGAGTCGGCGCAATCATACTTAGTTTTCGTAAACCTCAAACTTGTAGCCGACACCCCAGACGGTCTTGAGCGCCCACTTTTCGCTGACGCCCTCGAGCCTCTCGCGCAGACGCTTGATATGTACGTCAACCGTGCGCGAATCGCCTGGATAATCAAAGCCCCAAACCTTGTCGAGCAGCTTGTCTCTCGTAAATACGTGATTGTAGTTGCTGGCGAGGAAATACAAAAGTTGCAGCTCCTTGGGAGGGAGGTCAATGGGGGTGGAATCAATTTTGAGCTCGTATTTTTGCAGAGAAATCTCGAGCTTGTCAAATTTGATGATTTCGCCGTCGTCACTGCCGTGCTGCGAATAGCGCCTCAAAACGGCTTTTACTCTCGCAAAAAGCTCTTTGGTATCAAAAGGTTTTACGAGGTAGTCGTCGGCACCGAGCTCGAGGCCGAGTATCTTGTCGATAGTTTCGCCCTTGGCTGAAATCATAATGATAGGCTTGGCCGAATGTTCGCGTATCTCGCGGCATACCTGCCAGCCGTCTTTTTTAGGCAGCATGATGTCGAGCAACACGAGGTCGGGCTCGTACATACGAAAAGCCGTCACACCGTCACTGCCGTCAAAAGCGCATTTTACTTCGTAGCCCTCGTGAATGAGCGATTTGCTGAGTGAATCACATATCTGATTATCGTCGTCGATAATGAGTATTTTAGTCATAGCTTTAACCTCTTTTGAAATATAAAAAACTAAATATTTTCCGATTGTTAATAATTATATCATATTTTATTCTTTATGTCAAGCGCAAAACGCGATTTTGCGCATAAATTAAGCTAAAAAACAAATGTGTATCAAAATTGCTATTGCATATTTTGTCCGCAGGGTATATACTTGATTTTGCAAAATAATAAAAATAGGTGATTTGTATGAGATTAGGTATAGTAGGTCTGCCCAACGTAGGCAAAAGCACGCTTTTTAACGCCCTCACAAAGGCAGGCGCAGAGAGCGCAAACTACCCGTTTTGCACTATCGAACCCAATACCGGCATGGTTTGCGTCCCCGACGAGAGACTGCAAAAGCTCGCCGAAATATACGACCCCGA
>DCHM01000022.1:62007-71958 GCA_002314835.1 Clostridiales bacterium UBA1752 | reverse complement strand
GGTCTGTGCTTTATGCGCGAATGCGGATGTATGCTCGCCGCTACGAGCGCCAATATTTCGGGCAATGCGGCAGGCATAACGGGTGAAATGGCGGCAAAAGAGTTGATGGGCAGGGTTGACGCCGTGATTGACGTAGGTCCTTCGCCTTACGGGGTGCCTTCGACGATTATTTCGGTAGTCGGAGAACCAAAAGTCATACGCGAGGGCGCATTTGATTTGGCAGAAATACAAAGCCTCTTGAAATGCCGTGTCGGTGTTATCGGGCTCTGCGGCAGGAGCGGCAGCGGCAAGGGTCAAGTCGGTGCTCTGCTCCGTCAAAACGGTTATACGGTTATTGATACCGATGCGGTTTATCACGAGATGATTTCAGCTAAAGATAGTGAAATAACGAGAGCCATCGCTGATAGGTTCGGAGACGTTTTGCAGGACGGCGTTATCAGCCGCGACAAGCTGAGAAACATAGTGTTTAACGACGCTAAGGCTCTGCAAGACCTCAATACGATTACGCATAAATACATACTCGATAAAACCCGTCAAATCATCGTGGCCCACGATAACGACAAGCTCGTGTTTGTTGACGCTCCGCTGCTCTTTGAGAGCGGATTTGACAAAGAATGTGACGCCGTTGTCTGCGTATGGGCTGAGGACGACGCACTGATAAAACGTATCACAGAGCGCGACGGCATTTCACTCGCGCAAGCTCAATGCAGGCTCGCAAAGCAACCCGACGTCAGAGCAAAATGTGACTATTTCATCGACAACAGCACAAACCTTGACGACCTTAAAAACAAGGTAAATCAAACACTCGCAAAGCTTTTGGCGGAGGTGTGCGGTGAATAAACGGTCTAAGATTACCACACTCGCAGTGCTAATCCTGTGCTGTGCAGTAACCTTATGTCTGACGTCTCAATATTTTGAAAAAAAGATATATCCCCTATCCTACCGCGATTTGATAGAATCAAACGCCGAAAAAAACGGCTATGAGCCTTATCTGCTATCTGCAGTTGTTTACTGCGAGAGCTCGTTTAACCCCGAGGCTGTTTCGCGAGTGGGAGCAATCGGGCTGATGCAACTGATGCCGGATACGTTTGACTGGTTGACGAGACTGATGGGTGACGAATTTGTAGGCGGAGAAATAACCGATGCAGAAACAAACCTCGCCTGCGGCAGTTATTATCTCGGCTGGTTGATACGCAAATTCGGCTCGGTCGAAACGGCGCTCGCCGCCTATAACGCAGGTCACGGCAATGTGCAAAATTGGCTGACAAATCCCGAATATTCGGACGACGGTGTAACGTTAAAAGAGATACCGTTTGAGGAAACGAGAAACTTTGTTGCCAAGGTAATAAGCGTCAGTGAAATCTACAAAAGGCTGTATTTCGGTTAATACAAAAAGCTGTTGCGACGTGCAACAGCTTTTTTGGTTTAAAGGTTGTAAATCTCCGTGTACTTCTCAGTAAGATAGTCAATGAAATAATGCGGGTCAAACGGTGCGCCGACCGCGTTTTCAAAAAGCTCTTTGGGGTCATAAAGCGAACCGTACTGCCAAATCCTATCGTGCAGCCATGCGGATATATTGCTGACGTCGCCCTTGGCAATATCGCCGTTTACGTCGATAGTCTTTTTCATCACGGATAGAATCTGTGCGCCGTAAGCCGAGCCGAGAGCGTATGACGGGAAATATCCGAACATAGCTTCGCTCCAGTGCATATCCTGCAGGATGCCGCGCGTGTCGTCTGGAACGTCCACGCCGAGATACTCTTTGTATTTTGCGTTCCACAAAGCAGGGAGCTCGTCAACCGTGACTTCGCCAGCCATTATGGCTTTTTCTATTTCGTAACGTATAAGTATGTGCAAAGGATAAGTCAGCTCGTCGGCTTCGGTACGGATGAGTGACGGCGCTGCCTTGTTAATCGCACGGTAATACATATCAGTAGTTACGCCTTTTAGTTGCTCGGGGAATATTTCTTTTAGCTTTGGTAAAATAAAATCGCAAAATGCCTTAGAGCGGCAAATAATATTCTCAAAAAATCTCGACTGACATTCGTGTATGCCCATCGAAACACCGCCTGAGAGAGAGGTCTTGTTATACGCCGGATTAATGCCGAGTTCATACAGAGCGTGGCCACCCTCGTGTGCAACACTGTACATAGACGAAACAAAACCGTCCTCGTAATAGTGAGTCGTTATGCGAACGTCCTCTGTAGAGAAATTTGTAGTAAAAGGATGCTCGGTTTCGCCGCAAACAGACCTTTGCGGGTCGAGCTTTTCAAAATCAATAATCGCGTCGGTTATTTTGCGTTGGTCTGCAGTCGGGAAAGAGCCAAACAAAAAGCTGTCGTCGATAGTTTTTTTTGCGAGGACTTTTTTGATAAGCGGTACTATACCCGACTTTACGGTATCAAAAAACTCATCGCACTGTTTGACGTCAAGGCCCGTTTCTTTTGAGTCGAGCATGACGTCATAGTGATATTTATCCGGCTTATAATAGTGCGCAAACTCAATGCTCGTATCAATAAGCTGCTGCAAATACGGCGCAAACATGGCATAGTCTTTTTTTTGTTTTGCCTCGTGCCAGACGGCAGATGCTTTGTTTTGCAACATCTGAAAAGCGGTATATTTTTCGAGCGGTATAGACTGCATGTACTCGCGGTCTTTATTAAAGAGCTTGACATTGCGCTTTTGCTCTGCGGTCAATTCGTCCTCGTGTGCGAGCAAATAGTCAACCGTGTCGCAGGTTTCCTTGGAGGTGGCAAGGTTGTAGCCCAGCTCGCTAAGATAGCCGAGGGTTTCTCCGCGGTGCTCGGTCGAAGCAGGCGGTGCAACAGTTGAGCCGTCGTAATACAGTATGCCGCCGGCGTGATCGAGAGCATCAATTTTGGCTTGGATGGCACTAAATGTCTCAAGTGCAGTTTTTACAGTCATTTTATTTCTCCTATCTTTTAAATGATACGCCTTGGTAATATTTGACTGCCGTCCCTACTGCATCGCAGTCACCCACAAACCTTATGGGCTTTGAGAGGCAAAAGGCTTCGGCGGCGACGTCTGCGGCGTTATCCTTGTTAACACCTATGCAAACAACGTCGCAGTCGGTAGCGTCAATAGCATATAGTTCATCCGGGGTGTTTATCTGATAAGTTTCTGACAAAACAGGCTCTTTGGGGAGGTCAAACACGTTTTGCCAGTCGGCACAAGCATAAAGTGCTGTGCGAGGCAAGGCGAACGCTTTTTGACTGTCAAGAAGCCTACGCAATGCCTTTATATACTCTTTATCGGTGCCGCAGCAACCTCCGATAACGGTAACGCCGAGCTCGAGCAGTCTCTTTGCCGCAGTGATAAAATCATCTACGCTGACGGGTGCGTCGGGCAAGCCTCCGTTGGGCTTTGCTATCAAAGGTATGCGAGCGTACTTTACGGCGTCCTGCAATGCAGACGCAACGAGCTCTGGACCCTCTGAGCAATTTATGCCGACAGCCATAGCTCCTACGTCCTGTGCAGTCAGCACGGCGGCGGCAACCGTCAAGCCCGAAAGCGTGCGGTAACTGCCATCAACAGTAACCGTGACGGCAAATGGCATATTGCACTCTTTGGCGGCGTAAGCAAATGCGCGGATGTCAGTGATATTCATCAGAGTTTCTCCGACGACAAACTCTGCTCCGCCGTCCTTGATACCATTAATTTGCTCTACGTATATTTGTATCAATTCGTCAAACGAGGTATCGCCGAAAGGCTTTACAAACAGCCCCGTAGTAGTTACAGATGCCGCAACCGCGCATCTTTGTGCGGCGTTTTTGACACTGAGCTCGGTAAGAGCGCGGTTATATAGATACACCTTGTCACCGAGTCCGTAATTTGACAGAGAAACGCGGTTTGCCGAGAAGGTCGGAGCGTAGATTACGTCCGAGCCAGCCTCGATATATTCATTCTGCACTCCGAGAAACACCTCGGGGTGCGCCATATTCCACTCTTCGACGCAGACGCCTGCAGGCAGTCCTCTCTTGTAGAGATTTGTGCCCATGGCTCCGTCGAGCAAGACATAGCCGTTAGTAAAATCCATAGTGATTTCCTCCATAAAATATTATACTACACTCTTTAATTTTTGCAAGATAATTTTGTGTGTAAGTATTGATATTGTAAGATAATTGTGCTAAAATCAGATAAACAATAATTATGGAGGCATATTATGAAACTTATCGTTTGTGAAAACTACGAAGAGATGAGCAAAGCCGGTGCAGATATAATCGCCGCACTGCTCAAATCCAAACCCAAGTGCGTACTCGGTCTCGCTACCGGTTCTACCCCCGTTGGCATGTATCAGGAGCTCGCTCGTATGAACAAGGCAGGCGAAATCACTTTTAAGGATGTCACCAGCTACAACCTCGACGAGTATTATCCCCTCGCTCCAGACCACGACCAGAGCTACCGCTATTTTATGAATCATAACCTCTTTGACAACGTCGATATCGACAAGTCAAAGACTCACGTACCCGACGGTCTCGCCGCTGACCCCGACGCTATGGGCAAAGCTTATGACGAGGCTATCGAAGCAGCCGGCGGCATCGACCTGCAGGTTCTCGGCCTTGGTCCCAACGGACACATCGCATTCAACGAGCCCGAAGCAGAGCTTTACGCAGGCACTCACAAGACTTCGCTCACAGAGAGCACTATCAACGCTAACGCAAGATTCTTTGCAAGCAAGGCTGACGTTCCTACCCACGCAGTTACCATGGGTATCGGCTCTATCATGAAGGCTCGCAAGATTATCGTACTCGCTAACGGCAAAGTTAAGCACCCCGTTATCGAAAAGATGCTCGCAGGTCGTATCACCACTATGTGCCCTGGCACTCTCCTGCTCGCACACGCAGACGTAACCCTTATCGTTGATAAGGCTGCATACGAAGGCTAATCATTACAACTCAAAAAGGAGCCGCAAAGGCTCCTTTTTTAATGGTGATGGTGATGATGAACTTTGTGAGTGTCAAAATGAGTCTCGCACTCGGTGCAATCACAGGACTCGTATTCGGTCTCGATAACGGTGTGGCAGACGTTGAACGTCAACAGTGCCTGCCTTGCCGCCTCTTTTAATACAGTGGCGTCTGCAAGCTTTGTCACGATGTGCATTGTAGCGTAATTGTTATACCCGTCGATGCTCCAAACGTGAATATGATGTACGTCGTCGATGCCTTCTATTTCCATCAAGGTCTGCTTCATCACGTCTATATCAACGCCGTGCGGAGTTTTTTCGAGGAAAATATCAAGCACCGCACCGAGGTTTTTAAACGTATTTATCAAAATAAATACCGATACGCCTATGCTCATCAGCGGGTCAATAATGCATATATCGGTAAAACGCATAACGACCGCGCCTACCAAAACAACTATCCACCCGAGGACGTCCTCGAGCATGTGGAGGTTAACAGATTTTTGATTTATCGAATCGCCTTCGCGAGTCACACACGCGGCAACGAGGTTAAGCACTACTCCGACGACGGCAAAGACTATCATTTTGTCATAATTTATCTGCGTAGGAGCAACGAGGCGCTTGACTGCGCTTATTATCACTAGCACAGAGCCTACCATCAGTATAACCGTGGTGATAACTCCGCCCAAAACCGAATATCTTATATAGCCGTACGTGTGTTTTGCGTCGGCTTTTTTGCGGCTCTTTTTTTCGAGAAAATACGAAATGCCGATAGACGCGGCGTCACCGACGTCGTGTATCGAATCAGACAAAATAGCGACCGAGTTTGTCACAAGGCCGCCAAAAAACTCAAAAACCGCAAAAGACAGGTTAAGTATAAACGCTATTAAAATGTTTCTCTGAGTTTTGATAAACTCATCTCCTTAATTCAAAACAGCTTTTTGCAAAGTAGGATAAAACAGCTCTATCGCGTCGGTATAAACGTCGTTGATTTTTTCGCCGCCGAGCAAAACCGAGACGGTCTCACTGCCCTTGATAGAGGCAGTGGCGATAAGGCAGTTTACGGTATCGGAAAGCTGCCAATAGAGCATACCGTTTGCATAATTGAAATATTGTGCCGTATAGCTCGAATCGAGTAGCTTGTTATTGCTTTTGAATGTGACCTGTCTGCCGTTGTTAAACGTGTGGGTAACGGCCTTTTTTGAGACGGCATTCATTATTTCGGTTACGCTCATTGCCTTGATAGCGCATTTGCATATATCTGCCGCGGTAGTCGTCTGATGCAGGTCGTAGCTGCCGTCGGGGTTGACAAAGTTGGTAGAATTCATCGACAGCGACTTTTTGTAGGTATTCATCATCGAAACAAACGACGCAATGGCGAGTCTGTCGTCCATCGCAGGGTCGCCTGCAACGGCTCTTGCGGTAGTAACCGCCATAGTATAAGCGGCGTCTGCACCGCCTGCTACGAGCAAGGCGTCGAGCATCATAGTCATAGAAAGGCTATCGCCCTTTTGCAGTCCTGCGAGGTTTACCTCGTTAGGCAATATAGACAGCTCGTTGCCGACGGCAAAAGAATATTCGGGACCTAATTTTTCGATAGTGACGAGAGCAGTAACCAAAAGGTTAAACGCGCCTGTCGAATACTCGGTAGTGCTGTTTTTGAGCAGCTTATAACCGCCCGAGCTAAAGTCGTACGTGACTGCAGACGAGGACAAAATATTGATGCTTTTGTACTCGGTATCGGCGATATACTCTTGATTATCATCGCCCTTGACAGACTGCGATTCGTCGCTGGCGTCCGAAGCCTCTCTCGAGGTGTTTACTTCTATCGTAATAGTCTTGCCAAACGTGCCGATGGCGTATCCGATGAGCAAAATACCTGCGAGGAGTATGGCGTAACCGACAAAAGCGAGACCTTTGTTTTTCATTTGTTATTCCTTTCGGCTTCAAGTGCCTTGATGCGCTCTTCGAGGCGGGAGATTTCCTGTGCTATCGGGTCGGGAATGTTAACTTGATCGAGCTGTTCGGCCTTTGATTTATTGCCGACTATGTGAGCAGGTATGCCAACTGCTGTCGCGCCTGCAGGTACCGCTTGCAAAACCACCGCGCCTGCGGCCACCTTTGCGTTATCGCCTACGGTAAACGGCCCGAGAACCTTGGCACCTGCGCCTATCATGACGTTATTACCCAGCGTGGGATGGCGCTTACCCGTGTGCTTGCCTGTGCCTCCGAGAGTAGCGCCCTGATATATAGTGCAATTATCGCCTATAACAGCCGTTTCGCCAATGACTACCGCTGCACCGTGATCTATAAACAGCCGCTTGCCTATCTGAGCCGCAGGGTGAATCTCAATGCCTGTGAGAGTGCGTGCAAGCTGGCTGACTGCACGGGCGCAGAAATAAAGTTTTTGTTTATACAAAGCGTGCGCAATGCGGTGAGCGATAACGGCGTGCAGCCCGGGATACAATAGCAATACCTCAGCCGCAGTGCGTGCCGCCGGGTCTCGCTCGAGTATGCCGTCAACGTCGTCCTTTATGAGCTTTACTATTTTATCTTTTTGCTTGCACTTATCGAGCATCAGCTTAAAGCCCTCGCCGAGCCTGTCGATAATCTCGATTTCAATCTTTGTAGTTTTATCCATATTATTTCACCTTATATTCGAGTACGCTGTCTATCAAGCAGTTTTTGAGCTTAAAACAGGTTGTATATGTGATGTCGCTGTTAACGTTAAACAGCGAGCCGTCATTCTTATAAATCTTAAATCTGACTATGTAAATAGAGTTTGCCACGTTATCTTCGACTGACTTTGAGTAAAGTGTAACCGAAACGTCATACAGCTTTTGACAAGCAAACCTATCGGGCAGCTCGTTGTCTGCCAGATAGCCGTCTGTAAAACACGCTCTATACGCATCCGCGTCTCCGTCAATTAGCGAAGTCATAAAGCGATAAAAAAACTCCGCTTCGTCCCCGAGCTCGTCGGGACAATCGGGATTTATTACCTCGGTATCACCGTACACTGTATAGTATATACTGCGGTCGAGAGATTGATAACCAAAGTCAAAGGTAGATTCGGTCTCGGAATAATCTATCGAAACCTCGGGGGCTCTATACTTAACCATATCGTAAATCAGAGGCAAAGCGAGAGTGAGCAAATAAAGCACCGCGAGCGATGCCACGACTATAATAAATACTTTTAACAGCTTTTGCTTTTTCATATCTGTGATTTTAACACAAAAATTGCAATAAATCAATAGAAAAATACAGGGTGCAAAGATTTTGCACCCTGTAAACTTTTTTGTCTTTAGCCGATAAATCTCTTTAAGTTGTTGATGCCGATGGAAATGCCCTTTATCGGGTCTTCCATTCCCTCAAACTCTATCATGAGATAACCGTCGTAGCCTGCGCGCTTAAACGCGTTAATGCACTGTCTGATGGGCACGTTGCCGTGACCTATGATAGCGCCGCGCAGATAGTTGCAAGCTCTGGACTGGAACCAACCGTCACCGGGGTTATCCTCTTTGCCGGACTTGATGTGAAAGTCTTTTGCATGAGCGTGTATAGCGTAAGGTGCGCACATACCGACTGCAATAGCGTTATCAACATCAGCGCAGGCAAAGTTGCCCATATCGACGAGCAAACCAAAGTTTTCGTCGCCGACGGCGTTGACGAGTTTTTCAACTCTCAGAGGGTCTTGAGCAAAGAAGCCGTGATTTTCCATACAAGTCTTGACGCCCTTGGTCTTGGCGTACTCTGTGACCGCCTTGTAGGCTTTTACGAGCCTCGGCAGTACCGCGTCAAAAGAGCGGAGTGTCTTGACTGATGCAGGATATCCCGGAGTAGCGTCGTGACGCATAAACTTGCAGCCGTAAGCCGCAGCAACGTCAACGAGCTTTTTGACTCTCTCTATCTCGGCGTCGAGGTCTCCCCCGCAGCCATTGAGAAAGTCACTGCCTACACAGAAGCAGCAAGCCTCTATGCCAACCTTTTTGCAGTAATCGCCGATATCCTTGGCGTATGCTACATACTGCTCTTGGGTATCAAAGTGAGGACCTTCTACAAAGTCAACACCCTCACCGCCGAGCTCTTTTACCTTGTCAATGCAACCTTTAACGCCGAGCTTGTCGGGATTGCAATAATCGTGGAAGCTATAAAGGCTAACTCCAACTTTCATTGTATGTCTCCTAAATAATTAATTAGCCGAGAATGATCTTTGCGGACTTGGAGAAGTCGTTTCTGCCAATGATGCCGCCGCCGTTACGCATAAAGATGTTTCTCCAGCCGGACTTCTCGTTGGTGGAGTTTACAGAAACAGCAAAGCTGAATGCAGAACCGGTTTCGCCGGAGCATACATAGTCGCCGCCGCCGATTTGGTCCCAATCGATAGCAAATTCGTAAACGGTCTTTTCGTTTTCTTTATCACGCTTGCCGACGTAATCATACTTCATAAGGGTGTTGCCGATCCAAGCGCAGGATATGGGTGTGCCGTCAGTAGAGCTTACGCCAAAGCCGAGCTGAGTAAAGATCTTTTGAGAACCGAGATAAGGATTGAGGTTCCAGTCAAAGTTCTTAGCCATGAGCTCGTCATCGGGAGCGATGGAGCCGACGTTAACCTGGATGCACTCGTATGCCCACATGCCGGATGCGCCACCAGCGGTAAGAGGGCAATGGTGGTAAGGAGAGTCAACGACAACGCCAACATAGAGCTTATCATCGTCGTAGGTCATGTAAACTTCTGCAGTTGCGTAGTATTCGCCTTCTACAAAGTCAGAGTATGCCCAGAACTTGTTGGTTTCATCAACAACCCAGAGAGCATTGCCGTATTCAAGAGCGCTGACTTCACCGTCGATGGTGGGAGCGGTAGTTGCCTTGGAGATGGTCTCTTCGAGGCCGTAGGTAGGAATGCCGTTAGGAACGAGGAGCATGCCTTCGGTAACCTTAGCGAGCTTAGCAGTCATGGGGTTGTCTTTGTGAGCAACAACTACAAAGCCGTCTTCGGGGATAGCGAGGTTAGCTTTTTCTTCGTTTGCGCC
>DCHM01000022.1:52036-61904 GCA_002314835.1 Clostridiales bacterium UBA1752 | reverse complement strand
TCTTCGCCGTCAACCTTGATGGTGAGACCAAACTCTGCGTTGTAGAAAACAACAGAGCCGTATTCAACACCTTCGTTGATAGCGGTGAGGCGGATAGCGTTAGCGTGGTTAACACTTGCAGAAGTACCAATGTCGGTCTTTGCAGTCTTAGCGCCGGAGGTGGAGCTTGCTACTTCGTTGCCGAAGTAAACGAATCTGGTTGCATCGTATGCAGGGATTGTAGGACCTTCGTCCTTGGACTCGTCAGCCTTGGACTCGTCAGCAGATTCTGCTTCGGATTCTGCTTCGGATTCTGATTTGGACTCTGTTTCAGACTCGGTAGCAGGAGTGGATTCGGTAGAAGTTTCTTTGGATTCTTCTACGAGTTTGGTTGTCTGGCAAGCGCAAAGAGCGACTACCAAAACAAGCGCGACGATAAGGACAAACAGTTTTTTCATCGTAAATACTCCTTTTTTAAATTTTTTGGCTTTATTGATGAAAACGCCTAACAATGATAATGATGGCTATCGCCGCAACAGCGAGCACTGCTGCCGCTATCGCTATGTATAGCCAAGGTATGCCTGCCGCGGCAGGCTCGGACTGCGACTCGGTCTGTGTCGAGGACTCAGCCTGCGATTCGTCGCCGTCAAAAATCCATTCGCCAAATACTATATTGCCCGTAACCGCGTCAACCGTGGCTTTTGAGCCGACGGACACATTTTGGATAAGGTAATCCTGCTTACTGCCGCTGGCAGCCAAAACGTAGCCGCCCTCGGGGATTGTGCTGTCGTGACCGCCGACCGACGTAACGTAGCCGTCTGAGGAAATGACAACCTCGTAGGCATTATCGCCCGTGCCGGTAGTAGCGTCGTCCTCGGCGTCGTAAACGTAGAGTACGCTGTGATCGTTTTTTAGATTGCCGCCGATGCGGTCTGCGGTAAAGCATTCGGCAACTACGTGGATAGTGACCGATGCGGTATTTGATACGTTATATCCGTCAGTGACCGAAAAAGTAACCGACGTTACGCAAGGCTCCGTCGTCTTTTTGGCATTAAGCACGAGATATCCGCTGCCTTCGACACCTACGGTAAGCTCGGTGGGCTTTTGGATTTCGTTTATCTTGAGCTTTGAAGCGGTGGTATCATTATCGGTAACTGTTATACCGCCCTGAGCAATCTCACCGAGCGGCACGATAACGTGCACGCCGTCTTGGATAACGGGTGCGCTCGACTCAAACGTAGCGTGGATAAACTTGTAAGTATTATCATACCCCATACGATTTGTAGAACCGGACGCCGTCTTTGACGCACCGTAATATACGCCGGGACCTCCGCCCTGGTAATACATAAACAATCCGTCATTCATAACGCCTGCGGAGTATGCTGCCTGGAGGTATTTATAATATCTGTCGTATCTGTCGGCATCGAGAGATGAAACCTCGATTTCGAGACCGAGACCGTATTTTGCGGCTTGCACTATGGCGTCGTCACAAACACCGGCCTTGGCGTCACCCGTTTCGCTCGACGCGTCCTTTGGGAATGCGTAGCCGGTCTGTAAAACGGCTGCGTCAAAGCCAAGCTCAAGCGCCTTGTTATATCCGGGTGAGCAATAATATGGTATCCAGATACTGGTGTAATTTTTAGTGTCGCAATAAGAGTTAAAATGCTTTATCAGTTCGATTTCGTCTGAACCGTACTTATAAAGGACGGTCTCGCCGTACCAATAAAAGCCGTTAAGTTTAAGGTTAGTATAGCCTGCATCATTGAACTTTTGTATTGCTAAGTCAATATACCAATCGACGATCTTTTGGCGAGCTGCCAAGCTGTTTGGCGTTACCGTTTCACCGCCGATTTCGCCAAATGACGAATTTGAAATATAAATATAAGGTACTGCGAGGTAAACGGGGTACTGATAATCAGCGTCATAGCCGATATCGGTCTTTATCTCCCCTACCAGCTCGTTAAGAGCGTCAAAGTTGTAGCCTTTGTTTACAATGGTATTATCCAAAAAAGCTTCAAAGCCCGCTTTTTTGGAAAAGCTGTAAGGATATGACGTATCTTCGGAGGATTGCCCCGGCTGCAGAGGCAGGAAAAGCATAGCCTCAAACATCGTGTCTATCGGCTTGCCTACACCGTCAACGTATGCAAAATAAGGTGTGAGCTGTGCCTTTGTAATGTTGCCTATGGTTGACGCGGAGCCTTGATAATGAGCGCCCGAATACATAAGGCAGATATGATTGACGCCGTCAACCGCGCCTGCAAAGCCCTTTGGCTCGTATTCGGTCTCAGCTGCTATAGACTTGCCGTTTGAGTTTGCACTGCCGTAAACTGCGATTTCATCTACAAAACAAAATATATCGGTACTGAATTTGACCTTAACGTATCTGACGGAATATTGGCTATCGGCATCAACGTCGATAACCAGTCTGTTGCTCTTGTTGGATGTAAGGCGGTTTTCGTCAACGCTCGTGCCGATGAGAGCAAAATCGTTGCCGTCCGCAGAGCCGTAAATATAAACCTCACGTGAGGCGTATATACCTGCGTCAATATTTTGGTATTGACCGATAGCAACCTTGCTGACAGAGCAGAGCTGCTCAAGGTCGATAGTCACGTAAGTATATGTGCCGCGATAAAAATGGATGTATTCGGCACTGCCCGAGTTATTTTGTGCTCCTGTTTTACCGTTTGTGAGCTTGCCTTCGGTATCCTTGAGCGCGAGGTTGGGATAAGCGTTGGACGTATTGCTATCCTGCGAAACGGTGTAGGACTTATTCAGCGCAAGGTTTGTATCTGTAGTTGCAACAACTGTAAAACCAAACATAGCAACTAACATAGCAACTAACGTTATGGCACTAAATATTCTAATGCGTGACATCAGCCAATCTCCTTAATAGTACGATTTGACCTGTACGTGGATATAATCCAATAACAAATCATTTACCGATTTTGAATTGTATCACATCTACACAAAAAATGCAATATAGAACATACGTTTTGTTGCTTATTTACCAAGCGTAGCCGTATGGTTAATATATCCGCAGCTATTGGCGAGCAAATTGTAATCTACCGAAAATCTGACGACGCTGTGTGCAGGTACCGTAACCTTGTAGCTAAAGTCCTGTTTTATCGCCGCACCGTAGGTAGAAGCCGCTATATCTATGCAGTAATTAGGAGCGTATTCCTTGACAATATCGCCGTTTTGGTCGCGGATAAACGCCAGAATAACTCCGTTGTGCTGCATGGAATATGTAAACGTGCGGTCGGTGTCGCCTTGATTGACGAGGGTTACGGTGTCGATATAATCAACCATCCAGTTGCCGATGTTGGCGGTATTGCCTTTGCCGTCATAATGCATATAGTCAATGGTTATCGGCTCTTTGGTCACGCTATCGACAGTCTCGTAAAACGTCATATCAGTGCCAACTGCATTGGCGGTGCCGTTGGGGTTGATGTGAGTTACCCAAGATTTGGCGTTAGTAAAGCTCTTTGCGGTAAAATACTTTTGCTGTATAGCTTCGTATCTGTTGCCCTTGCTCTTGCCGGAGGTAAGATAATAAGGGTTGGTGTAAGAGACGGGCAGAGTGCCGCCTGGCGTTAGGTCATTAAACACCCACACGAGGTCGGCATCGACTACGCCGTGGCAGTTGTCAAAGCCGACGTACTGAGAGCCTGATTTATCGTTGCCGACGTAGCCGTTTTGTGCGCAAAGCGCCATATTTGACTTTAATTTTTGGACGTCGTTATAAACAACAAAGTCGCCCTGCGCCTTGCTGCCGTAAGTAGAGAATATAACCGCACCGTTACTGCATCCGCCGCTTACCGACTTATTTGCGGTGCCAAAGACGTTTATCTGATTATACGCGTCGGCAGTAGTGCCGCCGATAACGTAAATATACGCTCCTGCAGGGATAACGTAGGTTATGGGCTGATAGCCCGAAACTGCATAATTGTTGGCAAAGCCGACGTATGCGTCGTAGTTGCTCTTTTGCGAAGCCGTATAGCCAGAGTCGTCAACTCTAAAGGCTACGTTGTAAAACTTGACCCATTCGTCCTCGCCGAGCCAAGTGCCGGCACCGCCTACCTGGTTACCTACGTTTTTGACCGTGATAAAGAGGTCGCTGTCGCCGACGTTGGTAACTCTGTAGCCGTAATACAGCTTTGAAACGCCCATGGACGAAAGGTTGTTATTGTGCTCGTAAGTAAAGAATACGTCCCTCTCGCTGACGTCGGCAGTGGTGAGGCAGGTATTGACGTCAGTCGCCGAAAGTGCCTCGGGGTTATTGCAGTTGATATACATAGCGCGGTCGTCGGTGCGCTTTGTATATTTGATTTCGCACGCGGTCATCGGATTAACCGTTTTGTCGCCGCTCGTGCTGTAATCAGCCGTATCGACTGCCGAATTTATCTCGTAAGGCAGTACAGTGGTATGCTCTTTGAGCGAAGCATCGAGAGTAAAATAGCCGTCCTTTGACGCAGTTATCTCAATAAAGTAAACCTTGTCTTTTTTGAGCTCTGCGGTCAGCTTGTCAGAGCCATCTCCAATAAGCTCGCCGCAATTATCGTATATGGCTATCTTTGACGCCGACTTGCAAGTGAGAGTATAGGTGTCGTCGTAGGGAGCTACGACCTTATAAGTTGCTTTTTCACCGCTCGAAAGTGTGTCGTATATGCTAGATAGTCTAAACGCCGTGCTGTTTTTGGTTGTAATGTCCACCGTCGGTTCCTCCGATACTTCTATTGATATTTCCGATTGCTGTGATTGCTCGGATTCCTGTGCTTCAGATTCTGCAGATATATCCGGCTCGGTGCTGATTTGATCTGTGCTCGATTCGGCGGTGCTTATTATTGCGTCCGAAACGTCCGATGCAATATTACACGCTACCAAAAGGCAACACAAAGTTAATATAAATACCGTAATAGCAAGTTTTTTCATAATACCCTCTCAATCTGTATATCCCGGATGTATAGTGACTGTGCGCGAGCCGTCCTCGCCCTCGACTACTGTAACGTGTTGGTCGTCGGGAGCGTTACGCGAGCCGAATCTGTCATCTGTTACCGGCACGCGGTAAATCTCACCGTCTATAACGCGATAGAGATAAGCGTCGTTGAAGGTGCCGTTTTTGACTAACGTAGTGGTCGGGATAGCTTGTTTGCCTTCGTTGCCCGACTGGTCTATCGCCATTACCCACTTAAACTCCGCTTTTGACGTGCCGTGTCCGGGCGAAGCAAATACGGGGCTCGTAAAGTCGGCAGGCTGACGCCACCCGTATTTATTACGCAGTGCTACCGAAGATTCGAGAGTAGAAGCCTGCAGAACCTTGATTTGCAGCTGCAGCTTGCCCTCCTCGGGTACGGTGAGTATGAGCTTGAGCACGTCGCCCGGCAGATAATAATATTCTGTATAAGAGTAGTGCCAGTTTGCATAGCAGTTATTGCCGTTGGCGCTGACCGTATATTTGCCGCCGTGGTCTGCGTATGAGCCAACGTCTTTATCCGTGCTCGTTATATAGCGCCAAAAAGGTCTAAACGCCACGCTGCCCGTGCTGACACCGCCGCCGACGAGGCAGAGCGAAAGCGAAAGCCCTACGTCAGACTCGTAGCCTGCGTTGCCGCCTATATAAACCGAAGGGTTGTCAAGGTTTTTGACGTTAGGGTCGCAGTCGAGAGACTCGTTATAATCCGACTTGTATCGGTTGATGTCGTACTCGGGCAGAGTAACGACTATCTCCATGCCGCACCAATAGTCCTTGCTCGTAACGCACTTGCTGTACCAAGCGCCTTTAAATACTGCAGGGGCGGCGGGATTTTTGATTTCGCCTGCGATTTCGCCGTCCCAAATCGGGTATCCCATATCTTGTTCCTCCTCTGATTCATCGGTAGATGATTCCTGCACAGCCTCGCTGATTTCATCCTCGGACTCTGCAAGACTTGCGGTTATATTGCTTATTTCGTCTATGCTGACCGTCTCATTATTACTGCCGCAAGCGGCGAAAGACGCTATCATAAGGCATACCGTAATAAACGCAACTGCTTTTTTCATCATTGACCTCACATTTATTATACTATAAAGCACCGATAAAATCAACCGAATTTTTGCTTTGAGTAGCCGCACCTTTGGCACATATCGCACGGAGCTTTGCCGTCCGAAAAGCTCTGCACAAAATCTCTCGCGAGCTTACTGCCCACAATGTAGTCGTAGTCGTCGGTCAGCAGGTTGCCGAGCGGCATCCTGCCCTCTCCGTCGAGACAGCACGGCACCACCGTACCGTCGCACAGCACGGCTATCTGATCTCTCAGCGCCATACAAAACCGCCTGCCGCCGTAAATCGGCGCATTGGGTGACGGCCAGTCAAACTTTTGTCCCCATTCAAGATAGCACTTTTCGGCAAGTTTGTAGCCGTTTTGAGTGGGAGTTTTTTCATCGTTAAAGGCTTTGCCGAGCTTAGATAAAATAAGCTCGTTGTTTTTATCCTCGCCGCCTTGATTCCAGAGCCTCAACACGGTGATGATGCCGTGGTGAGAGGCAATGCGGGCAAAATCAATGCAATCGTCGTAATAAGTCGTATAGACCGCACCCGAGTTTGCTTCGAGCGAATGAAGAGAAATGCTGATTTTATGTATATTATCTGCAGAGAGCAAAACGTCCTGCACTTTTGTCAGCAGAGTGCCGTTGGTAGTGATGCAGACCTTAAAGCCGTATCTGCCTGCAATATCTATTATCTCGCCGAGCCGTGGGTGCAAAAGCGGCTCGCCCAAAACGTGCAGGTAAAGATAGCGCGTCTTGCCTGCCAGCTTGTCGGCAATAGTTTCAAATCTTTCAATAGGCATAAACTCTTTGCTGCGGCTCGTGCCGGGGCAAAAAGAGCAGTGCAGATTGCAGATATTGGTTATTTCAACGTAAACCTTGGGCAGCATCTCATCACCTCGTGTCACAGTTTACCACATCAGTAAGCTTTTGTAAAGCAGAATGCGTTTTGCAATAACGCCGTCTCCCATCTTGCAAATTGTCTTTAATCTCTGCTTTGACAGATACAATATTTAGATTATATGAAACTACAATACTTAGCTTTTGTCATTTTGGAGTAAAAAGTGCCGAGAGCGTATGAAAAATTGACATATTTGGTATTGCAAAATTGCAAAAAGAGTGATATAATAAGCCATTATTTATTTTGGGGAGTATTTTTGTCATGGCTATCAAGTCAAAACTTACACGCATCAAAGATATTTACACCTCTGCCGCCGATTACGACGGCAAGGTTATCACAGTCGGCGGCTGGGTCAAGTCGTTGCGTTCGTCTAACGCATTCGGCTTTATAGACCTCAACGACGGCACATATTTTAAAGGTCTGCAGTGCGTCATCGAGAATGACAAGCTCGCAAACTATACCGAGATTACAAAACAAAACATCGGCGCTTCGCTCATGCTGACGGGTACGCTCGTGCTGACTCCCGATGCAAAGCAGGCTTTTGAACTCAAGGTCGATACCGCCGAGGTCGAAGGCACTTCGACACCCGACTATCCTCTACAGCCCAAAAAGCACTCGTTTGAATTTTTGCGTTCTATTGCGCATCTGAGACCGAGAGCAAACACCTTTAACGCAGTATTTCGCGTACGCTCGTGCGCCGCACAGGCTTTGCACAAGTTCTTTGCCGAAAACGACTTTGTTTACGTCAACACCCCCATCGTTACTGCAAGTGACTGCGAAGGTGCAGGCGAAATGTTCCGCATCACCGCGCTCGACATCGACAATCCTCCTCGCAAAGAGGACGGCAGCGTAGATTACAGCCAAGATTTCTTTGGCAGTGCTACCAACCTTACCGTTTCGGGTCAGCTCGAGGCCGAATGCTTTGCACTCGCTTTTTCAAACGTCTATACCTTTGGTCCTACCTTCAGAGCCGAAAAGTCAAATACCGCACGTCACGCGGCTGAATTCTGGATGATAGAGCCCGAAATGGCTTTTGCCGACCTCGAAGACTATATGCGCGTAGCCGAAGCAATGACAAAGTATGCGGTAAGCTACGTGCTCGAGAACTGCAAAGCAGAAATGGAGTTTTTTAACAAGTTTGTTGACAACACCCTGCTCGACAGGCTGAACGCCCTCGTAGAGAGTGATTTTGCACGCGTTACTTATACAGACGCCATCAAAATGCTCGAGGTAAACAACTCTGAGTTTGAATATCCTGTATATTGGGGCTGTGACCTCCAGACCGAGCACGAGAGATTCCTCACCGAGCAGATATTCAAAAAGCCGGTGTTCGTCACCGACTATCCCAAGGAAATCAAGTCGTTTTATATGCGTCAAAACGACGACGGCAAGACCGTCGCCGCGGCAGATATGCTCGTACCCGGCGTAGGCGAGCTGATAGGCGGCTCTCAGAGAGAGGAACGCATCGACCGCCTCTGCGCTCGTATGGCTGAGCTTGAGCTCGACCCTGCGTCTTACTGGTGGTACATAGAGCTCCGTAAATACGGCAGCGTCAAGCACGCAGGCTACGGTCTCGGCTTTGAAAGACTGATAATGTATATCACGGGTATCGGCAACATCAGAGACGTAGAAGCATTCCCCAGAGTTACCGGCAGCGCCGAGTTTTAATCAAAATATTATATCAAAGGCGATTTATATAATTGTATGGAAGATTACGAAGTCCTATTTTCCGCTTATGAAGCTTATAAGCAAAGAGGCAAAAAGCTCGATATGTCGCGCGGCAAGCCTTCGCCCAAGCAGCTCGACACTATGGAGCGTCTCCTGACTGCAGTTACCCACAGCTCCGAATGCTTTACCGAAAAAGGCACCGACTGCCGCAACTACGGCGCGCTCGACGGCATCAACGAATGCAAGCGTCTTTTTGGCACGATGCTCGGAGTAGATTGGAATAACGTTATAGTCGGCGGCAACTCGAGCCTCAACTTTATGTACGATACCGTAGCACGCGCTATGCTGCACGGCGTAGTTGACGGCTGCAAGCCGTGGTCGAAGTACGAGCAAATTTCGTTCCTTTGCCCAGTTCCGGGCTACGACAGGCACTTTGCCATCTGTGAATTTTTTGGCATCAACATGATAAACATCCCGATGGATGAGCACGGCCCAGATATGGACATGATCGAAAAGCTCGTTGCCGAGGATGACACCATCAAAGGTATCTGGTGCGTGCCCAAGTACAGCAACCCCGGTGGCGTCACCTATTCAGACGAGGTAGTAAGACGCTTTGCCAAGCTAAAGCCAAAGGCAAAAGACTTTAGAGTTTTTTGGGATAACGCATACGTTTTGCACGACCTAACCGACAAGCCCGACAAGCTGCTCGAAATATTCGGCGAAGCCGAAAAATACGGCAACGAGGATATGTTTTTTGAGTTTGCTTCGACCTCTAAAATCACCTATCCGGGCTCGGGTGTAGCGGCTATCGCTTCGTCAGCCAAAAACATCGCAAGGCTGATGAAGGAGCTCAGCGTACAGACTATCGGTCACGACAAGCTCAATCAGCTCAGACATTCACGGATATTCAAAACGTACGACGATATAGTCGAGCAGATGAAAAAGCACATGGAAATCATCCGCCCCAAATTCAAGGCGGTTTACACCGTGCTCGAAGATGAGCTGACCGGCTGCGGCATTTCATGGACGATACCAAACGGCGGCTATTTTATCTGCGTGACGATGCCCGACGGCACTGCAAAGCGCACCGTAGAGCTTTGCAAAGAGGCAGGTCTTATCATCACAAACGCAGGCGCTACGCATCCGTACGGCAACAATCCGCGCGACAACATCATCCGCCTCGCCCCTACCTTCCCCGAGGTAGGCGAGCTCGAAGAAGCGGCAAAGCTGTTTTGCATCTGTGCCAAGCTCGCCGTTATCGAAAAAAGCATACAATAATACGACTAAAGCTCCCGA
>DCHM01000022.1:37228-51898 GCA_002314835.1 Clostridiales bacterium UBA1752 | reverse complement strand
TGTGACGCAAACTGTTTTTTTGCATCGGTAGAGACTTATTTTCATCCCGAATACGCCAAAGTCCCGATGGCGGTTTGCGGCTCAAAGGCAGACAGGCACGGCATAGTATTGGCAAAAAACGATTTGGCAAAAAAATACGGCGTAAAAACAGGTGAAGCTATATGGCAGGCGCAGGCTAAATGCGGCAATCTGGTGATAGCGGCTCCGCATTACGACCTATACGAGGAGTTTTCGGCTCGCATGTCAAAGATATTTTATCAGTACACCGACCTTATAGAGCCTTACGGCATAGACGAAAGCTGGCTCGACGTAACGGCTTCGCAAAAGCTATTCGGTGACGGCGAAACGATAGCCAACCTGATACGCGAGCGCATAAAAAGAGAAATAGGCATCACCGTTTCGGTAGGAGTTTCGTTTAACAAGGTGTTTGCCAAGCTCGGCAGCGATATAAAAAAGCCCGACGCGGTCACGGTAATACCGCGCGAAGGCTTTAAGCAAAAAATATACGGTCTGCCTGCTGAGGATATGCTATACGTCGGCAGACGCATGTCAAAGGCGCTCGAAAGGCTGTCAATCTATACCATAGGCGACCTTGCAAACTCGGACAGAAATTATATGATAAAAAGGTTTGGCAAATGCGGAGGCATGCTATGGGACTACGCCAACGGGTACGACTGCTCCCCCGTCACGCCTTACGGCTACAGCGAGCCGATCAAGTCGGTCAGCAACGGCATGACCTTTAAGCGCAACCTGCACGGCGAAGACGACGTTGCTTTTGCGACGCATTATTTGGCTGATATGGTAGCAACCAGACTGCGCAAATACGGCGCACAATGCAGGTGCGTCAGCGTAGTCATCAGAGATACAAACTTAGAGAGCTTTGTACGCCAGACTACGGTCGCGCCCACGGACGTTTACAACGAGATAGCACATTATGCCATCGACCTTATAAAGGCAAATTACGACCTGTCAAAGGATATTTATTCGCTGACGGTAGGCACTTCGCAGCTACTGTACGGCGACACGGACGATCAATGCGAGTTTTTTGAGTTTAATCCACGGCACGACAAGCTGCGCGCCCTCGGCAAGACGCTGGATAAGCTGAGACAAAAATACGGTGCAAGCTCTGTCGTCATGGCTCACGCTATAAATAACGAAGTCAAGCCTTTTCAGCAATTGCACCGCAAAATTACGGGTTAAAACGTCTTTGCTCTTTCGAGCGCCGCGTCTATATTGGCGCAAAAGTTATCTGCACCGATTTTGTCGTATAAGCCTGCTTTTTTGAGCGCCTTGATAGGTTGCTCGTTGACGTGAGACATCACGAGCGTTACGCCGGATTTAGTGCAATTATCATACAAATCTTCGATAGCAATAAGCGCACTCGCGTCAAGCGAAGGCACCGAGCGCATACGGAGCACGATTGCTCTGACGCCTTCATTAGCCGTTACGCCGAGCAGTCTGTCGGAAGCACCGAAGAATATAGGGCCGCTTATTTCATAAACGCATACCGATTTTGGATACTGTTTGAGATTGGTGGCGTCGGGGTCGTTTTGGTCATACTCTTTCCAGCCCTTGATGCCGCCTTCGTCCGACATACGCTTGACAAACAGCACGCATGCCGCTATCATACCAACCTCGATAGCTACGACGAGGTCGAATATAACCGTCAAAAGGAACGTGGCAACGAGCACTATAATGTCGCTGACCGGTGCCGTCTTTATGAGCTTTACAAACTTTTTGTATCCGCACATATTGATAGCCACCTGGAAAAGTATAGCCGCGATAGTCGGCATCGGTATCATAGACGCGTAAGGCATCAATAATACGAGCACGAGTACTAATATTACCGAATGTACGATAGCCGCTATAGGGGTTTTGCCGCCGTTGCGGATATTAGCCGCAGTGCGTGCGATAGCGCCGGTGGCAGGTATGCCGCCAAAGAGCACCGAACCGATATTGCCTATGCCCTGACCTATAAGCTCTTGATTTGAGTTATGCTTGGAGCCTATCATACCGTCTGCTACGACGCAGGAAAGCAGGCTCTCAATAGCAGCGAGGACGGCTATCGTTACGCCGTCAGGCAGAGCGTTTTGGACAGCCTCGAAGCTGATGGCAGGGAACCTAAAGCTCGGCAGGTCCTGGCTGACGGTATATAGGTCTCCGATCGTATTGACGTCGAGGTTTAAGAGCTTGACACCAAAGATGCCGATAAGCACCGCGATAAGCGAGCCCGGTATCTTTTTGCTGACCTTGGGCCATAGCATCAGCACGGCAAACGAAACCGCTCCCACAGCGAGCGCCTGCCAATTAAGCGTAGTGATATTGAGCGCAAAAGCCTTTACCTTATCGATTGTTTCGACAGTGGCGGTGCCTGCGGGATAAGTCAAGCCGAAAAAGTCCTTGAGCTGACCGATAATGATAGTGACTGCGATGCCTGCGGTAAAGCCGGTGGTGATCGTGTAAGGCACAAACTTTATAAGTCCGCCGACCTTGCAAACGCCCATAATAATGAGCAAAACGCCTGCAATCAGCGTAGCGAGTATCATGCCGTCGATGCCGTTTTTGGCAATAATACCTGCAACGATAGTGGCAAAAGCGGCGGTGGGGCCTGCTATCTGCACCTTACTGCCGCCGAATACGGCTATCAAAAAGCCTGCGACTATGGCGGTATAAATGCCTTCGTTAGGTCCTACGCCCGAAGCAAGCGCGAGCGCCACCGACAGAGGCAAAGCTATGATGGCGACGATTATGCCGCTGACCAAGTCCTTGCCGAACTGTGAAAACGAGTAGTTTTTGAGTGACAAAAACAGCTCGGGAATAAAACGTGATTTTTTCATTTCTTTCTCCGTAAACAAAAATACGATTTATTATAATAACGCGGCAATACAAAATCAATAGCCATTTTCACACAAAAAAAGAGCCGATAAAGGCTCTTTTTTAATCATAATCTTGCGGCAATCGCCTGCAGGAATTCGCGGCTTTCGCACTTTTGTTTGCTTGGCAAATCGGATATAGCGCAAAGGTCTCCCGTCATAACGCCCGACTTGACGGTATCGAGAGTGGCGTTTTGCAGTTTGTCGGCAAAAGCCATCAGCTCTTTGTTGCCGTCGATTTCGCCGCGCTTTTTGAGCGCGCCGGTCCATGCAAAAATAGTAGCTATGGGGTTGGTGGAGGTTTGTTCGCCTTTGAGATACTTATAATAATGTCTCTGAACAGTGCCGTGCGCCGCCTCAAACTCATAGTTGCCGTCAGGTGAAACGAGCACCGAGGTCATCATAGCGAGCGAGCCGAACGCCGTAGCAACCATATCGCTCATTACGTCGCCGTCATAGTTTTTGCACGCCCAGATAAAGCCGCCCTCGCTGCGCATAACGCGCGCTACGGCGTCGTCAATCAAAGTATAGAAATATTCAAGCCCTGCCTTGGCAAACTCGTCCTTGTACTGAGCGTTAAACACTTCGTCGAATATGTCTCTGAATCGTCTGTCGTAGGTCTTGGATATCGTGTCCTTGGTCGAAAACCACACGCTTTGGTGAGTGTCGATGGCGTAATTAAAGCAGCTCTTGGCAAAGCCTCTGATGCTCTCGTCAATATTGTGCATACCCTGCACAACGCCGTCTTGCTTAAAGTCGTGTATCAAGGTTCTCGTTTCTGTGCCGTCGGGTGCAGTAACGACGATTTCCGCCTTACTGCCTGCCTTAACGGCTGTTTCGGACGCTTTATATACGTCGCCGTATGCGTGGCGCGCGAGAGTAATAGGCTTTTGCCACGTGGTGACGTAAGGCTTTATGCCGTCAACGAGTATCGGAGCGCGAAAGACAGTGCCGTCGAGGATAGCCCTTATCGTGCCGTTAGGCGAGCGCCAGCACTGCGTAAGATTATACTCGGTCATACGGTCAGCGTTTGGAGTAATGGTAGCACATTTAACCGCTACGCCGTACTGCTTTGTGGCGTTGGCGGCATCTACAGTTACTTGGTCTTTGGTTGCCTCGCGGTTTGGCAGACCGAGGTCGTAATAAACCGTCTTGAGGTCAACGTACGGCTCTATCAGTATTTCTTTTATCCATTTCCAGAGGATGCGCGTCATTTCGTCGCCGTCCATTTCGACGAGCGGAGTGGACATCTTTATCCTGTCTTTCACTTTAGTTCCCCTTTGTATAGTTAATGAGACCGCCCGCGAGCAAAACGTCTCTCATGCGAGGCGAAAGCTCGAGTGACAGCTCGATTTTTGTGCCGTCTGATAGCAAGAGATTAGGTTCGCCGGTGACCGTGCCGCACAGCGAAATGCTGTCACCCTGCAGAACTTTATCGTAGTCGGCCTTATCCTTGAAAGTAAGCGGTGCTATGCCTGCGTTAATGAGGTTAGCCGAATGTATGCGTGCAAACGACTTTGCTACTACGGCTCTGACACCGAGGTAAAGAGGCACGAGCGCCGCATGCTCACGGCTCGAGCCCTGACCGTAGTTTTCGCCGCCTACAACTATGCCTCCTCCGAGCTTTGCGGCACGCTCTGCAAACGTCTCGTCGCAGGTGGCAAAGCAAAACTTAGACAGATAAGGTATGTTGGAACGGTAAGGCAATATCTTTGCTCCGGCAGGCATAATATGGTCTGTGGTGATATTGTCTGAGACCTTTAAAAGCACGTTGCAGTCAATCTTGTCGGTCAACGCGACTCCCTTGGGGAATGGCTTGATATTGGGTCCGCGCTTAATCTCGGACTCGTGATCCGCCGCAAACGGAGGTATTATCATATTGTCGTTGATACTGAATTTATCCGGCATAGCCAAAGGCGTAACGCCTTTTACTTCTCTCGGGTCGGTAAATACGCCTGCGATGGCAGATGCCGCCGCCGTTTCCGGGCTGACGAGGTAAACGCCTGCATCCTTTGTTCCGCTGCGGCCTTCAAAATTGCGGTTAAAGGTTCTGAGTGAAACGCCAGCACTTTCGGGCGACATACCCATACCGATGCAAGGTCCGCATGCAGACTCGAGTATGCGCGCACCTGCCGCGGTCATATCCGCGAGTGCGCCGCAGGAGGCAAGCATGGTAAGCACCTGTCTCGAGCCCGGAGAAATAGAGAGCGAAACCTCGGGAGAAACGGTCTTGCCTTTTAGTATCGCCGCAACCTTTAACATATCGGCAAGCGACGAATTGGTGCACGAGCCTATGCAGACTTGGTTAATCTTTGTACCTTTTAGCTCAGACACGGGCTTTACGTTGTCGGGGCTGTGAGGGCAAGCCGCGAGCGGTACGAGAGCAGACAAATCAATGTCAATTATCTTATCGTATTTTGCGTCCTCGTCTGCAAATATCGGGGTATAAGCGTCTCCCCTGCCCTGCATTTCGAGGAACTTCTCGGTGTTTTCATCCGAAGGGAATACCGACGTGGAAGCGCCGAGCTCCGCACCCATATTGGTTATGGTAGCTCTTTCGGGTACGGAAAGGCTCTTGACGCCTTCGCCGCCGTATTCGATAGCGTAGCCAACGCCGCCCTTGACCGACAGTATGCGCAATACCTCGAGTATGACGTCCTTGGCGCTGACCATATAAGGCAGCTTGCCGGTGAGGTTTACCTTGATAACGCCGGGCATATTGATGCGATATGCTCCGCCGCCCATAGCTACCGCTACGTCGAGACCTCCTGCACCGAATGCAAGCATACCTATGCCGCCGCCCGTGGGAGTATGGCTGTCGGAGCCTATGAGAGTCTTGCCCGGAATGCCGAATCTCTCTAAATGCACCTGATGGCATATACCGTTGCCAGGGCGCGAGAAATAGAGACCGTATTTTTCTGCCGCAGACCTGATAAAGCGATGGTCGTCGGCGTTTTCAAATCCGCTCTGCAAGGTATTGTGGTCGATATAAGCAACCGATAATTCGGTCTTTACTCTGTCTATACCCATGGCTTCAAACTCAAGATAAGCCATGGTGCCCGTCGCGTCTTGGGTGAGTGTCTGATCCATTTTTAGGGCAATTTCGGTACCCTTTATCATTTCACCTTCGACTAAATGAGCTTTAATAAGTTTCTCAATAATATTCAAAACAGTTTCACTTACCTTTCGATAATAGATACATACGGTCTTGTATGCTCTGCAGGCTGATATGCAGGACGCATTATGCGGTGGCAGGTCTGCATTTCCTCGAGCCTGTGAGCGCACCAGCCTGCCATACGAGCGATGGCAAACAACGGTGTAAAGAGGTCGGTAGTGATACCGAGCATCGTATAAACGAGTCCGGAATACAGGTCAATATTAGCACATGGAGGATAGTCGGCGCCCGTCTTTGCGGCTATCAGCTCGGGAGCAATGCGTTCTATCGCGGTAAGGCGGTAAAAATCGTCCTCGTAGCCTTTGATTTTGCTCATCTTTTCGGCTTCCGCCTTGATAAGCTGGCATCTCGGGTCAGACAGCGTATATACCGCGTGACCTATGCCGTAAACCAGTCCCGTGCCGTCGCCTGCCTCTTTGGCAACGACCTTTTTGAGATAAGCGGTAGTAGCGGCATCATCGTAAGGGTCTTTGACTGCCGCTTTGAGCTCGAGCAACTGATTATACGCCTTGATGTTGGCACCGCCGTGGCGGAAGCCTTTGAGCGCTCCTATGCCTGCGGCAAGTGCAGAATACGTATCGGTGCCCGACGATGTGAGACAACGTACGGCAAAAGTCGAGTTGTTGCCGCCGCCGTGCTCGGCGTGCAGCATCATACATTTGTCGAGCAGCATCGCTTCCTCGTGGGTGTATTTGCGGTCGGCTCTTATCATAGACAGTATGTTTTCGCTCGCAGAAAGCCCCTGCAAAGGATAATGTAAAAAGAAGCTCTCATTATCATACACCCTGCGCTTGGTCTGATAAGCGGCCGCCATACACATAGGCAGCTTTGCCATAACCGAAATGCACTGGCGATATACGTTGTCGAGGCCGATGTCCTCGGCGTTGGCGTCATAACTATATAATGAAAGAACGTTGCGTTCGAGCTTATTCATTATATTAGGCGAAGCCGCCTTCATAATCATATCCTCGATAAAACCGTTAGGCAGGTCGCGTGCAGTCTCAAGCAGAGCACAAAAGTCGGCGAGCTGTGCCTTGGTAGGCAATTCACCCTTTACGAGCAGATAAGCTATCTCCTCGTAACCGAATCTATCCTCTGCCTGCGCGGCAGAAACCAAGTCCGCAACATCGTACCCTCTGAAATACAGCTTGCCGTCGGCAGGAATGCGCTCAAACTCATCAATAATATAACCGTGCACGTTGCTGATGCGCGTAACACCGGCTACAACGCCCGTGCCGTCTGCGTTGCGCAAACCGCGCTTGACGTTATGCTTTATCATAAAGTCTTCGCCAAAAACATCTATTACTTTTTTGCTTGCATTATCTTTCATAATATTTCACCTCGTTATCATGATAATATCATATAAAGAGTCTCGTGTCAATACAATTTTGCAAGATTTTGAACGCCGTCTTGCAAATTTTACTGTATATTTAGCATAAAGCGTCGATTATCGGCTGATATTTGAAATTATTTTAAGCGCTCATTTTTTATTGCTTTTTATTTTAAATGGTGTTAAAATTAAGGGTAATTAAAGTCATCTCTGCTATCATTCACCTGTCAGGAGGCGAAAAGCGTGCCCAAAACGGTCAGAACCGTAAATACTACCACCTCGTTTAAGCGATACGAGCGCAAGTATATGGTGACAAAGCAAAAAGCAGACGAGTTTTACGACTGCATCAAAGATTATATCACGCCGGACAGGTTTTGCGTTGACGGCAAAACGTACCGCATTTTTAACCTTTATCTCGACACAGACGACTATGAAATAGCGCGCAATTCGGTTCAAAAGCCGAATTACAAAGAAAAAGCTCGCTTTAGAGCTTATGAAAATTACGCGCAAACCGGTATCGGCTTTTTGGAAGTCAAGCGCAAAATATACGGTGTCGGAGTAAAGCGCCGTATCAAATGCAGTGAAAGTGACGCCGTAAGGTTTATGCAGGAGGGCATCCCACCTGTCGGCACAGACGAGCAGATGACGCGTGAGTTTGCGTACTATTTCAAGGTCAATAAGCTTTCGCCCAAGATGTATATAGCTTATGACAGACGCGCGTATTACTGTACCTACGACCCCGAAATCCGCGTGACCTTTGACTTTAATATAACTTACAGAGATACCGACGTCACGCTATCTGACGGCGATTACGGCAAACCGATACTGTCTGCCGATACGCTTATCCTCGAACTGAAATTTAACGATGCTATGCCGCTGTGGCTCGCAAAAGCACTGGCAAAGTGCAAAATATATCCGCACAGCTTTTCCAAATACGGCACGGCTTACAGACTGATAAAAGATAAATCACTAAGTGAGGTAAATATATAATGGACTTTCAAACTGTATTTACCGAAGGGCTCAACCTCGGTAACACACTCATCATGCTCGGCTCAGCTATCGGCCTCGGCTTGCTCTCGGCGCTCGTTTATATGCTGACCCACAGGAGCGTAGGATATTCCTCAGCTATCGTGTTGCCTATCATACTGATACCGGCAGTCAGCTCTTCGATTATATTATTGGTAGGCACAAACACCGCCGCCGCCCTCTCGCTCGCAGGTGCCGCCGCCGTCATCAGATTCCGCACGACGCTCGGCTCACCCAAAGACCTTACATATCTGTTTTTTGCACTCGCTATCGGTCTCGGATGCGGCACTGGCTACGTCGCTTATACGGCTTGCTTTACCGTCGTAGTGCTCGCAGTTATCACTGCGCTTGAGCTGCTCAAAGTCGGACGCACTCCCAAAGGTGTCATTAAGCTCCGCATCACCATCCCCGAGGATATGGACTATCCCGGAGCGTTTGACGACGTAATGCAGGCATACGCATCAAGCAGCAAGCTACACTCAGTCAAGACGACCGAATACGGCTCGCTGTGCGAGCTTTGCTACGTTGTAAGGCTAAAGCCCGGCGCAGACATAAAGCAATTTATCGACGCACTACGCGAGCGCAACGGCAACCTTACTGTGCGCGTGATACTCGACCCCGACGACGAAAAGAACTTTATAGCTTAAAAATCAAGTCCGAACCTACTTTTAAAAGAGGTTTGGACTTTTTTTGCAAAAACGAGGTTGCATTTTCTTAAAAATATGATAGACTAATAAAGCTAATAATAACCCTGCGAGGTGACACGATGATAAAAACTTTGGTTGCATATTATAAAAGGCACAAAAAGCTACTCGCTTTTGACGTAGGCTGCACACTGCTTTTCGCCGCCATAGATACTATTTATCCGTATCTTACGAGAGAAATATTGAACGGCAAGGTTGACACGGCTCAGTATCTGGCTATTATAGCAGTCTCGTTGCTCGTGATATACGGCCTGCATTACTTCTGCTCGTATTCCATCGGATACGTAGGTCATTTGCTCGGCATACATATCGAGGCAGATATGAGGAGTGACTTGTTTAATAAGTTTGAGGAAATGGACTATCAATACTTTGACGACAAGCAAAGCGGCGAATTGCTCGCCAATCTGACCTCGCATCTCAACGAAATAAGCGAAGCAAGCCACCACTCGATAGAAGATATCATAACAGTAGCCATCAACGTCGTCATCCCTTTGACGCTATGCGCGATAGTCAACTGGCGCCTTACTCTCGTCATGGTTTCCGGGCTTGCGGTGCTCGCGGTGTTTACCGTTTTAAGACGCAAAAGAATGATGAAGTGCTTTAGAGACATACGCAAAGAACAGGGCGAGCTTTCAGCAAAGATAGCCTCGTCTCTCGCAGGTGTTCAGCTCACCAAAGCCTTTAGCAACGAAAAGTACGAAAAAAGCAATTTTACGAGCATCAACGGCGAATACGTTTCGTCGCGCCTACGCCAAGTAAAAGAAACCGCTATATTCTATTCGACAAATAACTTTATCGCCAACGTCACAAAGCTGATACTGCTCACTATAAGCGGAGTTATCATCATCAATCGCGGCAGTGACACGATACCAGACCTCGTTATGTTCTTTTTGTACGTCAACAGCTTGATTTCTTCGGTATCGCGCATGCCGACTATCGTCGAAACCACCCAGCAAGCGTGGTCGGGCTACGAAAAGTTTTACAGCATCATGAACGTCAAAAACGAGATTGTTTCTTCGCCCGACGCCAAAGTAGTCACGTCACTAAACGGCAAAATCGAGTTTGACAACGTTTCGTTTAAATACAAGAGCGACGACAGATACGTCCTCAATAATTTCAGCATCACTATAAAGCCCGGCGAAAAGGTCGGCATCGTCGGTGAAACGGGCGTCGGCAAATCAACGATTTCAAAGCTGATACCGAGGTTTTACGACGTAAGCAAAGGCAGCTTACTCATAGACGACGTTAACGTAAAAGACTATGATATTACTTCACTGCGCAATCAGATAGGTCACATACAGCAGGATGTGTTTATATTCTGGGGCTCTATCGCCGACAATATCAGATACGGCAAGCCCGACGCTACCCTCGACGACGTAAAAGCCGCCGCAAAAAAAGCACAGATAGACGAGTTTGTGGAATCAATGCCCAACAAGTACGATACTATATGCGGTGAGCGCGGCATACAGCTTTCGGGAGGTCAAAAGCAAAGGATAGCCATTGCTCGCATATTCCTCAAAAACCCCGGCATACTGATACTCGACGAAGCTACGAGCGCGCTCGACAACATAACCGAAAAGCTGATACAAAAGTCGTTTGACGAGCTGTCGCGCGGCAAAACCTCCATTATCATCGCACACAGACTGACTACCGTCAAAAACTGCGATACGATAATAGTTTTGGGCGAAAACGGCATTATCGAAAAAGGCAATCACGCAGAGCTGATGGACAAAAACGGTTATTACGCCGCAATGTATAATTCGTCTATAGAGGACTAAGCTCATACAAATACAAAAGCCGCTATCAAAGCGGCTTTATTTTTATCTGATTGTAATCTCACAGTTTGTTTCTATGACCGAATCGGAGGTTATTATCTCGCCTATCGAGTCTGCGGTTATGTGACCCGACGCAGGGTTTTTTACCGAATCAATATGGCCCGTTATACTCGCGCATACGTCTGAATATTCAAACGACAAATCGCAGTTATCCATAGTGCAGTCTATCAGCGTGAGGTTTTTGCAGTAGCACAGCGGCTGTGTGCCGCTTATCTTGCAGCCTATCAGCGTCAGACCTTCGCTATACCAAGCGAGATATTCGCCTGCAATAACGCTGTTTTTGACCGTGACGTTTTTGCTGTGCCAAAAAGCGTCTTTGGTGTGAAACACAGAGTCCGTAACCTCCAAGTCTCTGGTGTATTGAAACGAATACTTGCCCGTCATATCGAGATTTTCGAGGTTGCCGCCCTCGGTTTCAAACATAAAGTACTCAGAGTTTACTTTGGTATTTGAGATATCAATGTTTTTGCATCGCCAGCCGAATTCCGCCGAATCAATATCGCTGCCTATTATTTTAACGTCACTGCACTCTCTGAGCGCTTTGATGCCGTGCAAAACACTGTTTTTGATAACACCGCCGCGTGAATACCAAAGTGCCGCTCTCGTGAGACTGTCGAGGCTGCATTTATCTATCTCAAAGCCGATATCGTGCCAAAACGGATATCTGAGCGAAAAATTACAGCCGCAAACTTTGATATTGTGCCCTTCCTTAAAAGCGGATTCGCCGTCGGCAGGCCCTGCAAAGGTGCAGTCAATTACCTCGCTGTCCTTGAGGTTATACAGCGCTCTCTCGGCGTCAAAGGTTTGATTTTTGATTATCATAAATATACCTCACAGTAAATCTGCAAGCTTTAATACCAGCTCGTTTGTCTTTTGCCACCCGAGGCACGGGTCGGTGATAGAGCAACCAAAGCGCCCAGCGCCTATGCTCTGGCATCCGTCCTCGAGATAGCTCTCTATCATCAAGCCTTTTACAAACTTTTTGATAGCGCTCTGTCTGTATTTTACGGTGTCCAAAGCTATATCTATCTGTCTCAGATAGTCTTTGCCCGAGTTTGAATGATTTGTGTCTATTATAACGGCAGGATTGTCTATGCCGTACTCGTCAAAGAGCTCAAGACAGCGTTTAACGTCGTCAATGCCGCAGTTTGGAGCGTCCTTACTGCCTCTGAGCACGCCGTGCGTCAAGCGGTTGCCGGTGCTCTCAACCTCCCATCCGCGGTACAAAAAGGTGTGCCCGTGGCGCGAAGTCCTTATTGCGTTAAGCATAACCGACAGGTCGCCGGAAATGGGGTTCTTCATACCGACGGGTATATCGAGTCCGCTCGCAGTCAGACGGTGCTGTTGATTTTCGACCGAGCGGGCACCCACGACGGTATATGACAAAAGGTCTGACAAATACCTGTGGTTTTCGGGATATAGCATTTCGTCAGCCGTGCTGAAGCCGTAGTCTCTGAGAGCGGTCATGTGCAACGACCTTATCGAAATAATCCCCTGCAGCATATCGTCGTGCATAGTGGGGTCAGGCTGATGCAGCATACCCTTGTAGCCGTCGCCGGTAGTGCGCGGCTTGCCCGTATAAATGCGAGGGATAACGATTATCTTGTCTTTTACCTTATCGGACAGAGCCTTAAGTCTCGCAAGGTACTCGAGGACCGCGTCTGTATTGTCGGCAGAGCAAGGGCCTATGACGAGCAAAAACTTATCGCTGTCGCCCGTGAACACGTCGCATATCGCCTTGTCACGCTCAGCTTTTATCTCAGCCATTTTGGGCGTTAATGGATACTCGCGCTTTACCTCCTGAGGGATAGGCAGTTTGCGGTAAAACTTCATATTCATCATAAGGCTCGCACCTCGATTCCTAATGATTTTAAGTCGTTAAAAAAACTGGGATAGCTCTTGTCGACACATTCGGCGCCAGCTATATTTCCGCCGCAGAGCGAAAGCAATAGTGACATAGCCATAGCTATACGGTGGTCGCCGTGCGAATCAATAGTTTGACCGGAGACAAAAGTCCTGCCAGGGGTAATTTGTACGCTATCATCGCCGATAACAAATCGCATATCCGGCAAAACCTTGGCAAGCTCGTCTCTCATCGCCATTACGCGGTCGCTTTCTTTATATCCGAGCCGATGAGTACCGAGTAGTGTAGCGCCGTTTTTAAGCGCCGCAAGTGCCATAATAATCGGCGCGAGGTCGGGAGTATTTGTAACATCTATCGTAGCGTTTTGTTTACATAATGTTTGAAATATATCGTTCCAAACAGAGTCGCCCTGCAAAGACGGCTTTTGTCTGCCAGATACGTTAACGTCGCCGCCGACAAAGCCAAAAGCGCCGATATATGCTGCAGACGATTCGTCACACTCGCAAACATAGTCGCAAGCATTGTAGGTTTGATTGCCTTTTATCTCTATCCTGTCGTCAAAAACTTTAGCACAGACGCCGTATGCGGACATAACCGCCGCAGTCATGGTAACGTAGCTCTTGCTGACGAGCGGTTTATTAAACCTTATAACACTGTCACCGTCTTTGAGAGGCAAAGCGAGCATAAGCCCCGAAGCAAACTGAGAACTGATGCTGCCGTCTATGATATATTCACCTGCACTCAGAGTGTCGCAAATAGAGATAGCGCCACTGCTGTTTGTATAATGTTTGCAAATTGCTTTGTAAACGTCCATAGGTCTTGCAAGCAACGAAGGCTCGCAGGCAAAGACCGTTTTGCTGCCGTTCATAAGCAGAGGCATCAAAAGCCTCAGCGTCGTGGCGCTTTCGCCGCAGTCAAGAGTTCCCAAAGCACTTAATGCTTTGCCGTCAAAAGAGCATAAAGACAGGCACCTGCGAGTGGCGCTAATATCATCGCAAGCGTTGTTGCCCGTAATATTGCCACCAGAAAGTGCGTTACAGATAATGGCTCTGTGCAATATGCTTTTTGACGCAGGAGGCGTGACCTCTCCGCGTGCTATTGACTTGCCGATAGTGACGGTCATACAATAAAAGCCTTTTTTAATATCGTGTCGGCTGCCTCGCGGTAGTCGGTTTGTGTAATAATTAAGTCGCAATGTGACTTGTAAACGTCAATGCGCTGTGCATATAGTTTCATAAGCTTTTGCTTGCTATCCGCAAGCGGTCTGTTTGGCAAGGGCGCCAAATCGGAGGGTTCGCGATGCAGATAGCAGATAACGCCGTTTTGCCTTAGCAGCATATAGTTTTGCTTGTCAATGATAGCTCCGCCGCCGGTAGCGATTACTATGCCCTGCCGGGACGAAACAGACTCTACGATAAGCTTTTCTTTTTTTCTGAAATCGTTTTCACCAAAGCGCTTTATGCACTCGCTCGGAGTGATGCCGTACGCCTCAAAAAACAACTCGTCCGTATCTGCAAACTCGCGCCCCAAACCTTTTGCGAGCATACTGCCCACCGTGCTCTTGCCGCAACCCGGCATGCCCGTCAAAACGATGTTGCGCTTTGAGTTAGCAACAGTTATGAAAACATTATTTATTTTATTGCAAGCTCCGTTTTTTAGCGCCAACTCTTGCGTATAAGCCGCTTGTGCCACGAGCATATATAAACCGTTTTGAGTATAAACGCCTAAGTCGCTGAAATCCTGCACGGTTTTTGTCCTCAAAGGATTATAAACGAGGTCGAAATAGCCTTTGCAGTTTGTAAAGTCACTCGCCGTTATCAAGCTGAGCAAGCCGTAAGGCGTAGTGCCGACGGGTGTGCAATT
>DCHM01000022.1:35395-37086 GCA_002314835.1 Clostridiales bacterium UBA1752 | reverse complement strand
AGCAGTAAAACAGTCATGCCTTTGAGGCTGTCAAAACGCTTGCTTATCGCCGCTTTCAGCCCGTAAACGTCGGTATTGTACGCCGTCAGCTTGCCTCCGTTATTGACAAGCAGATTGGCGGCACCGACGGCAGACGCACTGTCGTCAATCAAGTCGGCAAGCTCAAACGCCGCTCTTTTGTATGGCTGTGTGACGTTGACAAAGTCAAAATCTCTTTTTGTTACAAACTCTTTTATGTCGTCTGTGTCAAAGACCTCGTAGCCGCAGAGACCGAGCAAAGCGTGAATTTCGGGTGAAAAGGTATATCCTATCCCCTGTCCTGTAAGGCCGTATTTCATAGCCTTTTTACCTTAGCCGCGAGACAGTCTCTGCCGTATCTGCCTATCATCAAATCGGCTACGGCGAGTGCACATACGGCGTCGAGAGCAGGTATTATGCGGTGAGCCGCGCACGGGTCGTGGCGACCGTCCGTAACGACTGAAATCGGCTCTAAATCGGGCAAAGTAACCGTATCCATCGGCTTTGCTATCGAGGCTACCGGCTTAATCGAAACGTTAACAACGACGTCACTGCCGTTGGTTATGCCGCCGACGATTCCTCCGCAGTTATTGGTTTTTGTATATACCTTGTTGTTTTTAGCATAAAGCTTATCGTTTGCGGCACTGCCGAGCAGGCTTGCAATGTCGTTGCCGAAAGATACCGATTTGACGGCAGGCAAAGACATCAGCCCAAAGCTGATAAGTCCGTCGGCAGAATCAAAATACCCACCGCCGAGACCTGCAGGGAGACCGAATATTTTGGTTTGGCACACGCCTCCGCAGCTGTCTCCCTTGCTCTTTACATCGGCAATATAGGCGCGCATCTTAACTCCGCACTCTCTGCTAACGGTAGGGAAATCGTCGCACAGCGTGCTGTCGGCTGTCATTTCTGCATCCTCGATACCGCCGAGCGTCGCAATATGCGAAGCAATTTTTATATTTTGCAGTTTTAAAGCAGGCAAAACGATTGCGCCTGCGGCAACGAGCGCCGCAGTCAGTCTGCCGCTGTGATAACCGCCGCCTCTGAGGTCACAGTATCCGTCCGACCTGACAAACTCGGTGTAATCGGCGTGTCCCGGACGTGCTACGCCTTTATATGGGCGGTCATCGACGTCGATATTGGGCAGGAAGATGCAAAGCGACGTACCTGTAGTAAATCCGTTATAAACTCCGCTTTGTATCACAAAGTCGGTTTCCCTACGAGTCGTCGAAATTGCGGCACAATACGAGACGCGCTTTTTGAGTGCATCCGCAATAAGAGCTTCATCGACGGCAAGTCCTGCAGGCATACCGTCTATCAAAACGCCTACGCCCGCACCGTGGCTTTCGCCGTAAACCGAGGTTTTTAAGTTATTGCCAAAGCTACCCATACCGTACCTCCTTTTTAATAAGTTATTTTATCACGTTTTTAATATAAAATCAATAGCAACTAAGTCTTGCTTTATTTATTTGTTTATGGTATTATTGTAAAAAAGTCGGAGGTAATATCATGCTGCAAAACGAAGAATTGCAATTTCATATTAAAGCCAAAAAAGGCGACGTCGGCAGATACGTTATCATGCCCGGCGACCCCGGCAGATGCCAGATAATCGCCAAATACCTTGATAATCCCGTTCATTTCGGTACAAATCGCGAATATTGTATATACAACGG
>DCHM01000022.1:0-35315 GCA_002314835.1 Clostridiales bacterium UBA1752 | reverse complement strand
TCGAGGAGCTTGCCAACTGTGGCAGTGACACCTTTATACGCATAGGCACCTGCGGCGGTATAAACGTTGACGTCAAGTCGGGAGACGCGGTTATCGCGATGTCGGCTATACGTCAGGACGGCACGAGCTATGAATATGCTCCCGACGGCTATCCTGCCACAGCAGATTTTGAGGTCGTCAACGCACTCGTGCAGGCAGCCAAGACAAACAAATCTGTCTATCACGTCGGCGTCGTACAGGCAAAGGATTCGTTCTACGGTCAGCATTCGCCCGAAGTCAAGCCCGTTTACTACGACCTTTTGAACAAATGGGAAGCGTGGAAACGTCTCGGCGTACTCTGCTCTGAAATGGAGTCTGCCGCGATGTTTACGGTAGCGGCATTCAGACGCGTAAGATGCGGCTCGGTATTTCACGTTATTTGGAACCAAGAGCGTGAAAAGCTGCTCGGCGATAACTCAAAAACCGAAGACACCACAGGCGCTATACGCATAGCCGTAGGTGCAATCAAAAACCTCATAAAGCAGGATAAAGCGAGCAAATAAAACTAAAGCACCGTCTCAAAAAAGGCGGTGCTTTTACTATTACGTTTCGAGCTTTACGCTGTTAACCACTCGTTTTGTTTCCCAGTTACTCAGCTTATAATATAGCAGCATCGCGATACTGCAAATGAGCCAGCCTGCAGGATAACCGAGCACCGTGACCGTCAGCGCGGTCATTTGCGGCATAGAAGCGGTTATTGCAGTTGCTACGGCAAGGTAGATTTGTCTGAAAACTACAAACGAGCCGATCATAATAAACATCGGAGCTCTCGAGTCTCCTGCACCTCTCAGCGCGCCTGCATAGATTTGGTTAAAGCAGCACAGCACATAAAACGGCGAGAGCAACAGCAGTATGTGAGTGCCGTAAGGCAAAACCAGAGGGTCACTGTTAAAGAGCTCGACAAGAGGAGACGCAAATATCATTATCGGCACTATACAGATAACAGTCACCGCCAGTGACATCAGCATAGCGACGCGAGTGCCCGTTTTGGCACGCGAAACCTTGCCTGCACCGAGGTTTTGACCGACGAAGGTGGTAGAAGCAAGCGAAATGCTCATCATCGGCAGCATGGCAAAGGTATCTATCTTGTTATACGCCGTCCAGCCTGCCATTGCAAATTTATCAAAGGAATTGATATACGCCTGCACGAAGATGTTGGAAAACGAGGTTATAGCCATTTGCAGTGCCGCAGGTATGCCGACCTTGACAATCTTTTTAAAGACGTCGAGCTTAAACATCCCCATGCCGACGCGCACGCCGTAGCATTCGCCCGTCTTTAAAAGCATTACCATAACGATAACAGCCGAGATAGCCTGTGCAATAACGGTCGCCCATGCGACGCCTGCAACGCCCATATTAAACGAAAGCACAAACAAAAGGTCAAGTCCGGTATTGATGAGTGCCGAAATAACGAGCAAGATAAAAGGCTTTGTAGAGTCGCCGACGGCACGCAGTATGCCTGCACCGATATTATAAAACATCAATCCCGAAACGCCTGCAAAGTATATCGTCAGATACTCGTTTGCTTCGGCAAAAACATCGTCGGGAGTGCTCATCAGCCTCAGTGCAAAGGGCGAACACAAAACTCCGATGGCGGTAAACAACAGCGCCATACCTGCGGTCATTACGACTGCGGTGTTGACGGTATTGCGCACGTTTTTGTAGTCGCCTGCACCGAAAAACTGTGACACGACAACGCCTGCACCTGTCGCGAGTCCACTGAAAAAGCCTATCAGCGTGTTAATGATAGGTCCAACGGAGCCAACGGCGGCAAAAGCCGACGTACCGACAAAGTTGCCTACGACGTAAGTATCTACCGTGTTATATAATTGTTGAAACAGATTGCCGAGCAACAGAGGAACGGTAAACGAAATGAGCAGCTTAACTATGCTGCCGTCCGTCATATTGCCTGTTTTTTTACCGATGAGTTTCAATAATACTACCTCAGAACGTTAATATGCTAATTATAACTCATTTTTGCAAAAAAGCAATAATCTTTATTGACATTTTTATCTCTTATGGTATTATATATATAATCAGAATTGATAGGAGAACACATTTATGAGCAGTGCAGACATCGCCTTTATCAATACTTGCAAAGACATTATCGACAACGGCACTTTAGTTGACGGCGAAAGCGTCAGACCACACTGGGACGACGGCACGCCGGCATACACCATCAAGCGTTTTGGCGTAGTCAACCGCTACGACCTGTCAAAAGAGTTTCCTCTGATGACGATACGCCCCATTTCTCTCCGCAGTGCCATAGACGAGATACTGTGGATTTGGCAAAAAAAGTCCAACAACATCCACGACCTCGGCAGTCATATTTGGGACGCATGGGCTGACCAAAACGGCTCTATCGGCAAGGCCTACGGATATCAGATGAGCGTAAAGCACCAGTATAAAGAGGGCGAGTTTGACATGGTTGACCGCGTACTCTACGACCTCAAGCACAATCCCTGCTCGAGACGCATAATGACCAACATATACAACTTTGCAGACCTGCACGAAATGGCTCTCTATCCCTGCGCATACAGCATGACCTTTAACGTAGTAGGTGACAAACTCTGCGCCATACTCAATCAGCGCTCGCAGGATATGCTCGCCGCAAACGCGTGGAACGTAGCGCAATATGCGGCGCTCGTGCTGATGTTCGCACAGGTTTCGGGACTAAAGCCCGGCGAATTTGTGCACGTCATTGCAGACGCTCACATTTATGACCGCCACGTCCCTATCGTCAAAGAGTTAATCACGCGCACTCCGTTTGATGCGCCCAAGGTCACTCTCGACCCAAATATTACAAACTTTTACGATTTTACTCCCGACAGCTTTACTGTCGAAAACTATCAGCACGGCGAAAAAATAGGCAAATTCCCCGTTGCGGTTTGAGGTTTACATAATGAAAATAATAGTAGCAGTAGATAAAGAATGGGGCATCGGTTACAAAGGCGACCTCCTAGCCCGTGTCAGAGCCGATCTTATGAACTTTAAGGCGCTGACCGCAGGCAAGGTTGTAATATGCGGCTCAAACACCGTAGCCACCTTTCCCGGCGGCAAGGCACTCAAAAACCGCACGAGCATAGTTTTGCATCCAGACCCTGCATATACAGTAGAGGGTGCGACCGTAGTCCACTCGATAGACGAAGCTCTCATCGAAGCAGCAAAATATAACAACGACGACGTTTTTGTTATCGGAGGAGCGAGCGTTTACAGACAGATGCTACCTTATTGCAATGAATGTGTCGTCACAAAGTTTGACAAAAGCTTTGATAAGGACGTGTACTTCCCCAACCTCGACGCGAGCGGCGAATGGCAGGTTGCGGGCTTAAGCGACGACATGGTTTCAAACCCCGAGACCGACGGCATAGACGGACTGCACTTTAGATTTTACACCTATAAGAAAGTCAGTGGCTGATGAATAGTATCAATTCACCATACGAGTTTACGGTAGTTCAAAAGGTCGAAGGCAGGCTCAAAGCAAGACGTGTATTGCTCGTGATGGTTTACATAATTTACGTTTTGCTATTTTCTTTACTGATACTCACCTTCCTGCGCGGACTCGTGCCCGTAATGGCGCTGATACCGATAACCTTATACATTATCATACTGATTACCTGGCGCAGTACACAAAAGGAATTTGAGTACGAGACGGTATCGGGCAGCGTAACCTTTGCCACGATATACGGTGCAAAGCAGCGCAAAGAGCGCATAAGCTTTAACATCCGTGATTGCTGTAAAATAGCTCCGCTGACATCCGAACAAAGCGTAAGGCTAAAGGCGGAATACAGCAAAAAAGAGACGGTCTATGCGCTGTCCTCACTCACCACGCCTGACGCATATTTTGCCGAGATAAATAACCCCGGGGCAAAAAAGGCGGTAGTTTTGTTTGACGCGACAAACCGTTTTTTAAAGATATGCAAGTTTTATAATCCGTCGGCGACCGAGGTAACACAGGTCAGATATTAACTAAAAAGTGCTCTGCAAATGCGGAGCACTTTGTGTTTTATTTATCGAGCTCGAGTATTTTTTGCCAAGTTTCCAAGCTCGTCATCTTTTTAAATTCGGCAGGATATTCGCGGCAGGCGCGCACTCTGAAAATGAGGTACTTGACCGATGCGGAGATATACATACCGAGAACCTTCCAAAAAGCGGCTGTAAATACCGCCTTTAGCATCAGCTTTGTACGCTCATGCTCATCCTCGGGCAATTCAGGGAGCTGGCGCGACTCGATACATCTGAGCTCGGTGTTTAAGAGCTCGCTGTCGGTGTCATAAAAGAACTGAGGGCCTTTTATAAAGTCTCTGAGTGCCATGCTGTAAAACCTGTTGGCATCCGGCATCTTGTAGATAATAGAGCGGCAAATGCGCTCGAATATAAGGTTGCCCGTACCGCCCGTCGAGGTTTTAAGATGATATATCGAGTTTGTAATCAATCCGTTGCGAACCATATAATAGTCGAGATACGGCACATACTTTGCACTGAAATCCTGATGCCATACGCCGACGCCGTTCATAACCACAACCTTTGCCTTGTTGCGTAGCGAAAACTCTACGTCGTCGTCCTTGATAAAGTACGGCATAGGCAGGCTTTGGTCGCTGACGAAGGAGATAGGCATACAGTAGTACCACCATCCGCCGTAATCGGCGTGCTCCTCTTTGTCGTTAGCGAGCAGTGAAATCATATTGTCGAGGCGCAGGGATTTGTTTGATATATTGATGCCCATACGTCTTGCGCCTGCCTCAAACTGCGAGGTAGGGTCGTCTATCTTGAGCATACCGCCTGCGAGGCATATATCGCTGTACTCGGACTTTAAGAGCTGCAGAGTAGTGACGGTCTTGATGATGACGTTTTCGTCAAAGCTGATGTCGTCGTCCATCATCAGCACGTGGGTAAAGCCGCCCTGATGATAAGCCTCTATCATACCGCGAGTAAATCCGCCGCTGCCACCTGTGTTTTTATTGTAATAAAGGTGTATCTTGTCGTTGACAGGCAGTTTACCCTCGAGCGACTTGCCGTTATCGACTATCAAAAACTCAAACGAATCTTTGATGTCGCTGTCCTCGAGTAAAGCTGCCATGCGCTCTGCGGTGTCTATAACAAAACTTTCGCGCTTGTAAGTGCAGGTGATAAACGCCACCTTGATGTCTTTGGGCTCTGCGTCAGCCCTGTAAATGCCGCCGAGGAATCTGGTGTTGTCGTCCAAAGACACAAACTTTGGATACCAGATTTCATTCTCGCCTGCATTTGCAAAATCAAGCTCTACCTCGCCCATAGCAGGCTTTACAGACTCAAATTCGTTAACGCTGACCGTGCCGGTAGCAGACGAAACAATCTCGCAAACTATTTTGCCGCAATATACAAAGACGAGCTTTGCTTTTGTGAGCGTAGTGTACTTTAGATATTTTGAAACCGAAAAGCAGCCGAAATAAGTATCAAAGCTGAGCTTTGAGCCATTTTTGAGTATGTATTTTTCGTTATCAAAGCTGCCTGTGACGTTGAGATACATCGGCAGTCTGTCGTCAAACTGTGTAGGTATTTTAAGACCGAATAAATCCATAACTTTCCTCCCCAAGTATAAATCTAAGGCAAATATGTAAATACGGTATAGTGCAAAGGCGAAGCGTATCTCAGCTTGATACTGCCGCTGCAATCTGCCTTCCATCCGTCCCTGCTGCGTAACACCGCCGAGTGAGTATCGTCGGCATAAATCAGCCTAATTGGTCCGGATGCGTTTTTTTCGATATTTACGGCGATTTTTTCGATGTCTGTATCGCTAAACGGCGAATAGATAAAGAAAATCGTGCCGTCGCTCGGCGTAGCTACCGTTACGTCCGCGCAAATGATGGAAACTCTGTCCTTGCGTCTGAAAATCTCGGCGCATCCTTCTGCGATAACAGGGCTTTTTTCGACACCGATTATACGGCAGTCGTAGCCCTTTGTCACGAGGAAGTTGAGCACCCTGCCCATTCCGCAACCGAGGTCCACAAAAACGTCGTCATCGGTGACATATATGTTTTTGAATATCTTTGTAAGTACGGCATAGTCGCTGACAGCATTGAGGTCCCCGAGGTGCTTTTCGTTCTTTGCGGCACGCATGGCAAAGCTGCCTCCGCGGCGCACGTCGCGATAACCGCTGGCGATAGTGTGCAAAGCAGACATGGCATAATCGCCTTTAATTAACTTTTTAAGACTCATATCCATACCTCCTTAGGCTAATTATATCACACTTAAACAAAAAAAGCCACAACTTTTTGCATTTTTCTTTTTTTGTTGACTTTACGCGGTTATTTGCATATAATCAATGGCAAAGGCGGTGAAGGAAATGAAGGTGTCGGCACTCAGTGAACACTTTTTTGAGATAGCAAACACATACTCTGACAGTTTGGGCGCGAGCGAATCAAAAGCGCAAAAAACAAAGTCGGGGGTCAGTCTCGTTATGAGACTTGGCACACTGAGGCTCGAAATAGTATTTCGTACCAAAGGAGGCAGTCTCTGCTGTCCCTGCACGCTGTTTTGCAGGGTTTATCCGTCTATAGACAGCGAGCGCTATATGCCAATGTGCGACTTAGTAAACGACGGTTTTGTCTGCTCGGTATTTCCTTATATCGAGACGGTGCAAAGGCTCGATGACTGTTTTGCCGCACTAACGTCCGCCATCGACAGGAGCCTGCCCGATTTAAAGACGATATGCAGCGACGACAATACAGTCAAGTCGCTCTTTAAACGCCAAGAGGCAGAGTTTATAAAGCAATTTAAGCTAAAATCCAAGCACACGACCTTTGACAGCGAGCAAACGAGACAGGCGTATTTTACATTGCTGTGCGACATTTACGAAGGCTCCGTCTTTTTGCCGACCATGACAACCGACGAAGCGTATCTTAGCTTTTTAAAGGGCAAGCGCAAAAAAGCGATAAAGCTATTTAAAAACAAAAAACGTCCGACCTACTACGAAGCGGCACTGGCAAACGCCATTGCCGATATGCCGCCTGAATTTGTGCCGATAAGCGACGACTGCTTTGCCCGTAAGTATTATCAAAAAGCCCTCTTTGGCAGGATACCGCTCGCATTCTTTACGGTTTTGCCGTTTATGTCGATATTCTTTTGCGGAATATATGCACTGCTCTGCCGATTTTTGTCTTTTGGCGCCGTTATTTCGCTCGAGTTGCCCACGCTTATCGGGATACCTGCCTTTGCACTCATTCCGAGTGCGCTCGCCGCGGTGTTTTTTTACGACAGAGCAACTGCTTTTATACGTCCGAGAGCAAACCTAAAGCTTATTGAGTTTACCGATATTACCATATCGGACAAGCTACGCACGTTATGCCGCATAGTATTTACCATAGTTATGGCGCTCGAAACGGTCTTTGCCATGATGTTGTCGTGTACTGCGCTGAGATTCTACCCCACGTACGTCACCGAGCCTGCCAATGCACTGCAAATGCCTTGGGACGACACGGTAAAGTACGACTACAAAAACATCACCGGCGTTTATCACTATGCAGGTATGACTAACGCCTACGGAGAATACATAGAAAAAGAAGGTTACTTGATAACCTTCAAAGACGGATATAAGGTCAGGCTCGACGGCTACGGCAATATAAAAATGCAAAATAAAGCCATCGAGTACCTAAAAGACTATTACGATGAAATAACCGAAGTATCAGACCTCACAGCCCTGAACTAAATCAACAGCCTTGAAATGCGCGTGCAAGTCGTTGAGCACGCGCTTTTTGTTTGCGCTCCACAGAGGGGCCACGAGCGTTTTTTTGTCGCCGTCACCCGTTATGCGGTGCAAAACCACGTTTCGGGGGATATTTTTAATGCACTCAGTGAGTATATCGGCATAAGTTTCAAAAGTCAGAGGCTCTACTCTGTCTGCCATGTATTCGTCATACAAATCGCTGTCCTTGAGGACGTGCAGCAAATGCAGCTTGATTCCGTCCGAAACGGCACCTGCGTATCTCGCGGTCTCGACAATCATTTGCTTGGTTTCATACGGCAGACCGATAATTACGTGAGTGACAACCTCGATGCCACGCTCTTTGAGCCTTTTGACTCCATCGTCATAGACGCAAAGGTCGTATCCCCTGCGGATATACTTTGCCGTGCTCTCGTGTATAGTCTGCAAGCCGAGCTCTACCCAAACAGGCTTGATTTTATTAAGTTCGGATAGCAGCTCCACGACGTCGTCCTGCAGGCAATCGGGTCTCGTGCCTATCGACAGTGCCACTACCCTCTCGTCATTTATTACGGGCAAAAAAAGTTCTCTGAGGCGTTCGACGGGTGCATAAGTATTGGTAAACGACTGGAAATACGCTATCAGCCCACATCCGTCGGCTTTTGCGCCTATCACTGATATCGCATCGTCTAACTGGCGGCGTATGCCGCACACATTTTTTACCGCAAATTCACCGCCGCCTCGGTTGCCGCAAAAGATGCAGCCGCGCGTGCCTTTGGTGCCGTCGCGGTTAGGGCAGGTCATACCGCCGTCGAGCGAGACTTTATATACTTTAGTGCCGAATTTCGCCCTCATGGCGTCGCTGAACATATTGAGATACATAATAATGCCTCCATTACGTAAATACTATACCACCCTCATCTTACAAAAGCAACATACCGATTGACTTATTTTTGATACTATGATAGAATGACAAAAGTCAGACAAACAGAAAGGCACGGAAATGAAAAAAACAGCTTTATTACTGATAATAGCAATGCTACTGTCGTTGCTCGTCGCTTGCAATCCCACACTGCCGAGTGATGACACAAGCTACACCGAGCAAACGAGCTCTGAAGCGGAATCAAATCAAGAATCTAAGGACGAAGGCAGCAAAGCCGAGGAATCGGAGTTTGACGTCAAGCAGACGGTGACCGACCCCGAGCATTGCACCGTCGTCAGCACCGGCTGCAGCTATGAAACGAGCGTAAAGGCAGGCGACAGCTATCCCGATTTATATAATTGCCAGTTGACAGACGGCATATACGCGAGCAATCAGGCGCTTTCGTTTACCGACGAAAAATTAGTAGGTTACGCGCCCGGCTCTGCTTCGGTAATGACGGTCGTTATCGACCTCGGCGGCGTGCAGGAAAAGCTATATCATTTTGAAGTTGATTTTTTAAACTCCGCGACTGCAGGCATTGGCCCGATTTCGAGATTTATAGTTAACTATTCGGTTGACGGCTCGGAATACAAGCTCGCAGGCTACACAAACGTAGTGGCACAATCCGAGCTTGAGCACAGGGAAACGGCAGTGTTTGAATCAACCGAATACATCACCGCGAGATACATCAAGTTTACCATATCAAAATCCTCCTCGTGGATATTCTTAGACGAGGTTACGGTTTGTGCGGATATAGAATATACGGGTAAAAGCGAAAGTTATAAAAAAGCAATAAGCGATTATTATAAATCAAACGGTATAGACGCCGACACGCACACGTCCAACCTCGCCGCCGTCAAGGGCGACGCCGTAGGCGACACCTCCCTACTTGGACTCATCTCTAAAGGATGCAACTATAAGGTTTCGGCAGACGTAATAGCCGGTATGGAGGCAAATACCGTCAAGCTGACCGATGGCGTAATCAGCAGATATATAGAATCAAGCGCATATATGGCGTATCAGTCTGACGAGCCTATAACCGTTACCATCGACCTCGGCAAACAACGCACCGACTTATCGGTATTTAGTGCTTCGCTGTATTCAAACCCCGCAGTCGGCAACTATCTGCCGCTGTGCATGAAGGTCGAGGTTTCTGCCGATAAAAAAACGTTTACCGAGATAGGCAGAGTGTATGCCTCGGGCAGTGTTACCGAGCTTTACTACGATTACACCGTATCTCTGAGCAGCGCGGTCAGCGGCAGATACGTAAACTTTACCTTTGATATGTTTGACGGATCTGCGCTCTACGTCGAAGAATGTGCGATATACGCATACGGTGTCGAGGACAATGCGCCCACGATGTATCCCGAGGTGGTTTTGCCGACGGTTACTAAGGATATCAAGCGCACGAACGGTTCAAAGCAGGTTACAAACCTTATCAAAGGACTTTCGCCTCAGATAATGAGTGCCGCGGACGTAAACGAAGAGACTATCAAAAACAATACGCCCGTAACGTCTCCCGTGCTGACAGACGGCAATTACGGACAGGGAACCAACATTCACGGCGGCACTTTCTTTAAGTTTAACCGCGGCGCATCGAGAGACATATTCTTTGACCTCGAATATCTTGCAAGCATAGAGTCGTTTAAGGTAGGCTTTTTGAGCTACACAGACTGGGCTGTAACCGCGCCCGAGTACGTCAACGTCTTGCTATCGCGCGACGGCATTACTTGGTATGAAATCTGCACCCTTACGTTTGACCAAAGCACCGACAGATGTATCAAATACGCCGAGTGCAAGCTCGATACTCCTTTGGCGGCAAGGTTTATCAGATTTTCATTCCCCGTAGGCACATGGGCTGCCGCAGACGAATTTGAAGTCTATGGCACCGAAAGACTGACAGACGGCACGATAGCACTCGCAAAGAGCGACTACAAAACCTGCAACACCAAAATCGGCGAATATAAAGACGCAAGCGACGACCTGCTCGGCGGTTCGAGCGATATAGTGCTGCTCTATCACAGCAAAAAGTCGGATAACAAAGCAGAGGACATACTCCCCTACATGGCATATCTCGACACGGACGGCAACATACGTGATACGATGTTTGACGGCTTCCTGTTTTTATTAAGCGGTGCATTCCCGAGCGGTGGCGCACCTCACCAAGCCACTACGATGAGTGACTGGCAATGGTCGCTTGACCGTCTGTTTGCCGCCGACTGCAACATCGACGCCCTCAACAAGACCGCCGCCACAGTCAACGAGGCATTGGGCACGAACAAAAAATACAACTTTTACGTTACGCTCTATTACCCGATGCTCTCTATGACCGCATTCGGTGACGTGGACGGCGACGGCAACAGAGAAAACTGCTCAAGATACGCAGACCGCGTCAAGGTTATGCGTTGGTACATCGACGAATTTGAAAAGCGTTTTGCCGCAGGCAATTATCAAAACCTCAATTTCTGCGGATATTATTGGATGAACGAATCAATCAACACTTCGTCCGACAGCGAACTCTTGAATCTGCTCAATGACGTTGCGGATTACGTACACGAGCGCGACTACGATTTCTTTTGGATACCTTATTTCCAAGCATCGGGTTACTCGAGATGGGAGAGCTTTGGCTTTGACACCGCTTGCATGCAACCTAACTACGCGTTTGACGCTTCGGTGCTTGAAAGTCGCCTTGACACGGCTGTCGATATGATAAAAAAGTTTAATATGTGCATCGAAATAGAACTGCAGGACTCTGCTCTCGACGGCGGTATATTCTTTGAAAAATACATGGACTATCTGTATCACGGCATCACGGACGAATATATGACAAAGTCGATACACATGTATTATCAAGGCTTCTTTATCTTTAAGAACGCTTGCTACTCTAAGGACACAAAGGCAAGGCTCGTTTACGACTATACGTATCAGTTTATCAAAAACACCCTGCAAGGCTCACCCGAAAAGCCGGATGATATAACGCTCACGGCAACTAAAGATACGGTATGTGAGGGTTCGGTAGCTATCGCAGGAGACCAAATAGCCACATATAAGCTCACGATTGGCACTGAGCACGGCAGTGTGATAATCGGTACGGACGGCAGCTTTGTTTACTATCCCGATGCAGGCTTTACCGGCACCGACACATTCACATACGCTTACTCGCATTGCCTCGGATTCAGTGAACCGGCAGTCGTAACAATCACGGTTGAATAAAACAAAAAGCTCACCTCACGGTGAGCTTTTATTATGTCGTATTACGCCCAGAACATCGAAGACGGCAGAGGCTCGGACATCATACTGCCTTTTAAGAAGGCAACGGCTTTTTCGAGGCCTTCATTAGAGGTCATGATGCTGTCCTCGTGCTCGATAGACAGTATATCGTCGTAGCCAACCATGCGCAGGTTGGAAATCATATCGCGCCAATACTGCATACCGTTGCCGTAGCCTACGGCTCTGAATACCCAGCTGCGGTTTATTTCGTCGCCGTAATGCTTGGTATCGAGTACGCCGTTGACTGCGGTGTTATATTTATCAACCTTAGTATCCTTGGCATGGACGTGATAAATCGCCTTGCCAAGGTATCTGATAGCGGCTACGGGGTCTATGCCCTGCCAGATGAGGTGAGACGGGTCAAAGTTTGCGCCTATGATGTCACCAACTGCGTTTCTGAGCTTCATCAGTGACTCGGGGTTATAGACGCAGAAGCCGGGGTGCATCTCAAAGGCTATCTTTTGGATGCCGTGGTCAGCACAAAAAGCGGCTTCCTTTTGCCAATAAGGGATGAGCTTTTCATTCCATTGCCAGTCGAGAATCTTTAAGAAATCCTCGGGCCACGGGCAGGTAACCCAGTTTGGATATAGCGAGCCTTCGCTGTCGCCGGGACAACCCGAAAATCCGATTATTTTTTTGATGCCGAGCTTTTCGGCGAGCAAAACCGTCTCGTTAAAGTCGCTCTCAAACTTAGCCGCTACTGCCTTGTCGGGATGCACGGGATTGCCGTGGCAAGACAATGCGTTGATGGGCATACCGTAATAGTCGATAGTTGCCTTAAACTCAGTAAGAGCCTTGGGGTCGGCGAGCAACGCCGTAGGGTTGCAATGTGCTCTGCCGGGATAACCGCCTCCGCCGATTTCGAGCTGCTCGATACCGATAGAACGCAGGTACTCGAGCGCCTCGGGCAGAGGCTTGTCACCAAACAGAACCGTTATAACGCCAAGCTTCATATCGTGTCTCCTTATTTTTTGAGGTTGTCGAGCTTGCTGAGGTCAAAGTAGTACGGCTTGCCGCTCTTTGCGGACTCGTATATACCGTTGAGTATCAGCGAAACGACGTAAGCCTGCTCGGGCTTTACAAAAACTTCGGTATCATTCATAACCGCCAAGTCCCATGCTCTCGCTTCGCGGTCCTGCGGTGTGCCTTCGGATGAGCCGTCGTAAAAATCAACGCCGCCGCCACCGAGATTGGGCTTCATAAAGCACTGTCTGCCCTGATGAATCATATTGATACGAACGCCGTCATTCATATCCGCGCCGCCCTTGGTGCCGCAGAGAGTAGTGACTGCCTCGCGTGTATCGAGCATATTGAGCGCCCAGCTCGACTCGAGCATTATGGTAGCGCCGTTTTCCATGACTATAAAGCCGAATGCGGAATCCTCGGTAGTAAGGTCGCCGCTCTTCCAGTCGCCCCAGGCGTTGCCGGTGGGGAATACTTCGCCGAGCTTGTGATATGTAGTGCCTACGCAGTACTTGGGTCTGTAGTTATTCATACACCAAAGAGTGAGGTCGAGCGCGTGGGTGCCGATGTCAATAAGAGGACCGCCGCCCTGCTCGTACTCATTCATAAACACGCCCCAAGTTGGTACTGCTCTGCGGCGCAGAGCGGTTGCACGTGCGTAATATATATCGCCGAGATTGCCTTCGTCACATTCGCCCTTGATAAACCTGCTGTCGGCGCGCTGACGGTTTTGATAACCGATAGTGAGCTTTTTGCCGGTGCGCTTTGCGGCTTCAACCATTTTGAGTGCTTCCTCGGCGTTGATAGCCATAGGCTTTTCGCACATAACGTGCTTGCCTGCCTCGAGAGCGTCGATGGTAATAAAGCTGTGAGAACGGTTTGGAGTAAGGACAAATACCATATCAATGCTCTTGTCCTTTAAAAGCTCCTTGTAATCGGTATAAACCTTTGCGTCGGGAGTGCCGTAAGTTTGGGCAGCCTTGACCGCTCTTTCCTCGACAAGGTCGCAGAATGCAACCATATCAATGAGGTTAACCGCCTTTTGTGCTGGCAAATGCTTGCCGTTGGCGATGCCGCCGCAGCCGATAAAACCGGCTCTGAGTCTTGCCATAATAAAATCTCCTTAATGTTTTTTAATCTCTATAGTAAGTGTAATAACACATTACGGTACGTTCTTTGCCGGTATCGAGGTCGATGCCGGTCAAGGTAACTCCGTCGAGCGACATAAATTCCCACGCGGACAGAGTTTCACCTACGGCTCTAAAGAGAGTTTTTTCGCCGCAGATGACCTCGAGTATGCCGTCGTGGAAGGACAGCACGCCGCCTTTGCCTATGACGGTATCTACGCTGTCTATGCCGCGCTCGAGTATATATTTGAGCGTCTTGCCGTCAATCTTTTGACACATCCAGACCTTAAACTCTGAGCTCGACGTGTCTTTGGGCGGCTTGTTTTTGTTAAATCTTTTTTTAAACAGCATATCAGAAAATCAGTTTGCTGATATAATCTACGGTATATCTGATGCCCTTTTCGCCCAGTTCGCCGCGCCACGTTTCGGAATGAGGCTCGATAGAGAGCATGCCGTCATAGTGTGCCTTATAAAGCAGTGACATCAGCGCACCCCAGTTGATGGAATCCATACCTGCGGGAGGGTCGTCGATACGGTTGCCTCCGACGTTGACAGTGCCCTTTATATGGACGTGATAAAAGCGGTTTGCATACTTGGAAGCCTCATAGAGATAATCTCTGCCGCCGTTTATCGTGTGTGAAGGGTCAAACTTGATGCCAAGCTCCTTGATATGGTCGTGGATAATGTCCCACTCGTGGGGCTTGTCAACGTAGTTATTCCAATGGCAGTTATATGTGCATATCTTTACGCGGCCGGCTGCGTAAGCGATAAGTGACTCAAAATACTTGATTGCCGCGGTGATATTGTCGTAATACGACAGTTCTTCCACGTAGTTGCAACCCGTGATATAAACAGGACAGCCAATCTTGGCGCACGCGTCTATGAGATAAAACTCATCGGCCTGCTCCTTGGCGTTAAAGCTGCCGTCCTTGTTGATACGGTCCCTGCCCCATCTGCCGATAGCGCCCATCTTGACGTCGTACTGAGACATTGCGTTTTGCACTTCGTCAAAGTTTACATAATGTACATCGTCCGCATTGACGTCAAACTCTGCATAGTGCAGACCGTAGGAGGCGATTTTTGCGATGCCGTTCGCGTCGTGCGAAGGCGAAATCATACCGAGCTTCATCATTTCCTTATATCCTTTTCTGTCTGTTTTACTATATATACCGGTCTGTTTTTGGTTTGGAGATAGGTGCGTCCCAAATACATACCGGTTATGCCGATTGCCACGAGTATAAACGAGCCCATCAAAAGCAAAGCCGAGCCCCATATACCCAACTGATAGCCAAAGCAAGCCGAAACGATAATGCCTGCAAACGAAAGTACCGAGAGGATAACACCGATATACGATGCAAATACGAGCGGTTGAGTGGTGAGTGAAACTATGCTCTCGAGAGCATACTTAAAGAGTTTAAAGAACGACCACTTTGTCGTGCCGGCAACGCGCTGTATATTCTCATAGCTTATCCATTTTGTCTTAAAGCCGACCCACTCAAAAAAGCCCTTGGTAAACCTGCTGTATTCGGCAAGCTCGAGCAATGCGTCACACATTTGGCGCGTCATCAGTCTATAATCTCTCGCGGCAGGCGTCAGCTTGACGCGCTCGGTCATAGCATTGAGTATCTTGTAATACACGTTGGCGAAAAAAGACCTTACGGGAGGCTCGCCCTCTCTCGTCGAGCGGCGTGTGGCTACACTGTCGTAGCCCTCGTATCTGATGGCAGACAGCATTTCGGGTAAGAGTGCCGGAGGGTCTTGGAGGTCGGCGTCCATTATGCAGATATAGTCTCCCGTGGCGTTTTGCAGTCCTGCATACATAGCCGCTTCTTTGCCGAAATTGCGAGAAAACGAAACGAATCTCACGCGGTTATCCTGTTTTGCAAACTCTGTGATAATATCGAGGGTGGTGTCCTTGGAGCCGTCATCAACAAAAATCATCTCGCCTTCGACGTCCATGGTGCTGAGGACCTTGGTCATTTCTTTATAAAAAAACGGCAGTGCTTCGCTCTCGTTATAACACGGGACAACTACACTTACCTTTTGCTTTTTATCTAAAAACATAACAGATACCTCCGTACCTCAGGTTATCTAAAGTCTAACACATAATATAGCTTTTGTCAATCAAAATCATTGACATTTTTATGTATATATGATAGTATTTTTACCAAAGAGGTGATTATTTATGGATATTTCCACATTAAAAACAGAAGGTCGCAACGAGAGCAGTAAAGACATAGACAAGATGTCTGCGCTCGAGATTGCAACCTGCATCAATAACGAGGACAAGACCGTTGCAGACGCAGTGCAAAAGTGCCTGCCTGCCGTCGCCCAAGGCATCGAAGCCATGGCCAACGCACTCAAAAGCGGAGGCAGAGTATTTTACGTCGGTGCGGGAACCTCGGGCAGGCTCGGAGTATTGGACGCGAGCGAATGCCCCCCTACCTACGGCGTTTCGCCCGAGCTGGTGCAGGGTCTCATCGCAGGCGGTAGGCGCGCGGCTTTTGATTCGGTAGAGTCAGCCGAGGACAATCCCGACGAATTTGTCGGCATACTGACCGAAAAAGGCTTTAACCCCAATGACGTACTCGTAGGCTTGTCTGCCAGCGGCAGTGCAAGGTGCGTTCAAGGCGCTATGAGATTTGCGAGAAATAACGGCGTAAAAACTATCTGCGTCTCATGCAATCCCGATTCGCCGCTTATAGAGCTGTCGGATATCCCCATTATCGCAGTCACGGGAGCAGAGGTCATCAGCGGTTCTACACGTATGAAAGCCGGTACGGCTACAAAGCTGATACTCAATATGCTATCGACGGGTGCCATGGTGCGTTTTGGCAGAGTGAGAGGCAACACGATGGCGTATATGAAGCCGTCTAACGACAAGCTTGTGCGTCGCGCCATCGTGATGATAACCGCAAAGACGGGTGTCAGCGACGAGGTCGCCGCCGCAGAGCTCAAAAAAGCAGATTACGTAGTAGCAGACGCCATAGACAATATAATGAATGGAGCAAAATGATGAAAAAGCGCGTTAGTTTGGTCATTGTTCTTTCGCTCATCCTCGCTCTGTTTGCTACCTATAACGTAGCGGCAGAAACCGTTTCGCTCACCTCCTCCGTACCGTATATCAAAGCAGACGTCGGACAAACGATAGACCTATCGTCAGTCAAGTTTGACGGCAAGACGGCAACGGTTTACGACGGAGAAACGCCGATAAGCAGCTACAAGCCCACGATAGTAGGCTGCAAGGTATTGACGGCAAAATACGACGGCGGTCAGTCGAGCGTTTATCTGCTGTCAAAGCAAGCATCCGACACGGCGTACGTTATTTACAGTGCGGTTTACAGCGAATACACCGCTCTTGCACAGCTCAAGGACGAGGGCTATACCTTTAATTCAGCCGACGGTACTTACCTCCTCTCGGACAAAGGTCTCACGATAGGCAACAACTCCAACGGTTACGCGCGCATGATACTCCCTATGTGGATAGCCGATATTGCCGACTACAAAATCGACGCTACGTTTCAGATGGTTACTTCGACCGATACCGCAAGGTGGTGCTCGATAGTTTACAGAGGTCAAACCACGGGCGGCAAGGCAGGCGACTATTATCCTTATATGCACATGTGCATGAGAGAAAATACTACCGCCACCAACGGCGTCGAATACGCCGAGCGCACGAAGTCAAACGCTTGGAACGTCATTAACACGGCGTCGTTTACCACAAAGTCGCTCAAAAATGCCATGCAGACCGCGACCGTAGAATGCTACGGTCAAACCGTCAAATACAGCATTGACGGCTCAGAGGTTTACTACAGGCAGGATATGGACGCCACGTACAGCAAGGGCTACGTGGGATTTACAGTCAATTACAGCAGCGTTATTTTAAAGAGCATCAAGGTCACGTTGCTCGATACCGCTCCGACTCACGAGAGCGCGGCACTCAAGCTCGTAGATACCGCTTATGATGAAACCAACATATTAAATCCTCTCACAAACGTCGAGGAGCTTGACAGCATAAACGACGTTGACAAGCTGATAGCCTCTGATTATCACCCCGCTAACGCAATCATCGACGTCAAAGACAAAGGCGTATCGAGCGAAGCTATCAAAAGCGCAATAATCAAGCTCTCGGAAGCAGGCATAATCCCGGGCTTTGAGGTCAAAACGGCGTCTGAAGCGCAGACCGTAGCGAGTGCGCTCAACGCTTCGGGCAAAAAAGACGGATTTATAGTTTCAGAATCAAAAGACGCAGTCAGCGCAGGGCGCAAAGCAAACACCCTGCTTAGGGCAGGTCTCATGCTTGACAACATAGGCAAGGAGTTAACTTCAGCTCAGCTCGGCACTTTGCGTGCCCAAGTAAGAGGCTCGGGAGCTTCATTCTGCATATTGGACGCCGAAGACGCTACGCGCAACAACGTAGCCGAATTGCAGGAGCTGTCCGTAGCCGTTTGGATAAAAGCGGACGAGGACGACGCCGTGGAATGTATCGCCGCCATAACGAGCGGCGCCAACGGCGTTATCTGCAAAGATTCTAAGGTTATGGCAAGCTACTTTACTCAGTTTGCGGCAAACACGGTCACGCGCACGCCGGTCATTATCGCTCACAGAGGCGCATCCGGTCAGCAGCTCGAAAACTCTATGGCGGCATACAAGGCCGCATACGAGCACGGTGCCGACGTTATAGAGATAGACATACTGACCACCAAGGACAAGCAGCTCGTCGTAATGCACGACGATACGCTAAACAGGACTACAAACTACACAGGCGCTCAGACCATCGCCAATATGACGCTCGCCGAAATAAAACAGTACAAGCTCAATAACGGCGAAGAAATCCCTACATTTGACGACGTGCTCGAGTATTGCAGTGACAAGGACCTGCGTATATTCGTCGAGCTCAAAGACTATAATACCCAGACCGCCAAGAGTGCGGCAGAGGCTGTCAAAAAATACTGTCTCGAAGATAAGGTTTGCTTTATTTCTTTCGCCGCATCACAGCTAACGACTATTCAAAGCAGTCTAAACGGCACGGCAACGGGTGCTCTGTATAACGCGAGCGGCGCTTCAAACTGCAACGAGGACGCACTCAATAACCTATACCCACTGATGGTTTCGGCACTCGGAGTAAATAGCTCTGTCAACGTAAACTACGGCACAGTGTCTAAGTATTTTGACAAGGTTGCCACCGACCGCGGCATAACGGTCTGGCCATGGACCTTTACCGCGGGCAACAACCAAACCGCGTGGGATATGTTTACCGACGGCTTGACTACCAACAACTGTGAATGGTTTGACAATATGTATAAGTCTGTCTCAGCCACAGACGCCAACGTAAAATCGGGCGAATCACTGACGGTAAAACTCAACGGCTTTACCTACGGTAAAAAGACAAACAGCGTAAATCCTACCGAAATCATAGTAATAAGCGGCAGTGACGTAATATCCGTCAATGACGGCGTTATCACGGCAAATAAGTCGGGCAAAGCGCAGATTTACTGCAGTTACAGCACAAAGACTGCGGCAAATAAAGCTTACGTTCTTTACACTCAGCCGATAACAATCACCGTCACGACAGCCGATGACGAAAGCAAGGATGCCGAGTCAAAGGACGTATCGGCAGAGCCTGAGGAAAGCAGTAAGGATACTCAAAGCACCGAACCTGCAGAGAGTGCGGAAGCAAGTCAAAGCACCGATTCCTCCTCCGCTCCTTCACAGCCCGAATCCTCGGAGAGCCACGAAACAAGCGGAGGGCAATTCCCGATTTGGATTATCATAGTAATCGCCGCGATAGTCATAATCGCAGTGATAGTGGTAATAATCGTTAAAAAGAAGCAGTAACAAATCAAAAAGGCCTTTGGCGTGATGCCAAAGGCCTTTTTAGTAGCTTGCAAATTACTTTTTGATATGCTGAATGAGAGTGATATTGATGCCCTGATTGTCTTTGAGCATCAGATTTTTGCCGAGGGTGGTTACGATAGGACCTGCAACAATCGTTGCGCCTTTTTGCTTTAATTCTTCTGCGGCTGCGTCGATATCGTCAACGTTCATTCTAAAGCCGTACAGACCGGCGGGAATGGTTACGGGGCCACCGCTAACGGCTTCCATAACTTCGATTTCGAGGTCGCCGCTGGACAATACGTATACGTGGCTGCCCATTTTGGTAACGGCGTCGTGCTTGATGGCAAAGCCTAAATTTTTATAAAACTCGATGGTTTCGGTAGTGTTTTCGGAAGCAATGATAGGATACAACGATTTGACTTGCATAATGTTCTCCTTGTAGTTTTAAATTATTTAAGGGCTATTTTTCAATAGTCCAAAAATTTCAAAGGATTAACGGGCGTATCGTCAATACGTATCTCCAAGTGGAGATGCGGTCCCGTTGACAAACCGGTAGAACCGATTTCGCCGATTTTTTGTCCCTGCGAAACGACGTCACCGACCTCGACGCTTATTGCGGATAAATGTGCGTAATATGTCGTGATGCTATCGGTGTGGCGAACGATGACGAGCCTGCCGTAATCGCCCTTGGTACCAGCAAAGATAACAACGCCGTCGGCACATGAATAAACGTCCTCGCCGTAGCATGAAGCTCCGTATCTCGCGAGGTCTATGCCTCTGTGAACGTCCTGCGAGCCCATAAGCTCTCTCATGCCGTAGCTTGAAGTGATATATGTAGCGTATTTTGTAGGATAGTCAAAAAAGCCGTTGTAAGACGCCGTTGCCATCGCCGTAGAACGTACGCCGACGCTGAGCACTTGGTCCACCGCCGGAGATACTACTGTAGCGCTCAAAAGGTCTGACTGCACAACCTCGCCGTCAATGGCGGTATATCTGTACGTGGCGTCCTGTACGCCGCTGACACCTGCCGAGATAACTGACGTTTCACCGTCAATCATGGCGTCGGTAAACACCCGTTGTGTGCCGTAGGCTATCGTTTCGGTAACAGACGCAGTCGAAACAGTGGCAATCTTAATTTCGGAATCCAAAGCACATCCGTAAACGTCTGTCAAGTCACCGGCAAGCACTCCGCTGTGTGAAACGCCGAGCAAGCCGAGCAAGGTATCGTAATCGGCTATACAATCGTCGGGATAGTGACCTGCTTTTATCTCAACATCATTAGCTATATGTGCATCCTCGATAATGCCTACGTCATACAGTGCCGTGCGGTTTGCCAAGAGAGTAGCGAGCGCGTCGTCTATGGTCTCATGTGCTCTGCACGCGGCGACAAACTCTCCGTTAATATACAATGCAAAGCCGTTAGCCTCGGTGTCAATATAGCTAATCTCTATCGGTTCATCGGATTCATCGGGAATATCAGGCTCATAGCTCTCGGATGCGGTGCTGATTTCCTCAGGCAAACTAAGCTCTTGAGCCGTGCTAACGTCGCTGACGGTATCATCAGACAAAGACTGCTTAAACGATGTCGAAAGGATAAATATTATAATCGTGGCGCAAATCAATGCAATCCATATAACGGTGTTTAGCCGCAATCTGCGATTTTGCATAAAATATTCCCCTTTCTACATAATTGATTTCATTATAACTACAAATTATTAATTCGATATTAATACAATGTAAAAATATTTATACCAAACTTATTGTTGCATTTTGCCGCGTATAGTAGTATAATTATAAAATCTTAATAAGATAAGGAGATAAATAATGAATATTACTATCACCAAAACCACCACACCAAAAGCAAAACCGACTGCCGATACCGCTCTCGGATTCGGTCAGATATTTACCGACCACATGTTTTTGATGAATTATGCGCCCGACAAGGGCTGGCACGATGCCAGAATAGTCCCTTACGGCGATTTGTCGCTCTCCCCTGCAACAATGGTATTTCATTACGGCCAGGAGATGTTTGAGGGCTTAAAGGCATATTGCGGCCCCAACGGCGAAACCCGTCTCTTTAGACCCGAAAAGAATATCGAGCGTATGAATAACACCAACGACCGTATGTGCATACCTCGCGTTAACAATGCAGACGTTCTGCAGGCTATCGAGACGCTCGTTGACGTTGAGAAGGAATGGATACCCAAGGCAGAAGGCTCTTCGCTCTACATCCGTCCGTTTATCATCGCAACCGACGCCAAGCTCGGCGTACATCCTTCCAATACTTACCTTTTCTGCATTATACTCTCCCCCTCTGCCGCTTATTACTCCTCCGGTCTTGCTCCCGTCAAGATTTACGTTGAGGACGAGTACGTCAGAGCAGTACGCGGCGGCACCGGCTTTGCCAAGGTCGGAGGCAACTATGCGGCTTCGCTCATCGGTCAAAAGAAGGCTGCCGAAAAAGGCTATCACCAGGTTTTGTGGCTCGACGGCGTATATCACAAATACATCGACGAAGTCGGAGCTATGAACGTATTTTTTGTTATCGGCGACGAGGTCTGCACTCCTATGCTCGAGGGCAACATCCTCCCCGGCGTAACCCGTGATTCGGTTATCAATTACCTCAAATACAAGGGCTATAAGGTTAACGAAAGACGCGTTGCTATAGACGAGATTAAAGAAGCCTCCAAAAACGGCACTCTCAAAGAGATGTTTGGTACCGGCACGGCGGCAGTTATCTCTCCCGTCGGCATACTCGACATTGACGGCGAAGTCGTCACTATCAATAACAACGAGATAGGACCCATCTCTCAGATGCTATACGACGAAATCACGAGCATCCAGCGCGGCACAACTCCCGATCCGTTTGGCTGGACTAAAGTTGTAAAATAAAGTGGACGAAACAAAACAAAAACTAACTCTTAAGCAAAAACTCAAAAACACCCGCACCGAGCTGGTAGAGGCAGGCTTTACCTCGGTAAAGCTAAAAGTTCATTACATTATACTGGCCTTTTCGCTCGCCGTTTACCTCGTTTCGAGGTTTGTGCCTGCGTTTGGCGAAATATGGACGCGGTATCCCGGCACGTGGCTGAGATGGCTGTTTGCCAAGATTACGTCATGGTTTGATTTTTCGCTGTTTGAGGTGTTAGTAGTATCGCTACCGATACTCTTGATAGCCGTAATGATACGCATAATAGCGGTTGACGGCAAAAAGCATACTCCAAAAGGCGTATATCAAACCGTGCTCGTACTGATATGCATACTCTGCATATTGGCTTCGATGTTTATGCTGACCTTCGGCACCTGCTATTTTAGAAACTCGCTGGCAACCAACATCGGCATCGAGCAAGCAAAAGTATCTGCGGACGAGCTATACGACGCTACGATTTACGTAGCGCAAAACATCAATTCTCTGCTCTCGGACGTCACTTACGCGACGGGCGGCGAATCGCTGATGCCGTACAGCTACGACGAGCTGGTTTCAAAGCTCAACCAAGCTTACGCATCGTATTGTGAAGGAGCCGATTATATTACCGGCTATGCGGTCAATCCCAAGCCGATAGCTCTGTCGGAGCCGTTTACCTACACCCACATTTCGGGCGTTTACTCTTTTGTAACGGGTGAATCAAACGTCAACGTAAATTATCCCGACTTTGTCATCCCCTACACGATGGCGCACGAGATGGCGCATCAGCACGGCATAGCACCCGAGGACGAGGCAAACATGGTCGCGTTTTTGGTCTGTATGGAAAGTGACGATGTGTACATCAAGTATTCCGGCTATCTGAACATGCTCACGTACCTATCCAACGCGCTCTACAAGGCCGATAAAGACAAGTATGGTGACTTTTACAGCTCGTACTACGGTTCTCAATTACGCGGCGAAATGAGCAGCTACAGTGCCATGTTCGCCAAATATCAAAACAGCACCGCGTCAAAAGTCACCGACACCGTCAACAGCGCGTACCTCAGCTCCCAAGGTCAAAAAGAGGGCACCCGCAGTTACGGTCTCGTGGTTGACCTGACCGTGGCGTATTACAAATCACTCGGAATAATCAAATAACAAATAAAGCGCAAAAAAAGCGGTCGAATATTTCGACCGCTTTTTGACGTGAATAATTACTTATTCTCTTCGGTTTCAGCAGGAACAGCGTCAGCCTTGGGCTTACGGGTTCTGGGCTTTTTGGGCTTAGGAGCTTCCTCAGTTGCGGGAGCCTCTGCCTTAACTTCTTCAGCCTCAGGAGCCTCTGCGGCCTTAGGAGCTTCCTCAACGGGTTTAGCTGCCTTTTTAGCCTTTTTGGTATCCTCGGTCTTGTAGATAGCCTCTGCATCTACCATTTGGATGACAGCCATTTCTGCACCGTCGCCACGGCGAGGTCCTATCTTGAGGACTCTGGTGTAACCACCGGTTTTGCCGGCGTAGTTGGGAGCGATGATGGAGAAAAGGTTGACTACTACGCTCTCCTTTTTGAGGAATGCGAGTGCTCTTCTCTTAGCGGCGAGGGTATCCTCTTTGCCGAGAGAAATCATTTTATCTGCAAGCGCGCTGACTTCTTTAGCGCGGGTGACTGTGGTTTCGATTTGACCCTTTTCGAGCAGGTAAGTGACCATACCCTTGAGCATGGACATTCTATGATCGGTGGGTCTTCTGAGCTTTCTTGTTCCGGGCATTTTTGCCAAGCCTCCTTAAACTTAAAAATTAATCTTCGGGCTTTTTCAGGCTCAAGCCGAGAGAGCCGAGCTTCTGAATAACTTCCTCGAGAGATTTTTTGCCGAGGTTGCGAACCTTGATCATTTCGTCTTCTGTCTTATTGACAAGGTTCTCGACGTTATCGATGCCGGCGCGCTTTAAGCAGTTAAAGCTACGGACCGACAAATCCAGTTCGTCGATAGTCATTTCGAGGACTTTGTCCATCTTGTTTTCCTCGCGGTCAACCATTATCTCGGTTGAAGCGGCGTCAGCAGACAGTCCTACGAAAAGATTGAGGTGTTCGGTAAGAATCTTTGCCGCAAGAGAGATAGACTCTTTTGCAGAAATCGTACCGTTGGTGGTAACATCGAGTGTCAGCTTGTCAAGGTCTGTTACGTTGCCTACACGTGTAGGAGTAACTACGTAATTGACAGTCTTGATCGGCGTGTAAATCGAGTCGGTGTATATAACGCCGATAACAGGATTTTCGACTAACGACTTATTCTTATCGCTCGAAACATATCCTCTGCCGTGGTCAAAGGTAATCTCCATATAAAACGGAGTGCCGTCGTCAACGGTAGCGATATGATGTTCAGGATTGAGAATCTCTATATCCGAATCAACCTGAATATCGCCTGCGGTGACGTTGCCGCCACGCACGTTGATGATACAGGTCTTAGGCTTTTGAGAATAAAGCTTAGCTATGATGCCTTTTACATTGAGCACAATCTCGGTGACGTCCTCGGTAACACCGGGAACGGTAGAGAGCTCGTGAAGGACGCCGTTAATCTTGATATTAGTAGCGGCGACGCCGGGCAATGAGCTGAGCAGCACACGTCTGAGTGCATTGCCGAGCGTGATGCCATAGCCTCTTTCGAGAGGTTCTATTACAAAGACACCGTGATTTTCGTCTTCACTCAGTTCAGCAGTGGTTATATTCGGTCTTTCGATTTCAATCATTTGATAACCTCCTTTTTGGTTGGTCGGCTGTAATCAAATAAATCACAATAATTATGCTATTATTTGGAGTACAACTCGACGATGAGATGCTCTTCGAAGGGGAAATCGATATCGGCTCTGGTAGGAAGCGCGACGATAGTAGCAGTAGCGTTTGCATTATCAACACTGATCCATGCGGGAACGGGTCTGCCACCGATATTCTCGATAAGCGATTTAATCTTCTCGGATTTACGGCTGTTCTCTGCGATGGCGATAACGTCACCGACTTTTACGAGAGCGGAAGGGATATCAACCTTTTTGCCATTGACCGTGAAATGTCCGTGGAAAACGAGCTGACGAGCCTCTCTGCGGCTGTTTGCAAGTCCCATGCGGTAAACTACATTATCAAGTCTGGTCTCGATCATTGTGAGCAGGTTTTCGCCTGTCTGACCGGGTTTGTTATCAGCCTTTACAAAGTAGTTCTTAAACTGCTTTTCCAGAATACCATAATATCTCTTAGCCTTTTGCTTTTCGCGCAGCTGGAGACCGTATTCCTTTACTCTTCTTCTGCCGCCTGCCTGGCCATGCTGACCGGGAACGGAGCCTCTGCGGGTAAGAGAGCACTTATCGCTGTAGCATCTGTCGCCCTTGAGGAAAAGTTTTGTGCCTTCTCTGCGGCAAAGTCTGCACGCAGCGCCAGTATATCTTGCCATTATTTACCTCCAACAATTATACACGTCTTCTCTTCGGCGGTCTGCAGCCGTTGTGAGGAATCGGTGTGCAATCTTTAATAAGTGTGATGTTGAGACCTGCAACGGTGAGAGCTCTGATAGCAGACTCTCTGCCTTGACCGGGTCCTTTTACATAGACTTCAACAGTCTTGAGGCCGTGGTCCATAGCAGCCTTTGCTGCAGTCTCTGCTGCCATCTGTGCTGCAAAAGGAGTGGACTTACGAGAGCCTCTGTAGCCGAGTTCGCCTGCAGATGCCCACGAAATTGCGTTGCCTGCCATGTCGGTAATGGTAACGATGGTATTGTTGAAGCTGGAGCTGATGTGAGCTTGACCGCTTTCGATATTTTTGCGTTCGCGTCTCTTTTTGACGACGACTTTCTTTTGACCTGCCATAGCTGGTTATGCTCCTTTCTTCTTGTTTGCAATAGTCTTTTTGGGACCCTTGCGAGTACGTGCGTTAGTCTTTGTACGCTGACCTCTGACAGGGAGACCTGCCTTGTGGCGTCTGCCACGGTAGCATTCGATTTCGACCATACGCTTGATGTTGAGAGCAACGTCTCTACGGAGGTCGCCTTCAACGATGTATTCGTTTTCGATAACTTCACGGAGTTTTGCAATATCGTCCTCGGTGAGGTCACGAACACGGGTGTCGGGATTGATACCGGTTTTTGCGAGAATCTCATTGGAACGGCTTCTGCCGATACCGTAGATGTAGCAAAGACCGATCTCTACTCTTTTGTTGTTGGGTAAATCAACACCTGAAATACGAGCCATTCTTACACCTCTCTTAACCTTGTTTCTGCTTGTGCTTAGGATTTTCGCAGATGACCATTACTTTGCCCTTGCGCTTAATGATCTTGCACTTATCGCACATTTTTTTGACGGAAGGTTTTACTTTCATTTATTTGCCTCCAAAAATTTTTAAAAAGCGGAATCTGCATACAGCAGATTTATTTTGAACGGAACGTGATACGTCCCTGAGTCAGGTCGTAGATACTAACCTCGACCGTAACCTTATCACCGGGCAGTATGCGAATGTAGTGCATACGCATCTTGCCGGAGATGTGAGCCGTAACTACGTGCCCATTCGACAAAGTGACCTTGAAGACCGTGTTTGGCAGAACTTCTGTTACCACGCCTTCAAATTCTATGACATCGTCTTTAGCCAGAACAATTCCTCCTCACTGAAAGCCGCAAAGAAGCAAGCTTTTAATCATAAACTCTGTTTTTGTCTGTAAACTATCCGATATTAGCACGGGATAGTAAATATCTCGGGGCCGTTGGATGTAATAGCGACGGTGTTTTCGTAATGGGCTGCCAGACTGTGGTCATTTGTATAGACCGTCCACTCGTTAGCCGCGGTAGTCACCGCCCATGTACCGAGAGTCACCATCGGTTCAATCGCAAGTACCATACCCTCCGAAAGTCTTACTCCCCTGCCGGCCTTGCCGTAGTTGGGGATTGACGGGTCCTCGTGCATATCGCGTCCGATGCCGTGTCCGACAAAGTCGCGTATGACGCCGTATCCGCGCTCATTGAGATAATCGCCTATCGCTGCCGAGACGTCACCCAGTCTTGCACCCGGGATGATGGCTTCGACACCTTTTGTAAAGCTGATCTGAGTGTCTTCAACAAGCTTTGCTGCCTCTTTTGAGGGTGGATTGCCGACAAAATAGCTGCCGGCACAGTCGCCGTGAAATCCTTTGTAAATAGCACCCACGTCTATCTTTACGAGGTCGCCTGCCTTGAGCACGCGGTCTCCGGGGATGCCGTGGATAACCTCATCGTTTACGCTGATACAGGCACTCGCAGGGAAACCGCCGTAGCCGAGGAACGAAGGCTTTGCGCCGTGCGAAATAATGCACTGCTTGATTTTGGCGTCTATAAACGCTGTCGTCACGCCTTCCTTGACCCATTCTGCACCGGTTTCACGAGCCAGAGCTGTGATTTTACCTGCTTCGCGCATCAGCGCGAGCTCGGCGTTTGATTTGATATTAATCATATTCCGAGAGCGGTCTTTGTTCTTGCCGATACCGCTTCAAGTGAACCGACGGCATTGACCTTACGGAGCTTACCTCTCTTGTCATAAAAGTCGATAAGCGGTTCGGTCTCTGCGTGGTATGTCGTCAGACGGGACTTAACGACTGCAGGGTCATCGTCCTTACGTATAGTAAGCTCGGTGCCGCAGTTGTCGCAATGTGCGCCGTCTTTGGACGGATTGTAAACCGTGTGGTACGTAGCGCCGCAGGCTGCGCAAACGCGTCTGCCGCTCATACGCTCGACGATGGTATCATCGCTGATTTCAAAGCTGACAACCGCATCTATGCCAACGCCCATGGCTTCGAGAGCCTCGGCCTGAGGAATAGTGCGGGGGAAACCGTCGAGGATAAAACCTTTTTTGCAGTCGTCGTACTGCAATCTTTCTTTAACGATGCCGATGACAACCTCGTCGGGGACGAGCGCGCCTTTTGAGGTAGCCTCTTTAGCGGCAAGTCCCATCGGAGTATTGTTTTTAATAGCATCGCGTATCATTGCTCCGGTAGATATCGCGGGAATGCCGAGGCACTCCTTGATGACGTCTGCCTGGGTACCTTTGCCGGCACCCGGAGGTCCAAAGAAAATGATATTCATATGCAATAACTTTTATTAACCAAGGAAGCCCTTGTAATGACGCATCATCAGTTCGCTCTCGATGTCTCTAACGGTCTCGAGTGCAACACCGACGATAATGATCAGCGAAGTACCACCAAAGACGAGGGTCGAAAGTGCGCTCGAACCCGTCCAAGAAAGAAGGATAGGAACGATAGCGATTACGCTCAGGCAAACTGCGCCGATGAGCACAATCTTATTGACGACCTTTTGGATAAAGTCTGCGGTAGGCTTGCCGGGTCTGTGACCCATGATTGTGCCGCCGTTGCTACGCAGGTTATTGGCAATCTCGTAAGAGTTAAAGCTAATAGTAGTGTAGAAATAAGCAAACGCAATGATGAGTACAAAGAGTACCAATACGTAAATCCAGCCGTTAGGCAGCTGAGTAGTGCACCAAGTGGAGACAAAAGTCTGCATGCCCGGGAAGATGAGTGCGAGCGTCTGAGGCAGAGATGCGATAGAGCTTGCAAAGATGATAGGCATAACGCCATTCATCAAAACCTTGATGGGCAGGTAAGTGCTGTTGCCGCCGTACATCTTGCGGCCCTGCTGACGCTTTGCGTAGTTAACGGGGAGTCTGCGTTCAGAATCACTGATAAATACGACAAATACGATAATAGCGAGCATCAGGATGAGTGCGAGGATAGCCCAGTACCATTCGTTGGACATACCGAAGTATTGGAAGAGAGCGAGAATCTTGAATGCGCCACCGGCACAAATGTTGGCAAACAGGATAATCGAGATGCCGTTGCCGATGCCGAAATCGTCGATTTTTTCGCCGATCCAGGTTACGATACAAGCACCTGCGGTATAAGCAGCGCAGATAACGAATGCAGCAAATACACCGTTGTCCTCTATCATACCGTAGTTGCGGATGGTTACGTAATAACCGTATGCGGTGACGATCGCAAGGATGATGGTAGCGTATCTTGTGACACGAGCCAGCTTCTTTTGACCTTCAGGACCTTCTTTTGACCATCTTTCCCATGCAGGGATAACGATAGTCAGCAGCTGGATAACAATAGATGCCGTAATGTAAGGGCTGACGCCGAGAGCAAACAAGGTTGCTTTGGAGAACGAGTCACCTGACAGCATATTGAAATATCCAAGCAGTGAAGACTGAACGCTCGTGGAGCTAAACAGACTTGCCAGAGCCTCGTTGTCGATATACGGTACGGGAATCTGAGAACCGAGTCTGTATATAACGACTACGAGCAGGGTAAAGAGCATCTTTTTACGGATGTCATCAACCTTCCAAGCGTTTTTAATGACCGAAAACATTATACCACCTCTGCCTTTCCGCCTGCGGCTTCGATCTTCTGCTGTGCAGATGCCGAGAAGACAGTTGCTTTGACGGTAAGAGCCTTGGTGATTTCTCCATTGCCGAGAACCTTGAGACCATCAAACTGGTCCTTAACGATACCCTTTGCGATGAGCTCGGTTACGGTGATAACAGAACCTGCTTCAAACTTTTCGAGATCGTCAACATTGATGATGGCATAGGTCTTTGCAAAGTGGTTCTTAAATCCGCGCTTAGGAAGTTTGCGGTACAGCGGGAGCTGGCCGCCTTCAAAACCGGGTCTTACACCGCCGCCGGAGCGAGCGTTTTGTCCCTTGTGGCCCTTGCCGGCGGTTTTGCCGTTGCCACTGCCAGCGCCTCTTCCTTTTCTGTACTTTTCTTTTACAGCACCAGAAGCAGGAGCGAGTTCATAAAGCTTCATAACTTTAACCTCCTATCTTAGTCCTGGTCTGCGTCAGTGACCTTAACGAGGTAGGAAACGAGGTTGATTTTGCCCTGAATGGAATCGTTGAGCTCGACAACCTTGCTGTCGCCAATCTTATTAAGGCCTAAAGACTTGCAGGTGAGAATGTGGTTTTCCTTGCGGCCTATAAGGCTCTTTGCAAGGGTAATCTTTACTTTTTTCATATTGCTCCTCCTTATTTAGCAACAGCTTCGACGCTGATGCCACGGGTAAGAGCGACCTGCTCGGCAGTACGGAGCTGCTCAAGAGCGGTAAAGGTTGCTTTTACTACATTAACGGGATTGTTGGAGCGGAGCGACTTGCCGCGGATATCGCGGATGCCTGCAGTCTCGAGGACTGCACGCATTTTGCCGCCTGCGATGATACCGGTACCGGGGGCAGCAGGCTTTAAGAGAACCTTGCCGGCTCCGAACTCACCGATAATCTCGTGAGGAATAGTGGTGCCCTTGAGAGAAACCTCGATAACGTTTCTCTTAGCGGCTTCGGTTGCCTTGCGGATAGCTTCGGGAACTTCGGCAGCCTTGCCGGTGCCGTAGCCGATGTGACCGTTGCCGTCACCTACTATAATAAGTGCCGAAAATCTTGCGACACGGCCACCCTTTACAGTCTTGCTGACACGCTTGGTATCAACAAGAACTTCTTTGAATTCGAGATTCGAGTAATCCTTCTTCATGTCTTCCTCCTAAAACTTCAGTCCCGCTTCACGGGCTGCATTGGCAAGTTCAAGGACGCGACCGTGATAGAGGTAACCGCCTCTGTCGAAAACAACGGTATCGATTCCTTTTTCGAGGGCTCTCTTGGCAACGAGAGTGCCAACCTTTTTGGCTGCCTCGATGTTGCCGCCTTCTTTGCCGAATTCGGCTTCGGTGCTGGAGGCAGATACGAGCGTATGACCTACCGTATCATCTATGATCTGCACGTAAATGTTCTCTTCGGAACGGTAAACACAGAGTCTGGGTCTCTCGGCAGTGCCAAAGACCTTTGCGCGGACTCTCTTGTGTCTGTGCAGGCGTTTTGCATTACTGTCAGCACGATTAATCATCGTAATATCTCCTTTCGATTACTTCTTAGCAGCCTTGCCGGCCTTGCGTCTGATGGTCTCGCCTGTGTACTTGATACCCTTGCCAAGATAAGGTTCGGGAGGTCTTACACCGCGAATCTCAGCTGCGAGCTGGCCGACTACCTGTTTGCTGGTGCCTTTGATAACGACTACGTTAGCATTGGGGCACTCGAAAGAGGTGTCTGCAGGTGCATCAAAAGTAACATCGTGAGAATAGCCGACATTGAGAACGAGCTTTTTGCCCTGAACGGCTGCCTTATAACCGACGCCGTTGATGTCGAGCTGCTTGCTATAACCTTCGGTAACACCGACAACCATATTGTTAACGAGTGTTCTGGTCAGGCCATGCAGAGCCTTGCTCTCATTCTCATCGTTAGGACGGGTGCAGTTGACAACCGCGCCTTCAACCTTAACGGTGATGAGCGAAGGAAGCTGCTCGGTAAGGGTACCCTTGGGACCTTTAACGGTGCAAATATTCTTTGCGTCAACGTTAACGGTAACACCTGCGGGGATTGCGATGGGTTTTCTACCAATTCTACTCATTGTTACCCCTCCTTACCATACGAAAGCGAGGACTTCGCCGCCGATGTTAGCAGAGCGTGCAGCCTTGTCGGTCATAACACCCTTGGAGGTGCTGATGATGGCAATGCCGAGGCCGTTGCGAACCTTGGGGAGTTCCTGGCTCGAAGCGTAAATACGGAGACCGGGCTTGCTGACTCTCTTGATGCCGGTGATAACACGGGACTTGCCTGTGCCGTACTTGAGAGTAACATTGATGATGCCCTGTTTGCCGTCTTCGTTTACTGTGTAGCCTGCAATATAGCCTTCGTCAAGAAGAATCTGAGCAATGGCTTTTTTGAGGTTGGAAGCGGGAATATCAACGGTTGCGTGTTTTGCTGTGTTAGCATTGCGGATTCTGGTGAGCATATCCGCTACTACGTCTGTAATTTGCATTGTTGTATATCCTCCTTACCAGCTTGCTTTTCTTACGCCGGGAATCTGACCTGCGTAGGAAAGGTTTCTGAAGCAGATACGGCAAATACCATACTTGCGAAGGTAGCCGTGAGGTCTGCCGCAGATTTTGCAGCGATTATAAGCACGGGTAGAAAACTTGGGCTCTTTTTGCTGCTTAAGTTTCATTGATAATCTTGCCATTTTTCATACCCTCCTTAATTCTCTTTTGCAAACGGAGCGCCGAGGAGCTTGAGCAGTTCCTTAGCTTCTTCGTCAGTCTTTGCAGTAGTAACAAATACGATATCCATACCGCGAATCTTGTCGATCTTGTCATACTCGATTTCGGGGAAGATAAGCTGTTCTTTGAGGCCTACCGCATAGTTGCCTCTGCCGTCGAATGCATTGGGGTTGATACCCTTAAAGTCACGAACTCTGGGGAGAGAAATGTTGAAGAACTTATCAACGAACTCCCACATTCTGTCGCTGCGGAGGGTAACCTTTGCACCGATCTTAACGCCTGCGCGGAGCTTAAAGTTAGATACCGACTTTTTAGCGGTGGTAGTAACTGCGTGCTGACCTGTGATCAGAGCGAGCTCTTCGCAAATGCTATCGAGAACCTTGGAGTTATCCTTTGCATCGCCGGCGCCGACGTTAACGACGACCTTGACGAGGCGAGGAATCTGCATTACGGTCTTGTAACCGAATTTTTGCATGAGGGCGGGAGCGACTTCCTGCTTGTAATAATCTGCTAATCTTGCCATCTCTTACGTCCTCCTTTACAGTGTTTCGCCGCAGTGTACACAAGAACGGATGCGTTCGCCGTTCTCAGTGGTGCTGTGCTTTACGCGAACACCCTTGTGACACTTGGGGCAATATAACTGAACTTTGCATGCATACATAGCACTTTCGGTCTTGACGATGCCGCCTGCATCGCCCTGCTTGCGAGGTTTAACGTGCTTGGATACGACAGCCGCACCCTCTACGATAACCTTGCCTTCCTTAGGCGAAACACCGATAACCTTACCGATTACGGGCTCTTTACCATTGGAAGATGCGCCGCTGATAACTACGACAGTGTCGCCGGTTTTAATGAACATTTTAGCCATTTCCGATTCCTCCTGTCATACAACTTCGGGAGCGAGTGAAAGGATCTTCATATAGTCCTTTTCACGGAGCTCACGAGCTACCGGCCCAAAGATACGGGTGCCGCGGGGGTTCTTGTCCTCCTTGATGATAACTGCTGCGTTTTCATCAAATCTGACGTAAGAGCCGTCAGCACGCTTTGTGGGCTGTACGGTGCGAACTACAACTGCGCGAACGACTTCGCCCTTTTTGACGACGCCGCCGGGAGCTGCCTTTTTAACTGAGCAAACGATAACGTCGCCGATGCCGGCGTAGCGTCTGCCGGTGCCGCCAAGAACACGGATGCACATTAACTCTTTTGCGCCTGTATTGTCGGCAACTTTAAGAAACGATTGCTGTTGAATCATTGTGTACCTCCTGTATTACTTAGCTTTTTCGATGATAGCATCGAGTCTCCAGCGCTTTTCTCTCGAAAGAGGTCTGGTCTCCATGATGCGTACGGTATCACCGATATTGCACTCATTATTCTCATCATGAGCCTTAAATTTAACGGTTCTCTTGATGGTCTTTTTATAAAGGGGATGTTTTACGTGGTCGAGGACTGCGACAACGATGGTCTTATCCATCTTGTTGCTGACAACCTTACCAACTCTTGTTTTTCTGAGAGATCTTTCTTCCATTGTTCTTCTCCTTTCTTACGCCTTTTCAGCAAGTTCTTTTTCGTGGAGAACTGTGAGAAGTCTTGCAATGGTCTTTTTGGTCTCGGCAATCTTCATGGGGTTGTCGAGCTGATTGATGGAGTGTTGGAAGCGCAGGTTAAAGAGCTCTTCCTTTGCATCAGCAATAGCCTTGTTGATTTCGGCGGTGGACATTTCGCGTATTTCTTTAATTTTCATCGTTTAATACCTCCGTCTTAGTCTTCAAGGTCAGCCTTGTTAGCGAACTTGCACTTGATAGGCAGCTTGTGAGAAGCAAGACGCATAGCTTCGCGTGCTTGATCTTCGGGAATGCCGTCCATCTCGAAAAGTACTCTACCGGGCTTAACAACTGCTACCCAATATTCGGGAGAACCTTTACCGGAACCCATACGGGTTTCAGCAGGCTTTTCGGTTACGGGTTTGTCGGGGAAAATCTTGATCCAAACCTGGCCGCCACGCTTGATGTAACGAGTCATAGCTACACGGGCTGCCTCGATCTGGTTGCTGGTAATCCATGCGGGTTCGGTTGCTACGAGACCGAAGGAACCGTTGGTAATCTTGTTGCCTCTGAGTGCCTTACCGGTCATACGACCTCTCTGCACTCTTCTGTATTTAACTCTCTTAGGCATTAACATTAGCGCTTACCTCCTTCGGTAGTATTACGCTTGACCTCATTGAGAACCTCACCTTTGTAGATCCAAACCTTAACGCCGATCTTGCCATAGGTGGTGTTTGCTTCCCAGAAGCCATAGTCGATGTCGGCACGCAGTGTCTGAAGAGGAATGGTGCCTTCGTGGTAGGACTCAGATCTTGCGATTTCTGCGCCGCCGAGACGACCGCCGCACTGAACCTTGATGCCCTTTGCGTTGAGCTTCATGGTTCTGCCGATGCACTGCTTCATAGCTCT
>DCHM01000017.1 GCA_002314835.1 Clostridiales bacterium UBA1752 | reverse complement strand
CGCCGTCCTTGGAAATGTCGGTGCAAATGACTGTCTTTACGGCTAAGCTCTGCATATCGGTCAAAAATTCGTCGAGCGTGACAGCAGATTTTTGCATCCAGCCCTTTATGGCTATATATCCGTCTCTGACGTCTGCGCCGACGGCTATTTTGTCGCCGTAAGCTTTAACAGCCGCGGTCAAAAAATCTCTGTCCTCGACCGCCGCGGTACCCAAAATAACGCGGTCAACGCCGATGGAGATATACTTTGCCACGGTGTCCATATTGCGGATGCCGCCGCCGATTTCGGTAAAAAGGTCTGTGCCCTGTGCTATGCTCTTTACCACGTCGATATTGGGCGTGGTGCCGAGCTTGGCGCCCTCGAGGTCAACCAAATGCACGGCTTTTGCGCCCTTGGCGACAAAGTCGTGGGCAACCGCGAGCGGATTGTCGTTATATACGGTCATCTGAGCGTAATCGCCCTTATACAGTCTGACCGCCTTTTTTTGATATAGGTCTATTGCCGGAAATAATATCATTGTCTGCCCTCACAAAACGCTCTCAAAATAGACAAGCCTACGTTGCCGCTTTTTTCGGGGTGAAACTGACAGCCCATCACGTTGCCTTTTTGAACCATGGCGGTTATCGGTCTGCCGTACTCCGTAGTGGCAACGAGCGAGTCGTCACAGTCCTCGGCGTAAAAGGAATGTACGAAATAAACGCAGTCATTCTCTTTGACGTACCTTGCGAGGTGGCTGTCCTTGACTAAATGCAGACCGTTCCAGCCGATTTGGGGTATCTTTAAGCCGATAGGCAGTCTGCCATCCATGGCGACGACGCTGCCCTTCAGCAGTCCGAGGCCTACGTGCTCGCCGTACTCGTAGCTTTTGTCAAACAAAAGCTGCATACCGAGACAGATACCCATAACGTCCTTGCCTTTTTTGCTCTCGGCTATCACGGTTTTGTCGAGCCCCGTCGCGCGGAGCTTGGCTATCGCGTCTCCAAAAGCGCCTACTCCCGGCAGGATTATCTTGTCTGCACGCTCTATGGCGGCGGCTTCTCCCGTAACCACGGCGTCCGCTCCTATCATGGCAAACGAACTGCAGAGCGAAAACAGATTGCCTACTCCGTAGTCAACTATCGCTATCATTAAAGCACGCCCTTTGTCGAAGGGATTTGGTCAGCAAAAGCCGAGTCGATTGAGACAGCCTTTCTCAGTGTCCTTGCTACCGACTTAAATACCGCCTCGATGATGTGGTGCGAATTGGTGCCGTCCATCATTTTGATGTGCAGAGCCAAGCCTGCCTCTCTGACGAACGCCTGCCAAAACTCCTCGCACAGCTCGGTGTCAAAGTCGCCGACCTTTTGCGTGGGGATAGCGACGCTATATCTCAAAACGCTCCTGCCCGAAATATCCGCAGCAGACAAAACGAGAGCTTCGTCCATAGGCAGATAGGTATCGGCGTAGCGCTCGATGCCTTTTTTATCGCCGAGAGCGGACTTAAACGCCTGACCGAGCGCGATGCCTATATCCTCAACGCTGTGGTGATAATCAACGTCGGTATCACCCTTGCAGGTTACCGCAAGGTCAAACTTTGAGTGCTTTGCAAATAGAGTAAGCATGTGGTTCATAAAACCCGAGCCGGTATCAATCTCGGCAATACCCGTGCCGTCGAGATCGAGAGTGAGCTTGATGTCGGTCTCAAAGGTGTTTCTGTTTATAGCGGCGTTTCTCATTGCCTTTTATCCTCCAAAATCTCTTTGATATATTTAATCAACGTCTGCATCTGCTCCATAGTGCCTATGGTGATGCGGTTGTACTCCTTGATGCGCTCTTTATCAAAGTGTCTGACGAGTACTCCCTTGTCCTTGAGCGCGAGGTAAAGGGCTTTGCCGTCAATCTGAGGTGTCTTTGCAAACACAAAGTTAGTGCACGACGGCATTACGTCAAATCCCATATCGGTTAGTGCCTTTGCCGTCCACTCGCGGTTTGCCATTATCGTCCTGCACGCTGCGTCGTAATAGCTCTGCTCTTTGAGCGCGGCAATGCCTGCGGCCGACGTCAGCCTATTGACGTTATACGGGTTGGTGGAATATTTAATCGTGTTGACGTCGGATATCAGCTTGGGGTTTGCTACGCCGAAGCCGAGACGAACGCCTGCCATCGAGCGCGATTTTGAAAAAGTGCCGGTGACAAACAGATTGTCATACTTTTTGACGAGCTTGACGGCGCTCTCACCGCCAAAGTCGATATACGCTTCGTCCACGATGACTATGTTGTGAGGATTAGATTTAATAATGCTCTCGATAGCGTCGAGCGGCAGGTATTTGCCCGTGGGAGCGTTTGGGTTTGCGATAACCACGGTCTTATTGATACCGAAATAATCGCTCGGCAATATGTCAAAGTCGGCACTAAGCGGTATTTCGACGTAAGGTATGCGGTTAAGCTCGGCAAATACGGGATAAAAGCCGTAGGTAATATCGGGGAAAGCGAGCGGACGGTCGTCGTCCGCAAACGCCATAAACGCAAAGTTGAGCGTTTCGTCCGAGCCGTTATTCATGATGATATACTCGGGCTCGATGCCCAAAACCTTAGACATCTGCTCTCTGAGCTCTATACATTCGGGGTCGCTGTAAAGCTGTAATCTGCCCGATTCCTCTGCGACGGCCTTTGCCACAGACGGCGAGGGCGGAAACGGTGACTCGTTTGTGTTGAGCTTGATATACTTTTTATCCTGAGGCTGTTCGCCCGGGACGTAAGGGACTAAGTTTTTGTACCTGTCCGAAAAATAGCTGCTCATTGCTCTTTAAAACGGATGGTAGCGCTCTTGCCGTGCGCGTCCAGCCCCTCCTTGTGTGCAAAATAAGCTATCTTGTCGGCGACCTTTGCAAGTGCGTCGGCAGAATAGTAGGTGTACTGTGATTTCTTGACAAAATCATCCACCGACAGCGGTGACGAAAACCTCGCCGTGCCGTTGGTAGGCAGGGTATGGTTTGGACCTGCAAAATAGTCGCCGAGGGCTTCGGGACAGTTTTTGCCCATAAATATCGAACCTGCGTGCTTTACCTTGTCGAGATAATCAAACGGATTATCAACGCACAGCTCGAGATGCTCGGGAGCAAGCTCGTTGGCAATGTCTATCGCCTTGAGTATATCGTTTTGAGCAACGATAATCTTGCCGTTTTTGTCTATCGAAGCGCGAGCAATCTCGCATCTCGGCAAAAGAGGTATCTGCGCTTCGAGCTCGGCGCTGACCTTGGAGGCAAACTCCATATCGTCGGTAACCAAAACCGCGCTTGCGTTTTTGTCGTGCTCTGCCTGCGACAGCATATCCGCGGCTATGACGCGTGGGTTATTGGTGCGGTCCGCGACGACCAAAATTTCGCTCGGACCTGCTATCATATCTATCGAAACTCTGCCGAATACCTGCTTTTTTGCTTCGGCGACAAAAGCGTTGCCTGGGCCAACTATCTTGTCAACCTTGCCTATGCTCTCGGTGCCGTACGCGAGCGCGGCGATAGCCTGAGCGCCGCCGACCTTGTATATCCTGTCAACGCCTGCTATCTTGGCGGCGGTAAGGATAACGGGGTTTACCTTGCCGTTTGACATAGGCGGTGTGACTATGACTATCTCCTCACAGCCTGCTATCTTGGCAGGTATGGAATCCATCAGCACGGTCGAAGGATAAGCCGCCGTGCCGCCCGGAACATAAAGGCCGACCTTTTGGATAGGCATAATCTTTTGACCTATTACCACGCCGTCTTTGTCGTTGATGATAAAGCTATTGCGCTTTTGCTTTTGATGAAACTCCCTGATATTGGCGGCAGCCTCCTCGAGTATGGCGATAAACTCGCCGTCAACGCTCGCAAAAGCCTCTGCTATTTCGCTTTCGCTGACTTCAAAGGCGTCAATATTTGCCTTATCGAACTTTTGAGAATATTCTCTGAGTGCCTTGTCGCCGTTTTGCTTTACGTTCTCGATGATTTCGGCTACTATGCCCTCTACGCTTGAGACGGCGTTATCTCTGGCAAAAATCTCGCTGTTTGCGACGCTGCCGTATTTATATATCTTAATCATTTGCACTGACCTGTACTTTCATGGCTCTTACGACGTTTTCTATCTCGGAACACTTAAACTTAAATGACGCTTCGTTGGCGATAAGACGCGCGCTAATCGGCAAAATAACGCTCTTGACCTCGAGATTGTTTTCTCTCAGGGTGCTGCCCGTCTCGACTATATCGACGATGACGTCCGACAGTCCGAGGATGGGCGCGAGCTCTATCGAGCCGTTAAGCTTGATGATGTCTATATCGCGTCCGAGCTTTGTATAATAATCCGCCGCGATGTTGCCGAATTTGGTGGCAACCCTCAGCACCTTTTTGCCGTCGTCAAAAAAGTCTTTTTTGCCTGCGACGCACATCCTGCATTTGCCGACGCCGAGGTCGAGCAATTCATAGACGCTCGGCTCGTACTCGAGCAAAATATCCTTGCCTGCCACGCCTATATCGGCGGCTCCGCGCTCGACGTAAATCGAGACGTCGGACGGCTTTACCCAAAAATATCTGACGCCTTTTGCTTCGTTCTCAAAAATGAGCTTGCGGTTCGTCTCTTTTATAGAAGGGCACTCGTAGCCGGCTTTTTCAAACATATCATAGACTTTTTCGCCCAGTCTGCCTTTGGGCAACGCTACGTTAAGCATATCAGCCGTCCCTCCTCATATCAATAATTTCTTTGTATCTCAGCTTTTGCGGTATCTGATTTTGACAGGAGACCAAAGCGCCTCCGTTTATCAGCCCGTCTCGCTTGGCTATCAGCTCAAACAAATCGGTGCCCTCGTCGTACAGCACCAGATAATCGACGTCAAAGCTGTCTTTGGCATTGTCGATTTCATCGAGCCTGTCTAGGTAGAGCGCAAAGCCGATGGCACCCGAAGTGCGGTGCATTTTTTTCATCATATTATCGTACTGACCGCCTGCCAATACTCCGCGGCAGATGCCGTCGATAAAGCCCTTAAAGACAAAACCGTTGTAGTAATTCATGTCGTTGATTACCGAAAAATCAAACTTGATTTTGTCGCCGAACTGCGAGGAATCGAGCATCTTGGCAAGCAGCTTGATGTTATCGGTATTAAAGTCGGTGCCGAGGCTGTCGAGACCGTCTATGACGTCAGAGCGTTTGCCGTAAAGGCTGATGAGCAAAACTATCTTTTGATAGCCGTCGTCCCCTACGCCGTATTCGTCGCAAAGCACCTTGAGGTCGTGAGCGTTTTTTTGAGAAATAAACATCAGCGCCTTTGTCACAAAGTCGCGGTTGTCGCACACCTTGTTTACGACCGCCAAAACTACGTCCATATTGCTGATTTCGATACAAAAGTCGGGCGAAATCTGATACAAGCTCTCGGCGGCAAGGCTAATAACCTCGTAAATGTCAAAGATGTCTATGTCTCCGATACATTCGAGGCCTGCCTGCATTATTTCCTTAAATCTATGAGTGCTCTCGCTGACGCGGTAAACGTTCTCGTTGTAATATACCTTTTGCTTTGTACCCTCGGTATCAACGCCGCTCTTGATGATAGAGAGCGTTACGTCGGGCTTGAGCGCCATCAGCTTGCCATTGGTATCGTTAAAGGCTATAACGCGGTCGCTGACGAGGAAATCCTTGTTGCGCAGATACAGATCGTACTCCTCAAACTTGCTCATCTTGTATGGCAGATAGCCGTGCTTTTGATACAGAGAACGCAGGCGGAATATCGCCTTTTCCTCAAATCTGATTATCGACTCGTCAATCATTTGCTTTATCCCCCATTCTGTCGAGCACTGCCTTGTAGCCTCCGCTGCCGTATTCGAGGCACTTGTTAACGCGGCAAATCGTAGCGGAGCTTGCGCCCGTCTTGGCGCTTATCTCGAGATAGCTCGCCTTTTGCTCGAGCAGGCTCGCAACCTCGAGCCTCTGAGCTATGTCAAGCACCTCTTTTATGGTACAAATATCGTCGAGAAAGTTGTAGCACTCCTCTTTTGTCTTTAACGTAAGCAGAGCTTCACACAGCTTGTCGGTAGATATGTTTTTCCAATTTGTCATAAGCGCTCCTTTCTGCTGATTTAGCGCGTTAAAGCGGTGATGTGTTAATGTGCTGAAATTATATCATTATCAGAGCCGTTTGTCAACAGTTATTTTTGATATTAATAAAGCGGTGCAATCAGACGAGATTACACCGCATTTACTATTTATTTTTTAATCTTGGCAAAAGCGTTCCTAAACGCTTCTTCAGCCGCCGTGTTGCCTCTGATGTCGAGGTAATTGAGCACCTTGCCGTCGTCGGCATAGTCGTTGCTGCTGAACCAAACGGCATACTTTAGTCTGCTGATAAACTCGCTCTTTGAGGCAGTCAAATCCTCAAAATAGGTAAACATCTGAGTAATCCAGTTTGCCTGAGCAGAGCTGTTGCGTCCGAGGGTGGTATTTATATACTTGCCCTGTCCCCAGTCGTAATATTTGTCGCCGCCGCCACCGCAGGCAAATTCGCCGATAACCCAAGGATAATCCTTGAAATACGGCATATTTTTGTTATAAACCTTGGTGTAAGCGTCCTTAAACGAAGTAAGACCGGTGTTATTCATTTCATAGCTCGTCAGACCGAGAGCCTGGCAGTAGTCGGAGCCGGGATAATAGTTGAGATAATTGCTCCAGCTGCCGTAAGGAGTGTCAACCGCTATCGGGTTAAAGACAAATATGCAGTTGGTGACGCCTTCCTCTATAAAGATGTCGTACATTCTCTGCCACGTAGCGATAAAGATGTCGGGGTCGAGCAGAGTGCACATACCGCAATAGCTCGTCCAGTCGCTATTCATCTCGTTATTGAGTCTGAACCAAACGGGCGCGCCGTACTTTTTGATAGCCTGCGCGATAGAGCGGAAGTGGTCGTCGTACTTGCCTCTCAAAATGTCAAACATCGGGGTATAGCCGTTGAGACCCGTATTATTGGAGGTGGTGAACTGATAAGAGCACTGCAAAACGGGCTTGCCGTTGGTGCCGTCGCCGCCTGCATACTCCTTTGCCTGCTCGGTCGGGAAGGGCGTGGTGTTTTCGCCCCAGCCGATGTGCAGGTACGTGGGATAAATCTGCATATCGTAGCCGAGGGTTTCGCTCGACCAGGTGAGCAGCTCGGTTATGTTTTTGCGGTTTGCAAAATAATCACTGCTCGTGCGAGCTACGCAGTTGTAATGGTAAAAGCCCCAGTCAACCGTCGTCTGTGCCATAACCTGCTCGAAATAAGCCTTGGTGGTATCGTCCCAATTCTCTTCCATCTTGAGCTCGTAAGCGAGCTGAGTATCGACGGCACTGCCCTGCGGATTAATTTCGGTGTAGGAGGCGATAACCCCCTTCATCTCCGAGCTCATATTCTGCTTGCTCTTTAAAACAAATAGCTTAAAATTGACGTACTCGGTAGGCTTTTTGAGCACTACTATCGTGTAATAAGGCATCTCGATGTCGCCGGGGTTGTTGATGGAGATGCTGTAGAACCTTGCTTCATAGCCTTCAACGAGGTCGTCGTATGTGGTGACGGCTTCGGTGCGTCTTAAATTGTTTTTGCTGATAAAATTGTTGTCAACTAAATATCTCTCGAGCCATTCGTCGTTATAGGTCTTCCAGCCGTTGGCGTTGTTGCCGTAAGGGTTGCCGGACTCGTTGGTGACGGTGAGGCAGTAATCGTCAGTCTTGTATTTGACGCGTATCAACGCGAGCGACAGGTCGCACTCTATATCGGAGCCCGGCAGGGTGACGGCGTATCCGTCAACGTAGTTTACTACGCGGCTGTAATCCTTGCCCGACAAAACGTATTTGACGTCGTAGGAGGCAGGCGAAGCGTCGTATTTGGACGAAGCTTTACCGTTGACGTAAACCGTAGCCTTTAAAACGTCGTCGGCAGTCTTAAAAGTAGCGTCGGCAAAAACGTCATCCCATATCAGCTTGGCGTTAACGTCGGGTGCTGTGGATTCTTCGCTGATTTCGCTCACTGTTGATTCCTCACTAATCGTAGATTCATCACTTTCGGTATCGGCGCTCGACTCGGACACGGCGGCATCACCGCACGCGCAGAGCAGAGTCAGCACAATCGTAAAGGTTAATAATAGTACTACTGCTTTTTTCATTGATTTTTCCTTTCGAAATTCCATGCCGAGCGGCACATATCCTCGAGCGTGTGGGTTGCCTTAAAACCGATGCAACGCTCTGCTTTTGACGGGTCTGCGTAGCTCGTAGCAACGTCGCCGGGGCGGCGCTCTACTATGTCGTATGGTATCTTGATGTCGTTTGCTTTTTCAAAGGCTTTTACTATATCGAGTACGCTGTAACCCGTGCCTGTGCCGAGGTTGTATATCTGCACGCCCGATTTGTCGAGGTGCTTTATGGCGTCGATGTGTCCCTGCGCGAGGTCGAGCACGTGGATATAGTCTCTCACACCCGTGCCGTCGTGGGTGTCGTAGTCGTTGCCGAATACTCTCAGCCTCGGCAATACGCCCTTGGCAACCCTCGTGACGTAGGGCATGAGGTTGTTGGGTATGCCGTTGGGGTTGTCACCGAGCAATCCGCTGTCGTGTGCGCCTATGGGGTTAAAATAGCGGAGTATCGTGATAGTCCAGTCGTTATCCGAGACGTACAAATCCTTTAGGATATACTCTATCATCAGCTTTGTGCTGCCGTAGGGGTTTGTGGTCGAAAGAGGGAAATCCTCGTTGATAGGCACGGTTTTTGGAGTGCCGTAAACCGTAGCCGAGGACGAAAAAACTATCTTTTTGCAGCCGTGGGATTTCATGGCTTCGAGCAGCATAAGCGTGCCCGTGATGTTATTATGATAATACATCAGAGGCAGAGCGACCGATTCTCCGACGGCCTTTTTGCCTGCAAAATGTATAACAGCGTCTGGCATAAACTCGTCAAACGCTTTGCACAGCATATCTTTGTCGAGGATGTCAGCCTCGTAAAACGCAGGTCTCGTGCCTGTGATAAACTGTATTTTGTCGAGCACGTCTATCTTTGAATTTGATAGGTTGTCGTATATTGCGACATCGTAGCCCTGCTCAATGAGCTTGACGCAGGTGTGCGAGCCGATATACCCCGTGCCTCCGGTTACCAGTATTTTCATAAAATACATTCTCCCTTCAAGACTTAATATTGATATTATCATACATTTAAAATATATTCAAGGTATTTTCGTTATTATTATCGCAAAAGCATCATATATTTTTGCGGAGGAATATTTATGATGCATAACAGCACTGAAAGACCGATACTGATAGGTCGCTACATAGTCAAGAGCGGTGCTACCGTCAGAAACGCCGCCAAAATCTTCGGCGTGAGCAAAAGCACGGTACACAAGGACGTGACTGACAGGCTCAAAGGACTGAGCAAATCACTCTGGCAGGACGTGCAGGCGGTCTTGCAGCTAAATAAGCAGGAACGCCACATCAGAGGCGGCAACGCAACAAAGCAAAAATATAAAAAATGTTGACAAATACTGCATAACAATGTAAAATAAAGTCAATGATAAACGGAGGTGGCATTTATGTCAAAAAGATTATTAGTCGTCGGCAGCACCAACGTCGATTTTAGGCTCGAGACACCTTATATTCCCGCGCCTGGCGAAACCCTGCTTTCCGCCAAGTCATATTCGCTCACCGCCGGAGGCAAAGGAGCCAATTCAGCCATGGCGGCTGTCAGACTGTCCGATTGCCCTGTCACTTTCTGCGCCAGAGTCGGCGCCGATAATTACGGCACGAGACTCAAAAATTATTTTGACACCAACGGTATCAATACCGAATACATCGTCACCGACAAATCCGAGCAGACGGGCGCGGCGTTTGTCATGGTAGAGGACGACGGCACAAACCGCATAGTCGTCTATACGGGTGCAAACAAAAACCTAAACGAGATAGACGTAAACACAGCCATGCGCAGTATGCCCGAAGCTATCCTCGCCCAGTACGAGGGCTGTGAAGAGGCTCTGATTGCCGCTTCGGTCGCTGCGAGCCGCAACGGTCTGCCGTTTTTTGTGGATGCAGGCGCGGCAAAAGCGTCGTGGAAGCTCGAAAGAATGCCTCGCTGTGAGATTTTCAGCCCCAACGAGACCGAGACCGAAGCCCTGACCGGCATTCGCCCCAGCTCGGTTGAAAATTGTCTCAAGGCCGCTATTGCGCTCTGCTCTCGCACAAAAATACATTACGTAGCACTCAAGCTCGGCGGCAGAGGATGCTTTATTTACGACGGCAAATACTGTGACCTCGTTTCGTCTTACGACGTGCCCGAGGTTGACACCACGGCGGCAGGCGACGCCTTTACCGCCGCTATCGCGACCGAGTATATGCGCACGGGCGACATCATAAGAGCCGCCAAGTTTGCAAACGCGGCAGGTGCACTAACCGTTTCAAAAGCAGGCTCGATGACCTCGATACCTACCGAATCCGAGGTTCGCGCACTGATGGCTACGCAAAATATCTGAGTAAACAAATTCAAAAGGGACGCAAGAGCGTCCCTTATTTTTTGCAGTTTTTGCGGCATTTGTCGCAGTCTCCCGAGCAGGTTCCGTGACGCTTGACGTAGATTACGCACAGCACGGCAAGCACTGCGACAACCGCGACTATGACGATATCGAGCCAGCCCATAGCTATATACACAGCAATGCGACGTTGTAAACGCCACAGCCGATTATCCACGCGATAACGCACTGAAATACGACTACGCCTGCAGTTTTGAGTCTCGAATTAAACTCGCGCTTTATAGTCGAGATGGCGGCAAAGCAAGGAGTGTATAGCAGCGTAAACGCCATAAACGCGCAAGCCGCAGGCACCGTGAGCATATTTTGCAGAGCGGCTACCAAGCCGTCTCCCGAGCTGCCGGTCAGCACGCCGAGCGTAGATACGACGGTTTCCTTTGCCGTAAGACCCGAAATAAGCGAGGTGACGACCTTCCAGTTATCGAGGCCGAGCGGCTTAAACATCGGAGCCAAGAGTTTGCCGATTTGAGCGAGTATTGAATCTTCGGGATTTACGCCGAGGTCAACCACGTTAAGCTTTAGGTCAAAGGTCTGCAAAAACCAAATAATAACCGAAGCGAGGAATATGACGGTAAAGGCCTTGGTTACAAAGTCCTTTGTTTTTTCCCACAGCAGCATTGCAACCGAGCGTGCGGATGGGAAGCGGTAGTTAGGCAATTCCATAACGAAAGGCACGGGCTTGCCCTTAAAGAGCGTGCTCTTTAGCACCAGAGCGAGCAGTATGCCGAGCAGCATACCGCCTATATACAGTATTATCATACAGAGTGCGGCACTTTGGGGAAAGAATGCGGCACTCAGCATGGCGTAAACGGGTATTTTGGCCGAGCAGCTCATAAACGGTATAAGCAGCATGGTCATACGCCTGTCTCGCTCGGACGAGAGCGTACGGGTAGCCATTATTGCAGGCACCGAGCAGCCAAAGCCGATGAGCATCGGCACAAAGCTACGCCCCGAAAGTCCTATTTTGCGCAGCAGTCTGTCCATAACGAACGCAACTCGCGCCATATAACCCGTATCCTCGAGTATCGACAAAAAGAAGAAAAGCACTACAATGTAAGGCAAAAACGACAGCACGCTGCCTACGCCCTCGAATATACCGTCAACGACGAGGCTGTGCACTACGGGGTTGATGCCGTAGGCTACGAGTCCGCTGTCAACGAGTGATTTGAGTGCACCTATGCCCTGCTCCATCAAGCCCGAAAGATACGAGCCTACGAGCCCGAAGGTGAGATAAAAGACGAGGAACATAACGCCAAAGAATATAGGCAGTGCGAGATATTTATCAGTCAGCACGCTGTCTATCTTTATACTGCGCAGTCGCTCCTTGCTCTCGTGGCATTTAACCACGGTATCGCGGCAGACCTCCTCGATAAAGTCGTACCTCATCGAAGCTATCGCCGCATTGCGGTCGAGACCGCTTTCGTCCTCCATTTCGATGACGGTGTGCTCAATAAGCTCGATTTCGTTTTGTGAAAGCCCGAGGTTTAAGAGTATGTCGGGGTCGTTTTCGATAACCTTGGTGGCGGCGAAGCGCGCAGGTATGCCCATTTTGGACGCGTGGTCCTCGATAACGTGCGAAACCGCGTGTATGCAACGGTGGATGGCGCCATCTTTGCAAAAGTCGAGGCGCTTGGGCATAACCTTGCCCTTGGCGACGGCGACGGCCTGAGCAATCAGCTCACTGATGCCCTCGCTCTTGGCGGCGCTGATAGGCACTACGGGGATGCCGAGCCTGTCTGACAGCTCGGCTATATTGATAGAACCGCCGTTGCCTCTTACCTCGTCCATCATATTGAGTGCGAGCACCATCGGCAGCTTTAATTCGAGTAGCTGCAGCGTGAGATAAAGATTTCTTTCGATATTGGTCGCGTCAACGATATTGATTATGCCGTCAACGTGGCCCGAGAGCAAAAAGTCACGGGTGACGATTTCCTCACCTGTATAAGGGCGTATCGAATATATACCCGGCAGGTCAACGACCCGGCAATCCTTGACGTCCTTTAGGTCGCCCGACTTTTGGTCAACGGTGACGCCGGGGAAATTGCCGACGTGCTGATTGGAGCCCGTGAGGCAATTAAAGAGAGTGGTTTTGCCGCAGTTTTGGTTGCCTGCGAGAGCAAAAGTAAGCATCACTTATCCCCCTTTATCTCGTCTATCTGTATGACTGCCGCGTCGTCGCGGCGCAGAGTGAGCGTATATCCGCGCAAAAACAACTCTATCGGGTCTCCGAGCGGAGCTATCTTGTGTACCGCAACGGTAGTACGCGGTATCAGCCCCATATCGAGCAGACGGCACCTCAGCGCGCCCTCTCCCCCTACCGACGTTATTATACCGCTGCCACCGACGGGCAATTTATCGAGTGTCATTGAGTTACCTCCGTGTCAGTTAGCCTATGCTAACTCATTTTAACACCGAGCCGCGGATATGTCAATATCTTTATCGTACAAAAACCGCAGGCGATAACCTGCGGCTTTTAGCTAATTTACTTTTTGCGGCAAATATAGAGCAAATGGTTAGTCATACCGAGCAGCTCTCTTTTTTCGCAGAAGTGACGGTACCATTCGACAAACATATCAAAATCTGCATCCGACATATTAAAATCGGATCTGAACTCGATAGGCTCGAGTAAGCCGTCAACGCCCGTGGTGGTGATATAATCGACGGGCTTTGATACAAACAGGTTTTCAAACTCGGTGACGTCATAGCCCGTAAACACCTGGTCCGCATAGTGCAAAACTCTGTACTGCTCGTCAAAATTAAGCTTTTGGCCTACCGCCCAGTAACCGTAAAACCCGTCTGCATACATAATGCCAAACACCGAGATAAAGGCGTAGAGTATGACGCCGCCGGGCTTTGTGACGCGTATGGCTTCGTCTATCGCCTTATTTACCTCGTCTGGCTGATAAATGTGATACATCGGGCCAAAGACGAGCGTCACGTCAAAGGTATCGTCTGCAAATCTGCTAAGGTCTGTCGCGTCACCCTGCAAAGGCGTGATATTGGCGATACCCTTTGCGTTTTGCTTCATAACCGCTATGTTGGCGTCAGCGAGCTCGAGCGCAGTGACGTCGTAGCCCTCTTTGGCGAGTGCTATCGAATATCTGCCGGTGCCTGCACCGATTTCGATAACCTTGGCGCCGGGAGTGAGATATTTGTGCACGTAGTGCATAGTCGTAGCGTACTCGAGCTGTCCGTGCCTGCTCTTTATAAGTCTCGTGTCCTCGTCGTATTGACTGTAAACGTTGTCGATGAGTTCTTTTCTTTCCATATCATATTACCTGAAAAATATAAAACTTTAAGTATTCGGTTTCGGGCACGCCCCACAAAATCGGATGGTCGGGCGCCTGACGGCGTATCTCTATCTGTCTGAGCTGAACTCCTGCTTCGCCTGCGGCCTCGAGCAGCATTTTTTCAAACAGCTCGCTCGTCATAAAATGCGAGCAAGAGCAGGTGGCGAGGTATCCGCCTCGAGGCAATATCTTCATCGCGAGGGTGTTGATTTCTTTATATCCGCCGAATGCACTCTGCACCGTGCGGTTTGATTTTGTAAACGCAGGCGGGTCGAGTATGATAAAATCGTAGTCGTGCTTTTTTTCCTTAGCCATTTCGGTCAACAGCTCAAAAACGTCCGCTTTGACAAACGATACTCTGTCCTCGTAGCCGTTTAGCCTTGCGTTGGCGGCGGCACTGTCGAGAGCTGACTGTGAAATGTCAACTGCTGTCGCGTGCTTTGCGCCGCCTCTGACGGCGTTTAACGCAAAAGCGCCCGTGTGAGTGCAGCAGTCGAGGACGTTAAGCCCGTGCGCGAGGCTCGCGACACAGCGACGGTTAAGCTTTTGGTCGAGGAAATAGCCCGTCTTTTGACCGGATGCGTAATCTACGTTATATTTTATGCCGTTTTCGGTTATTATCTTTTGCCCGTCGGTCTGAGGATATCCGTCGGCAAAGCCGACAAAGACCTCCATGCCTTCCTTTGCTCTGAGCGGTGAATCGCTGCGCTCAAAAACCGTGTTAAGCTTTATGCCGTACCTTTGTAGGCTCTCGTCGATGAGGCGATAGAGCATACCCTTGATGCGGTCGGTGCCGAGCGACAAAACCTCGGTAACGAGCACGTCGCCGTAGAGGTCGGCGGTAAGCCCCGGGAACATATCCGCTTCGCCGAATATAATGCGGCTGCAGGATAGGTCGTCGCCCATCACCTGAGCCCTGTAATCAACGGCATAATTTACTCTGCGCCGCCAAAAATCCTCGTCAAACCTGTCGTTGGTATTGCGGCTGATGATGCGCACCCTTATTTTGGACGCGTCGTTGATAAAGCCGGCGCCGAGCCACTTGTGCTTTTGTGAATACACGTCCACTATATCTCCGCCGTCGTACTGCCCTATGGCAGATACTATTTCGCCGTCGTAAACCCAAGGATGACCGGCTCTCAACGACTTTTCCGCCTTGGGAGTGACCGATATTTCGCAATAATCCCTGCCCATACAAACACCTCGTTTTTGATTAGTTGATTATACTACAATATACCCGATATTGCAATAGCGACAATAATATCAATAAAAACATATATTCCCAAGCAAAATATAGTCATAAGTGACAAAATATGCTTGACTTTTTAACAATCCGTGATATAATATAATCACAAATCAATAAAAGGAGACTATTATGAAAAAACTGATTTCCGCAATCCTCGTTTTGGCACTCACGTTTTGCCTCGTTTCGGCGTTTACCGTCGAGTCGAGCGCAGTCGGCGATATGCTGATGATTCACGCTACAGATGAGGAAATCGTCATCGACGGCGAACTCGATGACGGCTATACCATCGTTTCTTACTCTTACGCCGCAAAAGACGAAAACTGGGTACAAAACGATAAGCTGTGGGACACCATTGACGCAAACACCGATTTTTACGCTTGCTGGGACAAGACAAACCTTTACCTCTTTATCAAGGTTCCCTGCAACGAAGAGCACTCGTCCTATATGGACAACGGTGCAGAGCACTACATCTTTAACGGTCACCACGTTATGTGGGCGCTCCTCCCCGACAACCCTTATCAGGACAAATATAAGGGCGACCAGGAGGACGGCACTTGGACGTGGTCTGCTCTCTTTAGCAAGAGCTTTATGTACGAATGGACTACCATTTGCGACTCCCGCGACGGCAAAACCGTTACCACCGACCACTTTAAGGGTCTGACAACCACCGCAGGCTTTGCGGCTTGCTGCAAGTCCGAGGACGGCTATGACACGTACGAGGTCCAGATTCCTATGGCAAAGGTCACTACCACTTACAACCCTAAGGGCATCATTGCCGAAGAGGGCTCTATGTTTGGTATCGGCTTCCGCATCGGTCTGATTGACCACGGCACCGGCTACGGCGACGACACTGACGAAAAGTACTGCCAGGACGTCAAGTACAGCGACTACTTTACGGGCGACAAATATCCTTACGGCCTTGCTTATGCAAAGCTCGTCGGCACCGTTGAAGGCGGCGACGAAAGCGAAGACGAAGGCGTCAAGGTTCTCGACAGAACGTACGAAGTCTTCCCCTCCCTCTCCGGCTCTTGGGTAAAGACAGATCATGACGGCGCTAGCTGCAACGTTTCTTACTCCGGCGGCGTTGCCACCATTAACGGTTCGACTGCCGGCACTTGGCCCTCTGCCAAGGCTACGCTTTCCACTCCTATATTCATTGACCCCGAGACGACTTATCTCGTATATGATATCAGCTTTACCTCGGGTAACTGCAGCCTGCGCTTTAACTCGGACGAAGAGGTTAATACCCTCATCTCTCCCTTTAAATACGAGGCTGGCAGTAACGATTTGCTCCCCGGCGAATACAAAGGCTACGTTTCCTTTAAGGACATCGCCGAGAAATATCCTACTCACGTTACCGAAGACGGCTACTACACAATCGACGACATGACCGTATTTACCGTCAACGGCGCTGACGTCACCATCAAGCAGTTTGACATCATACCCGACTACGAGATTCCCTCCGAAGAGTCCGAGGCTGAATCCGAGGCCGAGTCCGAAGCAGAAGAATCTAAAGAAGAGTCCAAAGCTGAGGAATCCAAGGCTGAGTCCGAGACCGAATCCGCAGCAGAGGAATCCAAAGAAGAATCCAAAGCCGATACACAGCCTGCAGGCTTCCCCGTTTGGCTCATCATCGTTATAGCTGTCGTTGCAGTAGCTATTATCGTAGTAGTTATCGTAATCGTAGCTAAAAAGAAAAAATAAAGCCTCAGCGCTTTTATAATCACTCTGCCCGGGGTTAATACTCCGGGCATTTGTTACGAAAGAAGGAAATATATGAAAAAGGCACTCATCGCCATGCTGTTGCTTGTCTCGATTTTGCTTGTTTCATGTACGGGGACGCAAGACGTAAGCTCCGTCTCTGACGGGAGCGACGCTTCGGCAGAGACCGAGCAAAGCAAAGAGGAAAGCACCGTGGATATCATTGCGCAAAAGAGAGCTGAGTTTAAGCCCTCATTCAGATTTATCGCAGGCTCTGACGTGCATCTCAACGCATACAGCACGGTTCAGCAACTAAGGCTGCAACAGATGTTTGAGACCGCATACGCTTATGCAAAGACGAGCAGCTACAAAAAAGTCGATGCCGCCATTTTTGCAGGCGACATTACTGACTCGTGCACTTTTTACGAGTACACGATGTTTAAAGCCGTGCTCGATAACGCCTGCAAGGACGAGACTACCGTTATCACGGTAATGGGCAACCACGACTACTACGGCGGCGGTCAAGCCGTTTATATGCAATCGTGTGACTCAAGCCTCGACAAGGATATAGTAGTCGGCGGCTATCATTTTATAGGTCTGTCAACCTACGCCGACAACCTTTATACCTCAGACCAACTGCAATGGCTCGAGCAAACGATGGCGAGTGCGGCTGAGAGTGGCAAGCCGATATTCACGTTTCAGCACCACCACATCAAGGACACGGTTTACGTCAGCTCGGAGTGGTATGCAAATCAGTCGGCAGAGCTAAATGCGATTTACTCCAAGTACAGTCAGTGCATAAACTTTTCGGGACATTCGCACGGACCCATCAACAACCCTACCTCGCTCGTACAGACCGATTACACCTTAGTCGGCACGGGCACGCTCAATTATTTTGAGATGACCTCGGGCATGACCTACGGCACGATACCGCCCAATTCGCAAGACGCGGCGCAATATTGGATAGTCGAGGTCGGCGAAGCGGGAGACATACTCTTAAAGCCGTACAACCTCCTGACGGGCGACTTTTTTAAGACCGCTGATGGCAGTGAGTATCTCGAATACTATATAGCAGACCCGTTTGACAAAGAGACCTTTGCATACGGTCAAAAGCGTTTAGAGAACAACGAGGCTCCTTACTTTGAGCAGGACTATGCAATCACGGTTAGCGAAATAACCAAGTCGAGCGCGTGCATCACGATAAATCAGGCAAAAGACGACTACTGCGTTTACAGCTACGACATCAAGTGCGGTGAAAAGACCTACTCGTATTTCAGCGAGTATTATTTTGAACCGATGCCGCAAACTCTCTCGTTTGACCTGACGATGCTGACGGCAGGTACCGAATACACCGTGACGGTAACGCCTATTGACGCGTTTTACGTCAAGGGAGAGGCGATAACGACGGTATTCAGCACCCTGCCGAGCGACAAAGACTTTGTCGCAAAAGACCTATCGGAGGCAGGCATAATGTTTGACTTTGAAGTAGCCTCTATCAAGCAGTCGCAGGGCAACAAGGTTTACGGCGGCAGTATAGACGGCGACTATTGGTGTGGCGACTGGAGCTCCTCTATAAAAACAGGCTCGTCGGCAGAGCTTGCCGAGGGCAAGGGCTATAAAGGTACTAAAGCGCTCGGCGTCACTACCACTGCAAAGCAAAACCAAGGCTTATACGTCTTTGGCAACTATGACGTCACGGGGCAAAAGTATCTCATTATGTACGCCGATTTCAGCCAAGTCGATTTCCGCAAGGCGTGCTTCGGTCTGTTTACCTCAGACGGCTCGCTGTATGACACGGACGAGAATGATTATACGGCGAACCAACATTTCTATTACCGTCCGACAGACGGTACCGACTGGTACACGTTTGAGCACGGCACGGACGGATGCTTCGGTGCGGCGCAGGATAGCTCGGTCAAGGGATTAAAGGGCGTGTTTGCCTTCCCCATCGGTGATTTCGGCTACCGCTACGGCACGGGCACAAACTCGGGACTCGGCAAAATAGCAGGTGTTTATATGTATTGGGATTTTGACAGCACGACACCTGCAGGCACGTATTTTTACCTCGACGAAATAGGATTTACAAACGACTACACGGTTTATTAGAGCATACAAAAATTCCTCGGATTGCTCCGAGGAATTTTTTGTTTTTTGTTTTAATCTACCAGTGCTTTGTAAGCGTCCAGCGTTTCCTGAATATCCATCTCTACAGCATCTTTATTGCTGTCAAAGGTGCTCGAGAAGGTATTGTTGCCGCTGCGGATGATGTTAGCCCAGATGCCGAGGAGGGTGTTGCCCCAGTTGAATATCATACCGAGGTCGTAGGAACGGTGAGTAACTACGAGGTCGAGCATTTCTTCGTCGTCTTCGGTAGGCATAGCCTGCGATTTGAGGGTGGTCTCATAGTAAGCGGACGATACAGGGTTTACACTGTACTTGCTGTAATAACCGAGAGCCTCGAGGCAAACGTAAGCAGCTTCGAGCTGAGCGGCGTCCTTGAGTGCGGGAACAGCCATTACTTCGGTCTGATAAATGTTGATGCCGCTGTAATAGCTCTCTTGGCCGGACTCGTAAGCGGGAATGGGCAGTACGCCGAAATTGACCTTTTGCTCAACGTCGGTGCTCTTGATGCCGGAAATCGAGCTGACGTGAGTGGTGTAAAAGAGGCCTCTGCCGCTGATAAACATATTGCCGATACCGTTCCAGGATTCGGGAACCTTATCTACGAGGATGGTAGCCGAGGTATCGGTGGCAATCTCAAAGATTTTGTCAAAAGCGGCGTTTGCTTTTTGAGAATTGATAGTGATGGTAAAGCCGCCGTCGGCGCTACGTGTAGCAGTCTTGACACCCGAGCCGCAAACGAGCATTTCGGATGCAAAACCCTCGGACAGCAAACCGTAGGTGCAGTTGATGTTGCTGTATGCGCCGTATTCGTCGGGCTTGGTTACAGCCTTTGCCATGGTGTACATAGCGTCGTAGGTCCACTCTTTATTGCGGACTAACTCGTAAATGTCGCCGTAGGTGCCGCTGCAGCTGGTATCTTCGTCATAGATATCCTTATTGTAGAGCACGCAATAGCAGTATTCGTCGTCGCCTATCAGAGCGTCGCCGGCTACAAAGTAAATGTTGTCGGTGATGGCGAGCTCGGAGATGGCGTTTTGGTCGTACCACTCGGCATCGAGCGCCAGCTTGTCGTTGAGAGGCATAAAGATTTTTTCGGGAGCGTAAGGCAACATATTGTTGACCGACTCGGCAACGAGCTGATAATCGTAGGTCTCGGTTTCGAGAGAGGTCTTGAGGTCGGTGTGGATGTCGTTAGACTCGGTGACCGTGATAGTGATGCCGTATTTTTCGTAAATGGTGTTGTTGCGGTCCTCGACGGCAGAGCTTATCTGACCAAAGCTACTCTCGTCATCGGGAACGAACTGCTGAGCACCGTAGGTGTGATTTGCTCTGCAAAGGATGTTAATAGTTTGATTGTAATCGCGCTCTTCAAACGGGAATGCGGGATTGCCGTCCTCGGAAACGGTGTCGTCAGAAACGTCTGCCGTTTTGCTCGTATCGTCCTTGGACACGTCAGCTGCAGGCGCACAAGCCGCAAAAGCCAAGAGCATAACTGCGCAAAGTAATAACGTAATTAGTTTTTTAACCATTTTAATCTCCTCCTTATGGTATTTTAGATTATACTCTTTTCAAGCTGAAAAATCAACAAAAATCTTGTTGTCATTATGACGATTTTTTGCATATATTAGTCATAGAGCAGACGCTCTGACAAGGAGATTTATTTATGAATAATATAGACAACATGATGCCTGATATGTCTCAGGATATATTTCCTCAGCAGATAGCACTCGCCATGGCGTACGTGCCGATGCAGAGGTTTGAAAACCTGTATGACGAAAAAGACGGCTTTTACGTCGGCACGGTATTTGCGAGCCTCGACCTGCCGTTCAAAGGAGGCAGAGGATGACAGACAAGCAAAAATCAATGCTCGCGGTGCAGCAGTCTTGCTTTGCACTGCACGAAGCCGTCCTTTTCCTCGACACCCACCCCGGCGACAAAAAAGCAATGGAATATTTCCGCAGGATGCAAATAAGACGCCAAAACGCGCTAAACGATTATGAAACCAAATACGGACCTTTGACCGCCGCCGCAACCAAGAGCGAGGGCTGGAATTGGATAGACAATCCCTGGCCGTGGCAGATAGAAACGGAGGCTTAATCTATGTGGACATATAACCGTACTTTGCAATATCCCGTAAAGATAACAAATCCCAATCCCATGCTCGCCAAGCTGATACTCACACAGCTCGGCGGCCCCGACGGAGAGCTCGGCGCCGCGATGAGATATTTGTCTCAGAGATATTCGATGCCCTACAACGAGGTAGTCGGCACGCTGACCGACATCGGCTCGGAGGAGCTCGGACACATGGAGATGATAAGCGCGATATTTTATCAGTTAACGCGCGGCATGAGCGCAAAAGAGCTGCAGGACGCAGGCTTTGCGCCGTATTTTGTTGACCACACAACTGCGGTCTATCCCGAATCTGCAGGCGGTATCCCGTTTTCCGCGCTCACGTTCCAGAGCACGGGCGACGCCATCGCCGACATCAGCGAGGATATGGCGGCAGAGCAAAAGGCGCGACTTACTTATGACAACATCCTGCGCCTCGTCGATGACCCCGACGTGAGAGACCCTATCAAGTTTTTGAGAGAAAGAGAAATCGTCCATTATCAACGCTTTGGCGAAAGCCTCAGAGTTATACAGGATAACCTCGATTACAAAAACTTTTACGCTTATAATCCCAAATTTGACCGCAAGTGATTGCATTTGCGTAGTAAATAAGGTATAATGCATTGCAAAGGAAGTGATAAGTAATGCAAAAGACAGTCGGGCGCTTTGCCCCTTCGCCGAGCGGCAGGATGCACATGGGCAACGTGTTTGCTTCGCTCATGGCGTGGCTTTGCTCGCGGTCAAGGGGCGGAGAAATGGTTATGCGTATCGAAGACCTCGATACCGTGCGCTGTACCGAGCATTTTGCAGAGCTTATCAAGTCTGACCTTACGTGGCTCGGGCTCGACTGGGACAGAGAAATGCCTTATCAGCACACTCGCAGTGACGTTTACGCAGAGGTGCTAAAAGGCTTTAGGGCGAGAGGGCTGACTTTCGACTGCAGATGCACCAGAGGCGACCTGCACGCCGCTTCGGCACCACACGCGAGCGACGGGCACTCGGTTTACACCGGCACCTGCCGCTATGCGAGCGACGATGTCAAACAGCAAATCGCCCTGCAACCGCACTGCGTGAGGCTGATAGTGCCCGACGAAACGATAACCTTTTGCGACACGGTTTACGGCGAAATCAGCGAGAACTTAGCCTTGGAATGCGGTGACTTTGTTTTGCAAAAAGCCGACGGTAGCTATGCTTATCAGCTCGCCGTAGTCGTGGACGACATCGCAGGCGGAGTAAACCAAGTCGTACGCGGCTGTGACCTGCTCGGCTCTACGGCGAGACAGATTTACCTGCACAGACTGCAGGGCGCCGCCGCACCCGAATATTGCCACGTTCCCATGCTCGTCGGTGAAGGCGGCCGCAAGCTGTCAAAGCGCGACCTCGACCTCGACCTCGGCGTTTTGAGACAGAGCGTCAGACCTCAAAGGATTATCGGTGCGCTCGCGTATTTTGCAGGGCTAACCGACAAGCTGACCGAAATGAGCGCAAACGAGCTTTTGCAGATATTTGATATTAAAAAGCTCGGCAAAGGCGATATAGCCATCGACCCGAGCGTGATTTTGGGAAGTTAAATCGCTGTGGTATTTTTTATAACAAAAAGGAGTATATGCCGCAGTGGCTTATACTCCTTTATTTGGTTAAAAAGATTATTTCAGCAGAGCCATCAAGAGGTCGTAGGTGTTTTTGATGCCGTCTATATGGGTGCGTTCATAGCCGTGGCTGTTGGCGGTGCCGGGGCCGATAGCGGCGTGGCGCACGTCGTAGCCTGCGGTTATCGAGGTTTCGCCGTCACTGCCGTAGTGAGGAGTAAATACGTCCATCACGTAGTCGATGCCGTTATTTATGGCGAGCTCTCTGAGCTCATTGGTAAGCTCGTAGTGATAAGGGGCTCTCGAATCTTGTGCAAAAACAGAGACCTTGCGTTCGTCGCTGTTTTGCTCGGGACCCGTGGGGGCTATGTCGATAGCAACTATATCCTTGACGTCATTCGGCAGATAAGAGGTGCCGTGACCGATTTCCTCATAAACAGAGAAGTAAAAATATACCTTGCGACCGGTCTTGCGCGTTTTAATCTCATTCATAGCGGCGAGCATAACTGCGGCGCAGGCTTTATCGTCTATAAACCTAGATTTGAGATAGCCGTTTGAAATCGCAAATCTCGGCTCGAGCGAAATATAGTCGCCCGTTTCGATGCCGAGTGCTCTGACGTCGGACGCGTTTTTGACGTCGGCGTCGAGGACGACGCAAACGTTCTTGCGGTAGTTCAGCAGCGTGCCTCTGGTTTCCTCCTCGGTAACGTGTATCGAGTTTGGAGTGCGGCAAACCGTGCCGGTATAAACCTTGCCGTCACGGGTCAAAATCCTGACGTTCTCGGCAAAGCAGTTAAAGGGATGCAGTCCACCGACTGAGCAGACGTTCAGCGTACCGTCGGCATTGATGTGTCTGACCATCAGTCCGATGTCGTCGAGGTGCGCAGTAATGCAGAGCGCGTCGCCCGTGCCGCCGAGGTCGGCGATTACTCCGCCCTTGTTGCATTCAAAGGCGTCGATGCCGAGCTTGGCACATTCGGCAACGATATACTCCTGTATTTCTCTATAAAGTCCGGTGGTGCTGTCTATGGCGAGCAATTCTTTAAATTTGTCTAGGTAATAATCTCTGTCAAACATGGTTTTATACCTCCTGTACTTATTATATATACTATTTTTATCCGTGTCAAGTGGGTATTGATTTTAAAACGGATATCTGTTATAATATTATCAAATGATTAAGGAGGTTTGCATGAAAAGATTTTTTACGGTACTTTTGATACTGTCGATAGTCATAGCCACAGCTTCCTGCTCTCAAAGAGGCATAAATAATAACAGTGACGTTTCTGATAACGTCAGCAAAATAACCGAAATCAGCGACGACGCAGTTTCATACAACGAGACGAGCGATTTTGACGAGTCTGAGCCCGAGGACGTCTCGCAAAGCGTAAGCAAAGACGCCGAGGTAAGCAGTACCGTCACGCCCATCGGCGCAGTTGATTACGAATGCACGTTTGAGACCGATTACCCGTGTCTGTGCAAGCTGTCTGCCGACGTGACGCTCGTTTCCACGAGCGAGCTCGACGTGGCTGTTACTGTCAGCGTCAAGCTGACGAGCAAGCAGATTATCGCTTCGGCACGCAACAATTCGGGCGTAGTAATTATCGGAGACAAAGAGTTTTACTACTCCACTCCCGCGCTCGAGCATTACGAATCCGAAACGGCGATATTTGAGTTTGTCACCCAGAGCCGCACGGTTACGCGAAACGCAGACGGCAGCCTCACCTTTGACGTAGGAGCCACTTGGCCGTTTAACGGCATATACAGCAACGTCGAAATCGGCATCATGTCAGCGTTAGGCACACTTACCATCAATCCGGACGGCAGTGTAAAATAAACTTATTTGCCGTAGGATATTGACCTACGGCTTTTTTACGGTATGAATTGTATTTTGACTATTAACGGACGCGGCTATACAGCCGAGCGCGGCAGCCTATTGATAGACGCCGCATCGGACGCCGGATTCGTTTTGTGCCGCGGATGCGGCGGCAAGGGAATATGCGGCAAATGCTCGGTGCTCTGCTACGGCAGACTGCACGACGGCATTTCGGACGACGGCGGCGAAAGATACCGCCTCGCCTGCCACACGGTTATTGACGGCGATTGCAGCGTTTATATTACCAAGGACGCTTTGACCGCCATAGCTCTGCCGACGCAAAAGGATATAAAGCCGTCAGGCGACGTCGGCATAGGATGTGCCGCCGACATCGGCACGACTACCGTCGTCGTGAGCAAATACGACCTTAAAAGCGGCAAATATATAAGCAGTACGGCGCTTGAAAACCCTCAGAGGCGCTACGGTGCCGACGTAATCAGCCGTATAGAATACGGCATCAAAAACGGCGTAGAACCGCTAAAAGACGCGCTGATGCAGGCAATTTGCAAAGAGACGGCAGATGCGCAAAAGGTAATTTATACTGGCAATACGACTATGCTTTTGATAGCGAGCGGCATAAATCCCGCGCCGCTCGGAGCGTCGCCCTACACCTCCCCCACGTTGTTTGACAGTGAAACAGACGGCGTATATTATCCGCCCTGCATACATTCTTTTGCAGGGGCAGACCTCGTGACAGCAATACTCGCGTCGGGCATGACGTCTAAAACAAATACTGCTTTGCTCTGCGATATCGGCACAAACGGCGAAACGGCGCTGTGGCACGGCGGCAGGCTATACGTCTGCTCTGCCGCGGCAGGCCCCTGCTTTGAAGGCTACGGCATCAAAAACGGCACTCCTGCGATAGACGGTGCGATAAACGCAGTCGGCGAGGACGGCATGGTTTATACGGTAGGCGGCAAGCCTGCAAAGGGCTTTTGCGGCAGCGGATTGATAGACGCCGCAGCGTATTTGCTGTCAAAAGGTGCAATAAAGCAGGACGGCAGCATGAACGGCAGTCAATATTTTGACGGCGTAGAGCTGTGTGAAGGAGACGTCAGAGAGTTTCAGCTCGCAAAATCCGCCATCGCCACGGGCATTGCACTGCTGTTAAAGCACTCAGGCGTAGCCGTGCAGGATATAGATACGCTCTATCTCGCAGGCGGTCTCGGCAGTGCCGTTAATCCGTGCAGTGCCGCACGCACAGGCTTGATACCGAGTGAGCTGCAGGCAAAAACGGTGCAGCTCGGCAACGCCGCCGCATACGGAGCGGCTATGATGCTGACCGACGAGGCTGCAAAAGCAGAGGCAAGGCGCATCGTTTCGCTCTCGCGATACGTTGACCTCGCCGCGGACGACGATTTTACGGATGTTTTTACCGACAATCTGCTTTTTTGACATTTTGACTTGCTTTTAAACGTTTTATGACTTATAATAGTATTATCAAATATCAGGAGTCACCTCTATGATAAATTCCGAAAGAAACATATTTGTCAACGAGACCGAAGTCAAGCCAAACAGATACTCTATGCTCGTAATGATAGTAGCTGTCATCGGCATCGCGTTTTGCTGGATTATTAACGAAATCGGCATATTCAGGGTCGGCGTTGACGAAATGCGTATCGGTTCCGCAGTCCCCGCGATAGCCGTATTGGTGCCGCTCATTGCGATGCAGATAAACAACTCCCTGCTGTCAAATCCCAAAACCAAATATTACGTTTTACTGGCGGCATCAATAGTTACCGCATCTGTCAACACGCTGCTTACCTTCCACACGACGATAATGCTGCTGTTCCCGATGTTTATGGCGATGCTTTACAGGTCCAAAAAGCTCGGCATCTGCGCGCTCGCAGCTTCGCTTATCTGCACTACAATAACTCCCGTATTGGGTTATCTGCTCGGCACGTGGGACGTGCCGCTATTCCAAGAGCTGATACTGATAGCCACTAATATCTTCCCCGAAATAGGCGAATGGAGTAGCGCACCCAACCTCGTCGGCGTAGGCAAAATCCTGCTGTATATCGTTATGCCGAGATACGTAATGATAGGCTCGTGCGCTCTGCTGATGTTCCACGTCATAAGGCTCGGTGACGAACACGTAAAAAACCAGATAGCCATTGCTACACTCAACCGCCGCGATATGCTGACGGGACTGTATAACCAAAACTTTTATAAAGAAGTCCTCTCGATGTCAAAGCCCGACGAACAGGTCGGCATACTGTTTTTTGACGTCAACGGACTTAAGGCCGCCAACGACTCGTACGGTCACGAATACGGCGACCTGCTCTTAAAGCGCAGTGCGCAGAGCATTCTCGACATCTGCGACCAAGACAACATCAGTGCATTCCGCATAGGCGGCGACGAATTTTTGATGATTATCGAGGGCGCAAACGAAGCCGAAACACAGCAAAAGCTCGCCCAGTGGGAAGTCTCTATCCAAAACATCAACAACCAAAACAAAGAACAGTACGGCGGTCTCTACTGCTCGGTAGCGGTCGGCACGGTCATAGGTCAGTTTAATTCACTCGAAATGCTCGTCGGCAGAGCAGATACGATGATGTATCAAAACAAACAGCAAATGGACAAGAGCCGTTAAAAGAGCAATATTTTATCCGCAGGGGTCACTCACCTGCGGATTTTTTGTTCTGTTCCCACGCTTTTGCGTTCTGCGCCGAATAAACTATCGCCGACAAAGGGCCTGTGGATTTGGATGCAGAATCGCCGTTTACGACCTGAAGTTGTAGTGTTCTACTACGAATGGTCGGAAACGGTGATAGCAAAAGCACATTATAATAATGAAAAAATCCGCAGGATTTTTACCTATTCAGGCAAATAAACCTACGGATTTAATTTTTAAATCATTCCCGTGCTTTTGCGTTCTGCGCCAAATACACAGGCCCGACTTATTAGAGTGCGCCTTGTGCCATCATAGCTTCCGCAACCTTCAGGAAGCCTGCGATGTTAGCACCTGCAACGAGATTGTCCTCGGTAGCGTATTCCTTAGCCGCCTTGGAGGCATTGTCGTAAATCGACTTCATGATGCCCTCGAGCTTTTGGTCAACCTCTTCGGCAGTCCACGAAAGTCTGATGCTGTTTTGGCTCATTTCGAGGCCGGAGGTAGCTACGCCGCCTGCGTTGGCAGCCTTGGCAGGTCCAAAGTAAACGCCTGCGGAAAGGAATGCGTTGATAGCCTCGATAGTGGAAGGCATATTGGCACCTTCGCAAACGTACTTGACGCCGTTGGCGATAAGCTTTTTAGCGTCGGCTTCGTCGATTTCGTTCTGAGTAGCGCAGGGCAGAGCGATGTCGCACTTGATGTTCCAGATGCCGCGGCAACCGTCGGTATAGGTAGCGGTGGGCACTGCGTCAATATACTCCTTGATTCTGCCGCGACGGCCCTCTTTGATAGCCTTGACTACGTCGAGCTTGATGCCGTCTGCGTCGTAAATATAGCCGTTGGAGTCGCTCATAGCTACGACCTTGGCGCCGAGCTGGGTGGATTTTTCGCACGCGTAGATAGCGACGTTGCCCGAACCCGAGATAACCACGGTCTTGCCCTTAAAGCTGTCGTTCTTTGCCTTGAGCATATTGTTTGTAAAATAGCAGAGGCCGTAGCCGGTAGCCTGCTTACGGACGAGAGAACCGCCGTAGGTAAGGCCCTTGCCTGTGAGCACGCCGCTAAAGTCGCCTGTAATGCGCTTGTATTGACCAAAGAGATAACCGATTTCACGGGCGCCTACGCCGATATCGCCGGCAGGAACGTCCTCGTTGGGTCCGATATACTTAAACAGCTCGGTCATAAATGCCTGGCAGAATCTCATGACCTCGGCGTCGGATTTGCCCTTGGGGTCAAAGTCAGAGCCGCCCTTGCCGCCGCCCATAGGCAGACCGGTGAGCGAGTTTTTGAAAATCTGCTCAAAGCCGAGGAACTTGATAACGGACGAGCAAACCGAAGGATGCAGTCTGAGACCGCCCTTGTAAGGTCCGATAGCGCTGTTGTACTGAACTCTGAATCCACGGTTAATCTGCATTTTACCGTTGTCGTCGAGCCAAGCTACGCGGAACTGAATAAATCTTTCGGGCTCTACAATCTGCTCTATTACACCGCTCTCTACGATGTCGGGGCGCTTTTCAACCACGGGGATAAGCGTGGTAAACACCTCTTTAACAGCCTGCAAAAACTCTTTTTCACCTGCGTTGCGGGCACATACGCGGGCATATACCTCATCGAGATATGCGTTGTTAATTTCCATAAAAGAACCTCCTATAAAATTTTATGGCTTATTATATACCAAGAATATTCACATTTCAATAGTTAAATTGCTTTTTTGTGGGATTTTTGCAAGAAAAGATGTATTAAAATTGCATAAAGTCAATGAGACTATTGATTTCATCCTCAGTGCAAACGGTGTTTATCCTGCCTCTGATCTGCGTCGAGCCTGCAAAAAACCTCGCATATCTAGCCAAATGCTTACGCATTTCGGGGAGTGCGGTCACACCCTTATCCTGCAAAACGATATGCGTCTGTCTGCGGATGACGTCGCGCTTTGCTTCGGGTTCAAGCTCGGTGTAAGGTCTGCCCTCGAGAGAAGCCTTGATTTCGGCAAAGACCCACGGAGAGCCGTAAGCCCCCCTGCCCACCATAACGCCGTCGCAGTCCGTCTGCGAAATCATACGCAGTGCGTCTGCGCCGCACAGCACGTCACCGTTACCGATAACGGGTATTTTGACGGCTTTTTTGACCGCTTTGATAACGCTCCAATCGGCGTAGCCGCTATACATCTGCTCTCTCGTTCTGCCGTGAACGAATATCGCACTCGCACCGCCCGATTCGCACGCGGCGGCTATCTCGGGAGCGTTGATGCTGTATTTGTCGTAGCCTGCCCTTATCTTGCAGGTAACGGGAACGTCAACCGCATCGACTACGGCTCCGACAATCTCGGCGCACAGCTTGGGGTCGCGCATCAGGGCACTACCGTCACCGTTTTTGACGAGCTTTGGCACGGGGCAGCCCATATTGATGTCGATGTACGTCGGCTTTTCTTTGAGCAGTCTTTGCGCGGCAATAGCCATTATTGAGGGCTCACAGCCGAATATCTGTATAGCCGCAGGACGCTCGTCGTCGTACAGACGGGCTATCGCCTCGGTTTTTTTATCCTTGTAATATACCGCCTTGGACGAAATCAGCTCAGAGCAGACGCCCTCGGCACCAAACTCGGCACACAAGGTGCGGAAAGCGTGGTCGCCTATGCCTGCGAGCGGAGCCAAAAACAGCCCGTTTTTGTAATGATTGACACCTATATACATCAGTTAAACATCCTGTTGCCTTTATTTCTGTCAAAAAACGTCTCGATGGCGTCGTCCATCGCGTAGGTGATATAACCGTCCGGCATATCCTTGACGAGCGCCGCAGTAGTACCGATAAGCTCTACGTCCGACACTCCCGCAAACTCAAACGACAGCTCGCCGCTCTGCCTTTCGCCAAAAAAGTCGCCCGGGCCGCGCTGGCGCAGGTCTGCCTCGGCGATTGCAAAGCCGTCGGAGGTCTCGCACATTACTCTCATACGCTCTTTTGCGTTTGCTCCGCCTGCGTCGCTCATCAAGAGGCAATAGCTCTGGCACGAGCCGCGGCCTACGCGTCCTCTGAGCTGATGAAGCTGAGACAAACCAAAACATTCGGCGTTTTCTATCATTATCACGGTCGCGTTTGGAACGTCCACGCCGACCTCGACTACCGTGGTGGAAATGAGTATTTTTGCTTCGCCAGAGGCAAAGCGAGCCATACGTGCTTCCTTTTCTTTGGGTGACAGCCTGCCGTGGACGGTCTCGGTCGGTATGCCTCCGAGTGCCGAGCTCCCGAGCTGTTCGGCGTAGGTTTCGGCGGCGCGCTTGCCGCCCTCGTCATCCTCCTCGACGAGAGGACAAATGATATAGGCTTGATGGCCTGCCGCTATTTCCGCCGCGATGAGATTATACGCATCGCCGCGCTTTTTGGAGTTGTAGCCGTAAGTCACTATCGGCTGTCTGCCCGGCGGCATCTGGTCGATTATCGACACGTCGAGGTCACCGTAAAGTATGAGCGACAGCGTGCGCGGTATCGGAGTAGCCGACATGACGAGAGTGTGCGCCTGATACGGCTCTGCCGATTTGCCGACGAGCGACGCCCTCTGCATGACGCCGAAGCGGTGCTGTTCGTCAGTGACTGCGAGCAAAAGGTTGTCAAACACTACGTCCGACTGTATCAGCGAATGCGTGCCGACGACAACGTCTATACTGCCGTCTGCGAGCCCTTGCTTGACGAGCTGTTTGTCCTTTGCTTTGGTCGAACCGATGAGCAGTCCGACCCTTATGCCAAACGGCGACAGCATCTTTGTAAGGCTGTGGTAATGCTGAGTTGCCAAGATTTCGGTAGGCGCCATCATAGCCGCCTGACCGCCGTTTTTGACCGCAAAATATATCGCCGCCGCCGCAACGACGGTTTTGCCGCTGCCGACGTCGCCTTGCACGAGCCTCATCATGGGTACGGGCTTGCACATATCGTCGAGCGCGTCCTTGACCGCGCGCTGCTGTGCACCCGTGAGCTGATAAGGCAGTGCGTCAAAAAACAGTCTGATGCCGCTCCCTGCAAACTTGAGCGGCTTTGCAGGTATGGTGACTACCCCCTGCTTCATTCTGCGCAGTGCGAGCTGAAAGATAACGAGCTCCTCAAACGCGAGCGAATGTCTCGCTCTGTCGAGACTAAAGCGGTCGGTGGGCAAATGCAATTCTTTGATTGCCTCGCTCCTGTGCATAAGGTCGTATTTCTTTATAATATCTGGGTGCAGTACGTCCGAAATGCCGCCGCACAGCGACAGTACCTGAGCAACTGCGGACGAAACGACGTTTTGCGTCAGCTTGCCCTGCAGAGGATATATCGGCACGACCTTGCGCAGGTTGGCGCCGTCAAATACCGGCTCGGTGACGGGGTTTGTCATTTTAAGACCGTACAGCGTGCGTATCACCCTGCCGTAAAAGCGCATGGTGCGCCCTTTGGTGAGCGATTTTGTGAGCCACGGCATATTGAAATAAACTATTTCAACAGAGCCCGTGTCGTCGTGTGCAAACGCGGTGACAAAAGCCATGCCGCGTGCAGAACGCCTTTCGGTCGCGTTTTGCTCGAGGGTGGCTATCACCGAAACGACGTCGCCCGTTTCAGCCATATTGATTTTTACCGTGTCGCCTCTGAATTGATAAGAGCGCGGATAAAGCGTCAAAAGGTCGCCTGCCGTGTTGATGCCTGCCAAAGCAAACTCCTTGGCACGAGCGGCGCCTATACCGCGCAGTTCAGAGACGTTGGTGTCTAAAGTCAGCATTGTTTAAGCTCCGCAATATTGCACCGGATGCCTTTGTCTTTTATAATGTGCTTTTCGCGCTCCGTGCAGGAAATGAGCACTATCTGTCTGTCCTTTGACATATCGCACAGCAGATTGGTCATCTGCGTCAGCCTGTCGTCGTCGAGGCAAACAAACGCGTCGTCAAACATTAAAGGCACGCTGACCGACGGATACATAACGTCGGCGAGCGAAAGTCTTAGCGCTATATACGCGCACTCTCTCGTACCCGTTGAAAGATACTCATAGCTGCGCTCCTCAAAGCCGTCACCGAAGGTGAGTGACAAGTCACTGCCGCTCTGCAACGTGGTGTATTTGCCAGAGGTCATAGTGTCAAAATATTTGCCTGCCGCATCCGAAATGCGCGGCGAAACCGACGACTTGATATACTCGCCCGTTTCGTTTAATACCTCGCGTGCGAGCGTGACGGCACTGCAAAACTCATTAAGGCGCTTTAGCTTGCTTTGCGCGGCGTCGAGCTTGCCCTTGAGCAATGCGGCGTCGCCGTGCTTGGCGAGCAGGACCGCTCTTTCGCGGTCGTAGTCTCCGTTTATCTTGGTGAGATTTTGCACCTGCATAGTGTAAAACCTCGTTTCGTTATCTACCGTCTTGACGTCACGCTGAGGCGCGCGTCCGCCCGAAGCCTTTGCCTTGGCAGACAGGTCGTCGAGGTCCACGTCAGCGTAAGCGTTGTCTTCGCTGCGCTTGGCGGCGTCAAGCTCGGCTCTCAATGCGTCTATGCGCCTTGACGACGCAAAAATGGCGTTTATCTGGTCTTCGTAGCCCATTTCGGGATTTAGCGCACAGCAGTGCGAAATGCCGTTTTCGAGCTCTAATAACGACGAGTCGCATGCGTTTCGTGCGATATCAAGCTCTTTTTCGGCAGACATAGCGGCGTTTTGTGCCGACCTGTACGCCGCAAGCTCGGCAGGCAACACCGAGAGCTTTGCCTTCATCTCTGCGGCCGACTTAAAGCCGTATTTTTTGACCTGCTTTGAAACGCCTGCAAACTGTATTATGCCCAGTATCAGAGATACTGCTGCCGCAGCGGCAAGCACGTAGGTAAGCACTCCGCCTGCTATAACGCCGCCGACGGCTATGCCTGCGGCGAGCACTAAAAGCAGCACGCCTATTATCTTTTTTGTGCCTATCGAGGATGCAAGCTCGGAAGCGTCGCCGTCAAAGGACGCAAAAGCTCCGAGAGACTGCTCGGCGTTTGCCGCGTCCGCGCGGCACTTGTCTGCGTTTGCAGACGCCTTGTCCCTTGCCTCGCAATCGGCGTTGTATCTTGTAAACTTTGACAAGAGACCGTTGGCACCCAGCTCTACGGCGAGCGCGTCGCCGTCAAAGCCTGCGGCGGCATCGTTATACTCCTGCTCAGCCTTTGCCCTCGCGTCAGTAAACTCGCGGAGCTTGAGCAGAGTGCGATAAGCCTCGTAGTTGTCTATCGCAAGCTTCTCTTTATCCAAAGCCTCGAGCTTTTGGTTTGCTATCTTAATCTTGTATTCGTTTTCGGCTATTTTGGTGCTCAGCTCGGCAATATGCTCGTTGGCGCTTGCCGCCTCGGTGTACTTTGCGTTATAGGCCTCAATTTCAGATTCGAGGGTATGAATCAAGCCGTGATGCTGCTGATTTGTAAGCTCGCCCTTTATCTGAGTAAGGCGCTTTTCCGCCTTGGTTGCGCTGTCTTTTTCGTCAGCGGAAATCGCTATGTTTTTTATCTGGTCGGCGAGCGCCTTGTCGCCGTTTTGCGTCTCAAAAAGCTGCTTAAAAAACGCGGTCTTTGCATACAGCTCTTCGCCCACGCCGAGCAAAACCTCGCCCGGCACCTCGCCTACCATGGCAGGCTTGCGCGTCAGAATATCGGTGACAGCCAGCTTTTCCTTGCCCGACGGCGTGACGGAACGCTCTATGCGGTATCTTTCGCCTCCGAAAGTCACCTCGATGGCACCCTCTGCCGATTCGCCGCTCCAGGGCATATATTTAGCTTTTTCGTTGCCGTCGATACCCTTGATACGAGTACCTGCAAAGCCGTAAAGCATAAACTTGATAAACGACGCAAACGTCGTCTTGCCGCTCTCGTTGGGCAGCGCCATGAGGTTGAGACCGCCGTCCAAAGTAACGGATACGCGGCTCAAACAGCCAAAGCTCGTAATGAGCACCTTATCTATCGTAAACTGCTTCATTGCCGTTCCTCCGCGTCGGGTATCTCGATAATGCGGTCCGCGAGCGCCGCGAGGCCTATCTTCATTGCTTCGAGCACGGTGTCGTACTCAGGCGAACCGACCTCGAGCAAATCGAGCTTTTCCTTCATCTTTGTATAAAATACGCCCTTTAGCGTGCCGCTTTTTTCGAGCGCGGTATAGTCGGTCTTTGGCACGGTCTTGTCAATGAGAGTGCAGGAGCCGATATCCGACGCGTTAATCAGCACGCCGCCTGCTATTTCGCCCGTCAGAGTGAGACGAAGCTCGGTTTCGAGCGGCAGGTCTTTGAGCTGAGATTTGATATAATCTATCGCGCCGTACTTGTCCATCGAGGCGTTTAGCTCTACGGTGCGCTCTTCAAACCTGCGGCGCGCGACCTCCATCAGTCTGAGGTCACAGCTCCCCTTGTCAACAAAGCCTACCATAACGCCCTTAACGCCCGTTTCGTCAAATCCCCTGCCCTGCAGGCAACCGGGATAGCACCAGTAGGTATTGCCCTCTTTTTGCACGCCTGAGTTGCGATGAATATGACCGAGCGCGATATAATCAAAGCCGGAATCGGCTATTTCCTTTTTGCTGATGGGGCCGTATTCCGACATCGGCACGTCAACCTCGCCGTGGCAAACGAGTATGTTAATCTTGGATTTATTCAAATCGTGAAAATCCGCGAGTGGGCTCGAAATCTGATGGCGCGCGGTATAAGCCCTGCCGTAGATAGCGAGATTTTGCTCGGGGATTTCGACACATTCCGCCGTTTCGCCGAAAATATGCACGTTGGACGGGAATGCCGCACTCTTGTAAACCGAGTTTGGAGTGAGCGGGTCGTGGTTGCCCGGGCAGATAAAGAACCTGCATTCCGGCGCGGAAGCAAAAGCCTCTATCAGCAGGTCGCGCGTGTCGGGAGTGACGTATTCGCCGTCAAAAAGGTCGCCGCTTATGAGCACGATGCCTATGCTTTGCGCGCGTGCGAACATTATCGCGGAGGTAAAAGCGCCTCTGAGCTCGGTTTTGCACCGCTCCGCCTGCGAGGGCGAGCGCATGGCAAACGGAGAATCGAGGTGAACGTCCGCTATGTGCATTATTTTAACCATATAACCTCCTTACAGCACGATAAACGCACCCATAACGCCGCGGTTTTTGCCGTCGCGCCTGTGCGAGTAAAAATGCGTGCCGTCGCAGACCGTACACAGTCCGCTATCGTATATATTATCCTTATTTATTCCGCATTCAACGAGCACCTGCCTATTGGCTTTTACGAGGTCGAGGTGCAGCTTGCCGCAAAAATAGCCAAAACATTCGGGCTCGAAATACTGTTTTAATTCCTCGCCGACCTCATAGCAGCAAGCTCCTGCGCAGGGGCCGATGGCGGCAGTAATGTTTTGAGCGTTGGCACCCAAAGCTATCATCTTTTGCACCGCGTTTGCGCCGATTTTGCCTGCCGTGCCGCGCCATCCCGAATGCACCGCCGCGATAACGCCTGCGTCTCTGTCACAGAGCAGTACGGGCACGCAGTCAGCCGTGCGGACCGACAAAATCAGCCCTTTTACGTTAGTAACGAGCCCGTCGGTGCCTGTCTCAAAGCGAGGCTTACTGATACCGAGGCCGCGCATGGCTTCGTCACAGACGGCGACGTTTGCGCTATGGTCTTGGTACGACCTGCAGACGTCCTCTTTGTGCAGTCCGAATACGCGCGCCGCGAGCTCGTAATTTGCCATTACGTTTTCGGTGCTGTCGGTGACGTCGCCGGAGCCTTCGGCAAAATTAAGCGAAGCAAAACACCCTTTGCTGACTCCGCCGTTGCGCGTCGTAAAAATATGCTTTACCCCGAGCGCGTCAAAGCGAGGGCAGGTCAGATACTCTATACCGTTTTTATGTAATGCGTAATTCATAAAAAATCACTCCGCTTATATTATACTATGCAAAAATCAAAAAAGCAAGCAAGACGCAAAAAATCTTGTCAAAAAGGCTTGACAAAACCAAAATAGATTGATATAATACATTTCGTGCCGAATGTGAGGCACAAATGGCGGAATAGCTCAGCTGGCTAGAGCATTCGGTTCATACCCGACAGGTCGTAGGTTCAAATCCCACTTCCGCTATTTTTGGCCCGTTGGTCAAGTGGTTAAGACACCGCCCTTTCACGGCAGTAACAGCAGTTCGAATCTGCTACGGGTCAGTAAAAAAGAGCATTGAGTAGTCAATGCTCTTTTTTTGCGTATCAGCATAATAAAAGTGGCTCCTCACGGAGCCACTTTTATTATATCTTAGTGCTTAGCCTTGATAACGATGCCGGTGCCAATCATAGCTACTACTGCGAGAACGATGAGAGCGGTGACGCCCATATCGCCGGTAGCAGGAGTGCCTGCGCCTACAGCGAGAACGTCAGCAACTTTGATAGCGCTTGCGTTGTACCAAGTGTTGTAAGGCAGGTTCTTGTTTCTGTTGGGGGTCTGGTCTTCGTTAACACCTACGGGAACAACAGAAGCAAACAGGCAGTAGCTCTTGTCAGACTTCTTGTCGGAAACGCAGATGCTGATTTCGCCGTTAGCGCCGCCGATTTCAGCGAGGTCAACGGAGATTTCCATATAGGTCTTGCCGCCTGCAATCTTGCCGGCAGCAAAAGCAGTGGTTTCTGCAAAACCGCCGTTTGCATTGGTGGTCAAAGAGGTATTCTTTGTTGCGCGATAGCCGGTAGTGCCGTCTTCGCAGATGCAAGCGTCGATAAGGTTGCTGAATATAGTTCTGCCTTCAGCGCCGTCGTTGAACCAGATACGGCAGTTAAAGCCGGAGCCGTTAGCGTTGTTGGCGCCGTTAGCAGCCTTGGTGCCTTCGCCGTTGTAAACGATAGCGATGTAGAGCTTTTCAGCGTCCTTGCGAACCTGATAATCATAAGAGAAGGTGTGAACGTAATCGGAACCTGCTTCCTGAACGTAGCCATTCTCAAAGTTTACTGTGGTCCAGTTGGAGCCCCAGCCGTTGTCGTTAACGTCGCCGTCAACAACGATCTTCTTAACTTCTTTTTCGGGTTCGCCGGTAGCAAACTCGTGAGAAGCGGGATACATATAGTAGTTGGAGCCGTCAATTACGATGTAGTCGCCGGCTTCGAGACCGCGTGCAATCCACTTGGGAGTAGCAGCGTAGTCGTCGATGTACCTGCCGCCGGTGTTGATGGCGAGCATGATTTCGCCCTTAGCGAGGGTAACTTCGCCGGAATGTCCGGAGGGCCAAGGATTTACCTTGCTGGAGGTAACAACGTATGCGCCCTTTGCAGAGTCATACTTAGCCATAACGATCTGAGCATTCTTTAACCTGAGGTTTTCAGCCTCAGAGGAGAGGTCAAAAGTGCCGGTGGTAAAGATACCGGAACCGGTATTTCCTGCTATTTCAGCGGTGAAAGCGTAAGGACCTGCGGGATTAACGCCGCCCTCAACTTCTACTACGCCTACTTCGGTAAGGAATATCCAACCGTTCTTAAAGGAAGCGGTAATCTTAACGTAACGAACGTTAAGGATAGATCTGGTGGCGTCGGTAGCGTATTCAACGGTAACCTTGTCGCCGGTCTTGGTCATAACCTTCTTGCCGTTTTCTGCGGTGTTGAACTGATAGTAATCAACGCCGTCGAGAGAAACCTGGAAGTTTACGTCGGGGAGAGCAATCATGGAGTTTGCGTCTTCAAAAGCGTCGAGGTAAGCGCCGGAGATGGATTTAACTTCGCCAAGGTCGTAGATAATCTCTACGGTTGCGTCGGGAGCATTAGCTACGCCGGAAGTATGATCAAAATCATTCTTGAATGCAGCCATAGTGCTGGACGAGAATGCGGTAGCAGCGGACTGCTTGTCGCCGTCGATGAGGACGTCGAGGTTAGAGGGGATAACGACTTTGCCTACTGTAGCTTTTGCAGTTACAGAAGGAGTAGCACCGGAGCCGGCAGCTTTGCCGTAAATAGCGACTTCGTCAGTAAACATCCAAGAGCAACCGGCAGATGCGGTGTAAAGGAACTTGATAGCCTTTACGCCCTTAGCGTTGATTTCGATCTTGTAGTCAGCGCTTTCGCCTGCAGTCAGAGCTGCGGTATAAGCGCCGGCAATAGCGGTCTCAGAGAAAGTGGTGCCGTCGGTCGAAACAAAAGCTTCGATCTTTTCGGGAGCGCCGATGCCGCTATTCTGGAGGTTATTCAAAGTGAGAACAGCGTTTGTAATGTCGTAAGCTGTCTCAAAATTGAAAACGAAATAGCAACCCATACCAGCTTTTGCGTTGGGATGGTTAGCGTTGATGCCGAGCCAAGCTGTGTCGCCGTATGCAGTGGAAGCTGCATGGAGGCCGTCGGTCAGTTCGTTGCCGGCTTCATTATCGCCGTAAACGATGGGGTAATCTTCGTCATAGCCCCAAGTAACGGTGCTCATGCGGAAAAAGTCATGAACTTCGTACGTTGCTTCGGAAGCTATGTTGGTTTCTTTTTCTTCGGCAACAGTTGCAACTGCAGCGAGAGAAAGAACCATGATCGCAGTAAGAACTAATGCAATCAGTTTTTTCATTGGAGATCTCCTTTTAATATTTTTTCGGTATGCGTAGGTGTACCTATAGCATTACTGATATTAAATATATATCACACAAACAATGAGTTGTAAAGTGTTTTTTTGTCTTTTTTGCACATATATTTTTAATATATTATTTTGCTTGTATATGTTTTACAATCAGCACCTTTTAGTTTTGTGCAGTAAAACCAAAAACAAAAAAAGTGGCTCCTCACGGAGCCACTTTTATTATATCTTAGTGCTTAGCCTTGATAACGATGCCGGTACCAATCATAGCTACTACTGCGAGAACGATGAGAGCGGTAACGCCCATATCGCCGGTAGCAGGAGTGGTGGTAACGAGCTCGAACTCAGAGATGGTGATGATACCGCCGTCGCAAGCGAATACAGTCAGACCGGTGAAGGTAACTGTGTCGGATTCGATAGCGATCTTGCCTGCGTAGCCTTCAGATGCATCATAGTTGCAGAATGCGAGCTCAGACAGAGGAACTTCGAGTTCGATGACAGAGCCTGCGCCTGCGTCGCCGGAGCCGTCAAGAGTGAGGCCGCTGAACTGATGCAGGAAGATGTCCTCGGAGTTAACGCTCATATCTTCACCGTTGAGGTGGATAGAGCCTCTTGCGCCTGCGCCTGCGTCGCCGGTGATGGTAGCCTTGAACTTGAGAGTCGTGTTAGCTACGTCAACGGTGATAGGAGCGTCAAACGCGATGTTAACGGAAGGCCACTGAGCAGCGCCGGTGAAGATCATTTCGCCGTTTTCGCCGGTGGTGATGGTAACGGTGCTGGTGCCGCAGTCAACTTTTTCGACTGTGCCTGCTGCGAGCTTTTCGAGCAGGTCTGCAGTCTTGGTAATGTACTTAGCTTCCTTTGCGCCAACCTTGAGAACGTCAGCAACTTTGAGAGCGCCTTCGCTGTACCATGCATTGTAGGGGAAGTTTGCGAGTCTTACCTCAGCGCCGATAGCAATAGCAGGAGCAAAGAGGCAGAGGTTCTCGGTGTCAGCAAACTTATTGGAAACAGCAAAGAATATCTGTCCTGCGTCGCCGCCGATCTCGTCGAGGTCGATGGAGAATTCGCAGTAGGACTTGCCGTCTGCAATCTTAGCAGCTGCTACGACTGTGGTGTCGGCATTAGCGGCTGCCTTGTTGCTGGTCTTTTGGGTATTGAGCATGCCGCGGTAGCCGGTAGTGCCGTCTGCGCAGATGCAAGCGTCGATAAAGTTGGTGTAAACGGTAGCGTCTTTGTCGCCGTTGTGGAACCAAACGCGGAAGTTGAGGCCTGAGCCGTTAGCGTTGTTGGAACCTGCAGCAGCGGTGGTGCCTTCGCCGTCGTAAACGATAGCGATGTAGAGCTTTTCAGCGTCCTTGCGAACCTGATACTTGTAGGAAACGGAGTTGGTTCCTGCAGGCTCATTCTGGTAAACGCCGGTTTCGCCGTTTACTGTGGTCCAGTTGGAGCCCCAGCCCTTGTCGTCGATAGAGCCGTCAATAACGATGGGCTCTTCTTTAGCTTCGGGAACGTACTCAGCGATAGTAGCGGTGCAAACGTAGTTGTCATCGTACCAGTCGAGAGTAGGAGTGGTGGTAGGAATGGTCTTGTTTACGAGGTCAAGACCGGTAAATACGTACTTTTTGCCTACAGCAAAATTGTCTTTTGCCCAGTTAATGCAGTTTGTGCAAGCTTCAGTAGTATAGTCGGGGCCGGTCATGCTGAGAGCAGGATAGTCGTTGCCATAGTTAGAAGCCCAAACAAAGCCGCCTTCGGGAATAGCAAGAGCTGCGCCCGAGCCGTTGCTAAGGCCGTTTGCATTGATTTCAACGATTTCAAAAGCGTTGGTGCCTGCAACAGGCTTGAATGCAACGTGCATCCACCAAGCGCCGCCGGTGTAAGCTTCGGTAAAGATAGCGCCGGAGCCTTCGTTGTCGCAGCTATTGAAATGAGAGATGTAGAAAGGAGTAGCGTCGCCGCCGGTAGCCTTCTTTTTGTAAGCAGCTTCAACTTCGTCAATCCAGCAGAAGCAGTTGCCTACGGATGCGTTGCAAGCAAACTTGATGTAACGTGCGTCAACATCGGTTTCGGATTCAACGGTAAAGGTGTAGGTGGACCAAGAACCGTCTTCGCCGGTACCTGCGGTCAGAACGGGTTCTGCAGTGCCAATGGAGGTAAAGTTAGTACCGTCATTGGAGTAATAGAAATCAGCAGTCTGGAAGATAGCAATGCCCCAGTTGCCGCCTGCAGCGTAAATAGTGAATACGTTGGACTTGGTAGCAGCGCCGAGGTCAACGACTATTTCGTAGGTGTTGAGTACGTTTTTGCCGTTGATGTTATTCCAGCCGGAATAAACGGTTGTGCCGCCGTCTTCGTTGCCCTTGGAACCGTCGGTAAGTTTGATACCGTCGTCGTTAAAACCATCGGTACGGTTAGGGGCAGTTGTGGTGTAGCTCTTGCCTACGGAAAGAATGGTTGTTTCTTCTTCGGCAACAGTTGCAACTGCAGCGAGAGAAAGAACCATGATCGCAGTAAGAACAAGTGCAATCAGTTTTTTCATGTGGGAAATCTCCTTTTTAAAATTTTCGTATGCAATATGCATTTCGATAAAATATTTATATCACAGTTTTTGGCGTTTGTAAAGAGGTTTTTATACGATTTTATGCTCAAAATCGAGTATTTATAATAAGAAATCATCATTTTACACAAAACCGCCTAAATCTTTTTGTATATAAAGCAAAAGCGGCTACGAATGCCCGATGTGGATATCCTTTTTAAAAAGGGAATAAGGCATTCCCAAAAGCAGACTGCGGTATTCCGCTTATAGGGTGGTACTGTCTTCCCTTTTTAGTGTAATACCGTCTTCCTCTTTTGGGAACCTAAATATAAAGATAAAACAAATATAAAAACTTAGAGTTATAAAGACTAACATACAGAAATGTCTGTTCGTCAGCCCAAAAAGCGCATACGCACTTGTTTTAATAAAAAAAGAAGCCTTGCTGACGCAAAGCCTCGATTTCATTCCATTTTAATGTTGCGTAGCAACAATTCATTCTTTTACCCTATGCTCTTTAGCAGCAGCGCCCAGTCCTCGGGACCTACCACGCCGTCGCGCGACAGGTCGGCAGCGACCTTTTGCAGTGCGGTGGGCTGATAAGTGCCGAAATAAATGCGTTTGAGCGCGAGATAGTCGCCGAGGTCGTGTTTGCCGTTTTGACTGATGTCACCGAGTATGACGAGCTTTTTTGACACGATAACGGCGCCTTGAAACTCTATCCTCAGCTCGCAGCCCGTGGTGACGAGGCTGCCGCCGATAATCTGTTTGCCGCTCGCGTCATAAACGTGGATGCCTGCCGCAACGAGGCTGTTGACCGTCGTGTCAACGCTTATCCTGTCGCCCGTCGCGACAACGTAGTCACCGCTTATCTCAAACTGACTATCGTCGAGCGGTTCGATGATTCCTCGGGTGATAAATCTGCAATAGTCGAGGCAAATCCAGCCGTCAGAGGTTTTGCCCCAGACGTTTTCGGCCGAGGCGCCGGTTTTGACTATTTCACTGACGTAAACGAGCTTGCCCTGCGCGTACTGCTTGCCCGTCTTGTCGTAAGTCGTGCCCGCGCCGCTGCGGATGTTGAGCAGATAATCGGTGACGTAATAGCCGACTACGGTCTGCTGGGGGTCGGCAGGATATACCGTGCCTCCGCCTTCGGGGTAAACCGTAGGCATATTGACGAATATGACACCCTGAGCCGCCCATTCGGCGAGCGCCGCCCAGGTGAAATAGCGAGTCGAAACGACGCATCCGGCGTAAGGCACGCCGTCGCCCGAAGCGTTTGCGTGATAAACCGTGATGCCCACGTTATCCATCGCGAGTATCGTAAAAGAGTGGCCAAAGCCCAGTCTGACGTGAGCGCCCGGCTTTGCCTTCATCAGCAGAGCCTTGATATTATTGGCGGTGACGTAGCCCTTACCTATAAGTCCCACGCTGTAGCTGGCGTCGGGATAAAGGATTTCGTGGTCGATAGTGCCAAAGCACTTGTAAAATATCAGTCGGCAAAAGCCGTAGCATTGGCAGGACAGCAGGTCGATTTCGCAGGTCGAGGGGTCGCCCGTCGGGTAATAGCGCATACAGTTGCACGCGGCAGGATTGGCTACGCAGTCAGAGCGCCAGTGGCAGGTGCACGCCTTGCCGTTTTTGGTAAAAAAGCTGCCCGGCATATATTCCGCGAGCGGCAAGGTCACGTCACCTATCGTGGTGTACGGTCCGTTGTACTCGCTGCCGTAGTCGGTCGCCGCGGCGGTGTCGTTTGAAATCGGCGTACTCGTGCCGCTGCTGAGCGAATAGCTGTATTTAATATAAATGTAGGAAACCTCGTCACATTCTTCGCCCGAAAGCACGCATTCGTCATAATCGGGGTTGTCTGCGTACCACTCAAAGACGTCGGTCGTCACGGGCTTAAAAGCCACCATGCGTTCGTCGGTAAACAGCGCATTAGCCCTGCCGCGCTCGAGCTTGTAGGCGGTATGTCCGGACAAAAAGTAGCAGTAATTGCCGTCAACGTAGAGGCAGGACAGTCCTTCGCCCAAAAACAGCAGCTTGAGCGACGAGCCGTCTGTGTTGCAGGCGTAAATGCCTTCGGTCGAGATAAAATACACCCTGTCGCCGTACACGTTGATGCTCGAAACGGGCATTTTGCAGATAACGGCGCTGTCCTCACATCCGCTACTGCGGATAGACAGATAGCCCGTGCCTTCCTCTGCAAAAAATACGTAGTCGCCCCAGTCGGCAGCCGCACCGCCGTAGGCGATGTTTTCACTGAAATTAAACGTCACCTCGTCAGAGGCGAGCGCCACGGGCGAGAACGTGAGGCAAATCGCGAGCACGACGAGCAAAGCTATGATTCTGCGCATGATTTACCTCCTTTTGACGACAGTTTTCTATTTACACTATAATAGTATATTTTTTATATGTCAAGCGACAAAATATGACTTTTTTGCTTTATTTTTATTATTTCAAAAAGCCCTTGACAAAAGGTATAAATTATGTTATTCTGTCAAGTGCCGGCACGGAGAGATGTCCGAGCGGTTTANNGGTTTAAGGAGCTGGTCTTGAAAACCAGTGACTCGCCAAACGAGCCGTGGGTTCGAATCCCACTCTCTCCGTCTTATTTCTTCTGCCGTATCTTATAACAAACACCATCACTTTGCGGAAGTACTCAAGTGGTGAAGAGGCGCCCCTGCTAAGGGTGTAGGTCGGGTAACCGGCGCGAGAGTTCAAATCTCTCCTTCCGCGTGAAAAAGCATCCAAAAGGATGCTTTTTTCAATGCTGTTTGCCCTGCAGAGCATAAAGTGGCAAACATCATCAGCCGACTTTGTCGGCGACATCATTGATTTTTACAAAAATCAATTCATGCTGCGTCAGCAACAATTCATCGGTTATCATATAAAACAATAAAAGGTCTGCCGAAACAGACCTTTTTGCTATCTCTATTTCTTATGGCTCGTAGGTGAATACTTGCTCTACGTACTTATCGGATATAATATCAAGATATTTGTAAACGCTGAGTTTAAACTCTACTTTCTCAACATTCTCTATTTCATTCTCTTCAAAGTCGCTCGACAAGAACGTAACTTCGCAATATGAGCGGTTGCCTGCAGTTACGCTTTCGGAGCAAATCGCAGTAACCATATAACCGTTTACGCTGACATCATTCCATGACGCCATAATCTTTTTATCGGTTTTGTTCTCTACATAGCACTTTATTTTATATCCCCAAATGCTCTCTGTTTTATCTTCGAGAATAATATATGTGCAATACTCGTTATCTACCAAGATTTTTTCGCCGTCAACCTTTTTGCGCTCAGGTACTACGATATCAGACTTTTCCTTACCCGTGGGATATATGGTAAATGTTTGGTCTACAACTGCCTCGTCGAGTAAATGATCGCTGTCGTATATTTTGAGATTAAAAGTCATTTCGTCAATAGACGTAATGCCTATATCGCGCAAAGATGAAACAAACGTAATGTCGTCATTAGCCTTTTTGTTTGCTGCAATATCCTTGGCAAAAGCAGTGTTGACCATGTAGCCGTTAATGCTTACATCGTAAATAGCAAACATCAAGTTTCTATCCGCTGTCTTGTTTTCACACGCGACTTTTAACTCCGTGCCCCAGAATGAATCGTTAACTGCTTCTTTTATCACAAAAGAGCATTGGTCGTTATCTACGATAACTTCGTTGTTGATAGTGTAAGTGACTTCTGTTTTGTCTTCTTTTGATTCTTCGGTTTTTCCCGATTTTGACGCGGTGTCGGTCTTGC
>DCHM01000012.1:5154-5586 GCA_002314835.1 Clostridiales bacterium UBA1752 | reverse complement strand
CAGAACGTCGTGAGACAGTTCGGTCCCTATCTGTTGTGGGCGCAGGAAATTTGCGGAGGCCTGTGCTTAGTACGAGAGGACCGGGATGGACGAACCAACGGTGCATCGGTTGTTCCGCCAGGAGCATAGCCGGGTAGCCGCGTTCGGATTTGATAAACGCTGAAAGCATCTAAGCGTGAAACAAACCTCAAGATTAGATATCCTATAACTTTTGTTAGAGAGGTCACATGAAGACTACATGTTTGATAGGCCAGGTGTGTAAGCACAGCAATGTGTTGAGCTGACTGGTACTAATAGACCGAAGGCTTGAACTACTACAAGTTCAAACGAGCGTGAGTAAAGTTCCTATTCGATTTTCGATGTATCTATTACATCAATTAGTCGGTGTTTAAGCAGCGAGGGTCCACCCGTTCCCATTCCGAACACGGAAGT
>DCHM01000012.1:4905-5112 GCA_002314835.1 Clostridiales bacterium UBA1752 | reverse complement strand
CGGGAAGATTGGTTTACGCCGACACCCGTTTGCCGCATATCTGTAGAGGTATGCGGCAAAGTTTGGGCTCTACGGGCCTTTAGCTCAGTTGGTCAGAGCTACCGGCTCATAACCGGTTGGTCCGGGGTTCGAGTCCCTGAAGGCCCATTCGAGTCCCAAAATATTCAATAGAATACAATTTGCACCTCTAGCTCAGTTGGTAGAGCA
>DCHM01000012.1:0-4885 GCA_002314835.1 Clostridiales bacterium UBA1752 | reverse complement strand
CTGACTCTTAATCAGTGGGTCCAGGGTTCGAGTCCCTGGAGGTGCATACGACATTGAATATTGCTTCAATGTCGTTTTTTACAATTAAATAGGGGTATAGCTCAGCTGGTAGAGTCGCGGTCTCCAAAACCGTTGGTCGTGAGTTCGAATCTTACTGCCCCTGTCAAAGAATCCCGTTCACACGTGTGAACGGGATTTTTCTATAAAGTGAATAGTGAATAGTTATGGTAGCTTTTCGCAGTTATATTCCTTGACATACATACCCAAATATGCTATAAGTTAATCACCACTAACACTAAAGGTATTATATGAAATCAAGCAAAAGACTGATAATAGCGAGTATTTTTGCCATACTGGCGGCTTGCTTTTACGCCGTGAATATACCGCTGTCAAAGCTCATAATCACTCAGTCCGAGCCGACTTTTACCGCTGCGTTTCTTTATCTCGGCGCAGGCGTCGGCGTCGGAATAATGTATCTATTGAGATATAAAAACGAGAGTAAAACCGAAAGGCTGACAAAGAGCGATTTGCCTTACACTGTCGGTATGGTTGCACTCGATATAATAGCTCCGATCATGCTCATGATGGGCATTTCCATCGGCACGGCGGCTAATGCCTCGTTGCTCAATAACTTTGAGATAGTAGCGACGAGCGTTATAGCGTTTATCCTCTTTAAGGAAACGATTTCGCCTAAGCTTTGGCTCGCCATCGCCATGATAACAGCTGCCAGTATCATTATTTCATTTGAGGGTGCAGGCAGCCTTGACTTTAGCTTCGGTTCGATACTCGTTATCGGTGCTACGGTTTGCTGGGGCTTTGAAAATAACTGCACGAGGCGCCTCGCAGACAAAAGCACTTACCAAATCGTAGTCGTCAAGGGCGTTTTTTCGGGTCTTGGCTCTGCAGTTATTGCTTTTGCCATTCACGAAACCTTGCCGTCACTGGCTACGATAGTCATGACGATGTTGCTTGGGTTTGTCTCATACGGACTTAGCATTTTTTTGTATATCAGAGCCCAACGCGACCTTGGTGCCGCCAAGACGAGCGCATATTACGCAATGTCTCCGTTTGTCGGCGCCGCATTGTCTTTTGTTATCAACGGCGAAAGCGTCGGCGTGTGGTATTTTGTCGCACTCGCTATAATGATAGTCGCTGTTTTGATATTGATGATTGACCTTTTGAAATCCGAATACAAAACCATTGACAAATAAATTGCATGGTGCTATAAATATATTGTATAATTTATAACGGAGGGATGACGAATGACTGATACGGTAATTGAATACAGCCTTTGTTTGGCGGTCCTCACCGTCATTCTCGTCGGCGTGCTGTTGCCTTCGGGCAAAAAAGATAAAAAGGCCGTGCGCTTTATGGTGCTCGTTATTGCAATAATGGCGTATATCTCTATCAGCATGCTCTCCGACGTTCTCGAAGGTGAAGCGGGCAATACGTTGCTCATATATTTTTCAAATCTGCTAACGTATTTGAATATCGACTTTGTTATCATTTCGTTTGCTCGGTATTACAAGTCGATGCTCGGTCAGATTACGCACAAAAACTCGTTGCCGTTTTATATATCTATGTTAATGTGCTGTGCCAGAACTGTCCTTATCTTGGTTATGTTTTTTTGTGGCTCGCTGTTTTACGTCAAGGACGGCTATTATCACGACTATCCGACTACCATAATACCTTATATAGCAGTCGTCGCCATTATGGCTGTTTTGCTCGTCGGCATCATTATCAACCGCCGCAACTATACGCCAAAGCAGTTTACCGTAGCTATTGTTTATCTGCTTTTGCCCGTGCCTGCGGTTATCGTGGAATTGCTGACCGATATATACACTCTCACAGGCATGGCTCTCACGATATGCGTGCTCATTATCTACGCTTTGATACAAGATATCGAGATTTACAGGGGCAAGATGAGAGAAACGATGCTCGAGGAAATCTCTGCCACAGACCTTTTGACGGGGCTAAACAACCGCAGAACATACTATAACGTCCTCGGCTCGCTCACACCGGAGCAGGACGTCGGCGTGCTGTTTTGCGACATCAACGGTCTCAAATATACCAACGACCACTACGGCCACGCGGCAGGCGACGAGCTGATCAAAAGGTTTGCCGATATGCTGATTGATTCTTTCAGGTCGGGTGAAGTATTCCGCATAAGCGGTGACGAGTTTACTGTCATTATACCGGATATAGCACGCAAAAACTTTAACATAAAGGCAGCCGCTTTTAATTCTGCCGTCGAATACGCTGACAATATCGCGGCGATCGGTGCTGCCTACGGCAAGGGGTGCTGTGTCGAAAAGCTCATTTCCGAGGCGGAATCACTGATGTACGAGCAAAAGCAAAAGCAGGGCAAATCAAGATAATTGATTAGCGGAATAGTTTTTTATACAAACGTAAAGCCTTTCCCTATACGGGAGAGGCTTTTATGTTTATCGCCATATTGACGAGCTGCGTTTTTTGTTGACATAGCAAAATAATCAGTGTATAATATATTATCAAAACAAAGGATTTGTATATGACTGATAACTTTAAGCGCATGGACCTTGCGGCAAAGCCACAAAGACAGTGGCTTATTTTCAGAGATATTATAAAGCTCGCGGCAAACGGTATGCTCAAAAAGCATCGCACCGTCATAACCAAGAACAGGGTGGAGGGGCTGAAGCCTCCTTATATTTTGCTATGCAATCACAACGCATTTTTTGACTTTTTTGTGGCGGCGACTTGCGTTTATCCTTCGAGGGCAAACTACGTCGTTGCGATAGACGGCTTTACCATGCCGATAGGCAAGGACGGGTTTATGAGCCGTGAAGCTCTGATGAGGGCGACGGGCTGCATCTGCAAGCGCAAGTTTACGAGCGATATCAGACTGATAAAGCAACTGCGCCGCATACTCAATAACGGCGACGTCGCGGTTATCTATCCCGAGGCGCGATATTCACTATGCGGTACGACAGCGGTTATGCCGGATTCGCTCGGGCAGATGTGCAAGGCAATGAAGGTGCCCGTCTGCACGCTGATTTGTCATGGACACCACGTCAATTCGCCGTTTTGGCACGTCGGAGACAGGGGCGTGGCTCCTACCTCGGCAGAGTTTGAGATGCTATTCAGTAAGGATGAATTGTCCCAAATGACCGATGCCGAGATAAACGCCAAGATACGCCAAAGGTTTGTTTACGACGACTTTGCATGGCAAAAGGAGCATAACGTCGAGATTAACGCCATCGACCGCGCCGAAGGTCTGCACAAGGTGCTGTATCAATGCCCTGCCTGCAAGACTGAATATCGTATGGCTTCCAAGGGTGACAAGCTGTTTTGCACCCATTGCGGCAAGAGCTATACTATGACGCCGCTCGGTGAGCTAAAGGCTGACACAGGAGATACCGAGTTTAGCCATATACCCGATTGGTACGAGTGGGAGCGTCAAAACGTCAGAGCTGAGGTCAAATCCGGCACCTATGGTATCACTTTGCCAGTGCACGTCGCTTCGCTGCCAAATTCAAAGGGCTATATCGACTTTGGCAAAGGCACGATGACGCATGGCATGGACGGCTTTAAGGTAAACGTCAGCGGCAAATACGGTGACTTTGAGATGATAAAGCCCGTAAACACGCTGTATAGCTGTCATATAGAGTACGATTATCTCGGCAAATACGGCGACTGCGTTGACTTAAATACCTTAACCGACACGTGGTACACTTATCCCGAGGGCGAGGATTTTAGCGTTACCAAAATGGCGCTCGCCACCGAGGAATTGTATTCCAACAAGTGATATTTTGCCCCAAAAGTTTACTTTTGGGGCTTTTTAATGCAACAAGTTTGTGATATAATGACACAAACGAGGTTATATATGAATAAAAAAGCATTTTTAAAAGGTCTGCACCACGGTATGCCGATAGGGCTAGGATATATAAGCGTTTCGTTTGCCTTTGGCATAGCCGCCGTCGTCAAGGGCGCTCCTGCATGGCTGCCTATACTGCTCTCTATGACAAATCTGACGAGCGCAGGACAGTTTGCAGGTCTTGACCTGATGATGGCAGGCACGTCTTTTGCCGAAATCGTGCTCACACAGTGCGTTATCAATCTCAGATACGCGCTTATGTCGGTTTCGCTGTCGCAAAAGTTGGGACCTAACGTCAGACACAGAGACAGATTTTGGATATCGTTTTTTAATACCGACGAGATTTTTGCGGTTGCGGCTGCTCAGCCCAATCTTTTGCCGCGCTATTATTTTGTAGGCCTCGCCATACCGCCTTACGTCGGCTGGGCACTCGGCACGTCGCTCGGAGCACTCGCAGGCGGAATATTGCCAAGCAGCGTAACGAGCGCGCTCGGTATCGCGATATACGCTATGTTTGTCGCCATCGTCCTGCCGCCTGCCAAGCAGTCAAGGGCGGTTTGTATGGCACTCGCCATCGCCGTCACGCTTTCGTGTGAGTTTTACTATCTGCCGGTGCTAAACACCGTTTCGACGGGATTTGTCATCATCATTTGCGGAGTAATAGCCGCCGCCGTCACAGCAGTCGTATTCCCGATAAAGTCGGAGGTGGCAGAATGAATCAAAACCTCCTGCTCGTACTCTATGCGCTCGCTATGGCACTGACGACCTATCTCATCAGGATGTTGCCGCTCGTGCTGATAACAAAACAAATCAAAAACAGATTCTTAAGGTCGTTTTTGTATTACGTTCCCTATACCGTGCTCGGTACAATGACCGTACCTGCTATATTTTATTGTACGGGCAACGCCGTTTCGGCAATCGTTGGGCTCGTCACCGCCGTGCTAATGGCGCTCAAATTCAAGTCGCTCATGCCCGTCGCCGCCGCCTCCTGCGTAGCGGTGTATATTACAGAACTGATAATGAGGATGATAT
>DCHM01000049.1 GCA_002314835.1 Clostridiales bacterium UBA1752 | reverse complement strand
TGCCCCATTTTGACAAACTCACGCAGTAAATCGCAGTATATATTGTGCTCGCCAAAAGACTTAAAGTCCAAAAGGGTTAAAAACAATAGCTTCATAAATAAACTTTTTAATGCTTTTTTGCAGGGACACCGACGTATATACCACTCGTAGTGATATTGTCGATAACCACGGCACCTGCGCCTATCGTGCATTCATCACAGATAGTGACGTTATTGATAACGGTGGCTCCGATACCTATCCAAACCGATTGCCCAGCCTTGACGGTGCCGCCGATTTTGGCTCCTACCGAAACGTGAGAATAGTCACCTATGTTGTCGTCGTGTTCTACGATGGCGCCAGTATTGACGATGCAATGCTTGCCTACGACGGCGTTTGCATTTATGACCGCATTTGGCATAATCGCAGTTCCTTCGCTTATGACGGCAGACGGCGACACTATCGCAGAGGGATGAATAGCCGTGTACCATTTTACAGGCAGGGCAGATAGCTTTTTGCGTAGTGCGTTATTGCCTATACCGACGATAAAATATGCGTCGGCGTATTTTGAGTAATCGCTGATTGAGCCTAAGACGTCTTTTGTATTGTCGTCGTCAAGAAAACCGAGCACGGTATCACCGTTTGCACGGATTATGTCGGCTATTACGCGGCCGTGTCCGCCTGCGCCGATGATAATGACTTTAACGTTCATAAATAGCCTCCTATTCCTGCAAAGTGCCCGCGGGAGAGCCCTTAAACTCCTCCATCGTTGCGGCACTTGATGAATTTATCCCTTCACGCTTGATTACTGCCTTGAATGTATCGCGGATAATCTTACAATCAAGTGCAAAAGAAACGTTTTGCGTGTACCAGACGTCCATGGCAAATCTGTCTTCCCACGTCAGAGTGTTTCTGCCATGAGCCTGTGCATATCCCGTCAGCCCCGGACGAATATCGTGACGCCTGTGCTGCTCTTTTGAATACAGCGGCAGATACTTGACGAGCAACGGCCTCGGGCCGACTAATGCCATATTGCCTATCAGTATGTTAAACAGCTCGGGCAATTCGTCAAGGCTCGTGCTGCGTAATATTTTGCCGTATTTATTGAGGCGTGCTTCGTCAGGCAAAAGGTTGCCCGATTTGTCTTTTTTGTTTGACATCGTGCGGAACTTAACGAGCTTGAATATCTTTTCGCCTTTGCCCGGGCGAGGCTGGCAAAAAAACGGATTACCGCTCATAAAAATCGTGCCGATTACCGTAAGTATAATCAAGATCGGAGACATCACGGCGATAGCACAAAGGCTGAGCAAAAAATCAAGCAAACGCTTTATAAACTTTGCGTACATTCGACACACCCGTCAATCAAAGCAAGCTCTGATAACTTGTATAATGACGTCCTGCTGACTTTCTGTCATCTTGTTGTCGCTGGGCAGACAGCAGCCTCTGTTAAAAATATCGGCTCCGACGTCGTAAACGGTGCCGGAAATATACTCGTTGGTCTTAGCTCTGCCATATCCCTCGACTGTGATAAAGTCGTGCATACGGTACATGGGTTGCATGTGCATAGGCTTCCATATCGGGCGCCCTTCGGTATTGATTGACGCGAGAGCCTCGAGTATTTCGGTCGGGCAGGACTTGCCGTGCTCGGGAACGTAAAATGCCTCGGTGTCGTCTCTTACTTGCTTGCACATTGCGTCTTTGTCAATGATGAGTGCCGAAAGCCAATAGTTTGGAGTAGTGCCTTCGCCTATGGGATTCATCTTGATTGGCAGACCTTTGAAACCTTCTTTATAACGTTCAAAAACGACTTTCTTTTGTGCGATGTGCTCTTCGAGATAAGGATACTGGCCTCTGACTGCACCTGCCACAAAGTTGCTCATGCGATAGTTGTAGCCGATTTGCTCGTGCTGATACCAAAGCGCCGCTTCTCTTGACTGAGTGCTCCACTTGCGTGCTTGGTTTGCGTCCTCAAGACTGTTTGTGAGCAGGCAGCCTCCGGATGAACCGGTAATAATCTTGTTGCCGTTGTAGCTGATGGCTGAATAGTCACCAAAAGAGCCGCATTGCTTGCCGTCAACGGTAGCGCCTAAAGCTTCGGCGGCGTCCTCTATGAGCAAAGCACCGTGCTTGTTGCATATTTCTTTTATTCTGTCTATTCTGCCCGGGAATCCGTATAACTCGGCACATACGACGAGCTTGACATCGGGATAAAGCTCAAAGGCTTTTTCGAGCACTGCGGGGTCCATGCTCCAAGTGCTTTCGTCGGTATCAATAAATATGGGGATGCCGCCTTCGTACACTACGGGATTAAGAGTAGCCGAGAAGGTCATGTCGGTGCAAAAGACTTTTTTGCTTTGCAACGTGCCATGCCCGACTGCGGGCTTACCGTAGAGCTTTTCACCTGCCAGCTTTACGCAAAGGTGTAGTGCCGAAGTGCAGTTGCAAAGGCCAACGGCATATTTCATGCCGGATTTTTCTGCGGCAATGCGCTCGACCTCGTTGACGTTTTCGCCAACTGTTGACATCCAGTTAGTATTGTACGCCTCTTGAATGTATTGCATCATTTCTTTATGAGGCGTAGGAGTTGAGAGCCACACCTTTTTGCAAAACGGTTTAAAATTATTATTGCTTAGCATAAATATATGACCTTTGATAAGGATTTTACAGTTTGCATATTTCTACACATACTTATAATTATATTTACTATATCACAAGGATGCAATACAGTCAAGTAATTTTACGAAAAACGGGCGTGTTTTTGACAATAACCATAAAAAAGCGACATCCGTCCAAAATGCCGGCAGTTGCAAGGCTTTTTTGTATGCAAAAGAAGAGTGAGCAAAACAATACTTGTATTAACGATTTGTAAATTTTGGACAAATCTTAATTTAGTCTAAAAAGCAAAAAAATCTCGCCGTATAGGCGAGAGGTAAATCAATGTTTTATTTTGAGCAAAAGCCATACTTTGCATCGGGTGGCAAACTCAAAAAGTGACCTGAAAGCGTACCTGATATAAACCGCCAAAACGAGTAATCCGGTGCGTTTTTTTGTTAGCAGTTCAAGCGTCTCCGACTCTTTTTTATAAGCGGCAGATAGCGTGTTTCTGGTCGCAAAATGGACGAGCTTGATTTTTTGCTTGCTAGAGTCAAAAGCCTTGCCACGCTTAATATTAAGCTTTAATTTATCGCGCCAAAAACAGCTCAGAGCAAAGCGCTCGTAGGGGAGTGGCTTGCAGTCGTTTATTGCCATTGCGAGAGCAACAATAGGCTCGTCTGCAGGCTTGTCAAACAGCTTAAACCCAAAGTCGCCGTACCGCTCTAAAACCTCGTTTGCCGACTGATAAACGGCGTCTAATTTATTTGATTTTTTAAAGTAATATACTCCTCCGTGCAGACCCAAAGCGTATGAAACTTTTGACTTGTAATCATCGGGTAGCTTGGCGCATTCAAACCATCCATCGGCAGAGTTTGAATCATAAACCCTGCCGAAACATGATACGGCATCTGCTCCGTCAAACACGCTGAACAAGTCGTTTAAATCTCCGTAAGCCAAGCAGTCAGCGTCGATAAAAATCGTTTTGTCATAAGGGATATTACGCATTAGCTCCAGCTTGTCGAGATAGCTGCAATGAGCGTTTGACAGCAAAATCACGTCGTCAAACAGCGCGGTAACGTCATTCGCTTTATCCGTTATCAACGCAAAAGGCAGCGGCTCTTTGGCAAATAAGCGGTATGACAGCAAAAGGTTTTTTGCTATGTCAAAATATTGCTTTTTGCCCGTGGCTATTGTGACAAAACCTTTGGTCATTGCGAACCTCACAAAACATATTGATAATTTCAGTCTCTGAAATACAGGTCTCTCGTATAAACCTTGTCGAGCACGTCTGCAAGGTCGTCGTTGTATCTGTTTGCGAGTATTACGTCGCAGATAGTCTTAAAAGTATCTATATCTCGGATAACGCGGCTGTTAAAGAAATCGTCCTGCTTCATCGTCGGCTCGTAAATAACGACCTCTATGCCCTTGGCTTTGATACGCTTCATAACGCCCTGGATGGAGGATTGACGGAAGTTATCGCTGCCTGCCTTCATCGTGAGGCGATAGATGCCCACAACCTTTGGCTTGCGCGAGATGATTTGGTCGGCGATAAAGTCCTTGCGCGTGCTGTTGGCTGCGACGATGGCGGAAATAATGTTTTGCGGCACGTCGTTGTAGTTTGCGAGTAACTGCTTGGTATCCTTGGGTAGGCAATAGCCGCCGTAGCCGAAAGAAGGGTTATTGTAATGCGAGCCGATACGCGGGTCGAGTCCTACGCCCTCGATAATCGACTTTGTGTCAAGTCCGCGAATGGCGGCGTAGGTGTCGAGCTCGTTAAAAAACGATACGCGGAGCGCAAGGTAAGTGTTGGCAAACAGCTTGACTGCCTCGGCTTCGGTGGGATTCATATAGCGGACTTCGATGTCCGATTTTAGTGCGCCTTCCATTAACAGACCTGCAAAAGTCTCGGCGGCTTTGTGCAGTCTCGCGTTTTTGACAGGCACGCCGACGATGATTCTCGACGGGTATAGGTTGTCGTACAAAGCACGGCCTTCACGCAAAAACTCGGGACTAAAGAGTATGTTGTCACAGCTGTATCTTTGTCTGACGTCCTCTGTAAAGCCTACGGGGACGGTCGATTTGACTATCATTATGGCGTCGGGATTGACCGCAATAACCTGCTGAATGACCGCTTCGACCGAAGAGGTGTCAAAATAGTTTTTAGTTTCGTCATAGTTTGTTGGTGTCGAAATAATAACCAAATCAGCCTCTTTGTATGCACTGTTACCGTCGGTTGTGGCGACGAGGTCGAGGTTTTTGGTTGCCAGATATTCCTCTATTTCTTTGTCAACGATAGGTGACTTTTTGCTATTGATAAGCTCGACTTTTTCGGGGACTATGTCCACCGCTTTTACCGAATTGTGCTGTGCCAAAAGGCAAGCCATAGACAGACCTACGTAGCCTGTTCCTGCAACTGCTATCTTCATTTTTTATCTCCTGTCAAACTTTATAAAACTCTTTATACCACTCGGCAAATCTGCGTAGTCCTGTCCTCAGGCTCGTATTGGGTTTAAAGCCCATATCTGCTTCAAGCGCGGTGGTGTCGGCATAAGTCACGGGAACGTCTCCGGGTTGCATCGGGACGAGCTTTTTGTGTGCTTCAAAATCGTAATCCTTTGGCAAAACCTCTGCGCGTATAAGCTCTTCCTGTAATATGGTGACAAAATCGAGCAGATTTTCGGGGCTGTTGTTGCCGATGTTATAAATTCTGTACGGAGGAAGCGGCAAACCGTCCTCACCGTTTTTCTTTTCGGGGGCGCATTGCATGACGCGCTTTACGCCTTCGACTATGTCGTCAACGTAAGTGAAATCGCGCTTGCAGTTGCCGTAATTGAAAATCTGTATTGTTTCGCCTTTTAATAGCTTGTTTGTAAAGCCGAAATAAGCCATATCCGGGCGGCCTGCGGGACCGTAAACCGTAAAGAAACGCAACCCCGTTGACGGAATATTATATAGCTTTGAGTAAGCGTGAGCCAATAGCTCGTTGCTCTTTTTTGTCGCCGCATATAGCGAAACGGGGTTGTCAACCTTGTCGTCGGTGGAGTAGGGGACTTTTTTGTTGGAGCCGTAAACCGAAGACGACGAAGCGTAAACGAGGTGCTCTACCGGATGATTACGGCACGCCTCGAGAATGTTGTAAAAACCGATGATGTTTGACTCGATATATACGTCGGGGTTTGTGATGGAATAGCGTACTCCTGCCTGTGCGGCAAGGTTGACTACGACGTCAAATTTGTAGTCGGTAAAAAGCTTTTCGATCAGTGCTTTATCTGCAAGGTTGCCCTTGACAAAGTGCCA
>DCHM01000032.1 GCA_002314835.1 Clostridiales bacterium UBA1752 | reverse complement strand
GTCGGTGCAGCCGCTGCAAAAATCGTCGTTTATCATATTGCCGGAACCGATACCGTAGATGATATTGTAGTCGTTATACTCGATAAACTTATCCTCAGCGAGAGTTTGGATATCCATAGAGCCGCCGGTGTATAGCGCGAACATTCCAAAAACGTACTGCAGCTCCTCGGGACGCTTTGCCTCATTGGGCTTTGCAAAGCAGGTAAAGGCAAGCATAACCGTGAGTGCGAGTGCTATGACGATAGAAATTAGTTTTTTCAAAATATTGACACCTTACTCTGCGTCGGCAGTAGGTTTTTTCTTTTTTGTGCAAATCACTACCGTGCCTGCGGCGATGATAGCTACGACGCCGACGATGACGAATATAACGCTGGTGCTGTTATTAAACGTCGAGCCGCTGTTGCCCGAGTCTCTGACTATCTGGATATACGCCGCTTTGCCGTTCTTGTAGCCTTCGTTAAAGTTGCAGGAGTCGTTTGTGCTCAATTCGCGGACGAGATTAGGCTGATTGCGATTATCGGAATCCATATAAATATTCAGCGTGGTGATAGGGTCGCCTGCCTTGGCGTCCTTGGTGTAATAGAGATAGACGTCGGTGGTGCATTCTGCGCCTTGGAGCTCGTAGCCGTCGTTAAAGTTAAACGCATCTTTCCAAGACGTAGTAAGATTGCCTGCGCTGCGTCCCTCTACACGCACGCCCTTGACGGGATAATAAACGATGCCGTTGACTGTAACGGTGGCGTCGGGTGCGGTTCCGCTCGGCTTGTAAACCGCGATAAGGTCGCGGATGGCTTCGCTTGCGTTGTCGGACATTGCCGACTTTACCAAATAGAGATACAAAGAACCGCCGCCGCAACCTTTGTTGAGGTCGTTTTTGCTGGCGGCTTCGCCACCGACGATATATTGTGAGCCTTTCAGATTTGCAGCATATGCGGCATCTGTATAGCTTACGCTTATCCTATAGCTGATAGCCGTCAGCTCGGTTATGTATTTTGGCAGCTGAACGTTGTTGCCTCCACAGCTTGCAAAGGCAGGGACAGCCATAGCGAGCGCGAGTGAAACGCAGATAACGAGTGTAAGTAGTTTTTTCATAATCAATACCCCTTTTAGTATTTATTGCATTATAACATATTGCTTTGCAATAAGCAACATTATTTTGCTTTCAAAAGTACAGTCGCAAAACGTATGCAAAAGGTTACATGGTTTTCAAAAAAACGACCGAAAAGCAAAAAACTTTTTCGGCCGTTAAAATCCCGTCTGGATTTATTACATTAAATCAGTCGTCCGCTTGGAAGATAAACCAACCGTAGCCTGTCGGGCGTTCATAGCCGTCGTCGTCACAACCGTCGCCCTCGACCCATTCGGTTTCGGGCTTGAGCGCGACCTCATAGCCGCTGACGTCGGATTTGAGAGCCCTGAGCACGTTGGCACCGGATTGGGTTTTGACTTTTTCGGTCAGATAGCCCACGCTGCCGCCAAACAACGTAATGCCGACATCGGACGAAGGCAACAGACCTTCGAGGCTCGTAAAGTAAGTGCCGTACATATCGTCGGGACTAACGGGGATGTCAATAGCCAGATTGTTTGCAACCTCGCCGGATTCGCCTTTTGAAGTATTGCCGCTGATAACGACGGTGCCGGACAGTGCAATCTGAGTGTTTTTGTAAGCGTATATACCTCCGCCCAAGCCGCTCGTTACGTTGCCGGTGATAGCGCAGTCCTGCAGCGAGAGCTTGATGCTGTTGCCGCATATACGCATACCGCCGCCGCCCGTGACGAGCGTGGGGTCTGCGGCGATGCTCTTGTTATTGCGAACCGTGCAGCCTATCATGGTGAGTGTGTAATAAGAGCCCGAGGCTTCGATACCTCCGCTGACCTGATAAGAATAATTGTCCTCTATAATGAGGTTTTTGAGATAAACGTTGGACTTTTTTGCCGCGACGCGCAGACCTGCGCCTTCTTTGCCGTAGCCGCCCTTGAGTATGCCGTTTTGGACGGTGACGTTGCCCTTCCAGTAATCTCCCATGTACGCGTTGATACCCAGTGCTCTGAATACGACGGTGTCGGTCTGATTGCCTGCGTCAATGGTGTGACCGTTGAGGTCGAGGACAAACGCAGTCGCGTCAAGGTTTGATTCGTCGCACGCGCCTCTCTCGCAAATAGTGAGATAGCCTGCGGTGCCGCTAATGCCCGGGGTGCCGTTGGGTCCAAGGCTACCGGTTGCAACCAAGTCCTGATAAAACTTGACCGTTACTGCCTTGTCGATGACCGAGTTTGCGGCGGACCAAGCCTCGATTATGTCGGCATAATAATCGGTTTTGCCGTCTATCGTTACCGTGGCGCCGGTGCTGTAAGTCGTGTCCTGCGTGGGAAATACGGTGCCGATATTGACTTGACCGTTAAAATCCACGCTCCAAAATTGGCAGCTGCAGAGTGCCGAGCAGATAACCGCAGTCAGTGCGATAAGTGCGATAATGTGTTTTTTCATTTTTTATACTCCTAACGCTTTTGTCTTTACATAAACAAAGTTGCAAAAACAAATCAAAAGTTACAGTTTTTATTGTTAATTTGCAGGTACGACCTTATACCAGCCGTAGCCGGTGGGAACGTTGTCAATGCGAGCAGGGTCGCAGCCGTTGGCAGGGATTTCGACGGGAGTCGTCTCGTCGATAAACGCCACCTTGTAATTTGCCTTGTCGGCTACGAATACTTTTAAAATACCCGTGTGCTCGGTCTTTGCGACTTTTTCGGTCAATGCGCCTTCGCCGTCGGAATAGGTGATGCCGATATAAGACGAAGCTTCGAGACTGTCGATATCGTTAAAGAGCAGTCCACACGAATTTTCAACATAAAGGTTGTCTGCGGTACCCGAAACGGTGTTATCCTTGATAACTACGTTGCCCGAAAAATGGAGGTTGGTCTTATTAAAGATTCTGATAGCGCCGCCGTAATATTCTGCGCTATTGCCGCGCATAACGGTATCCTGAATGTAAACGGTAGCGTCATAGTAGCTGCAAAGAGCGCCGCTTTCAAAGCCTGCAGTGTTGTTTTCGATAGTGCAACCGATGACGTACAAAACGGTATGTTTGCCAAATAATCCTACGCCGCCGCCACGATTGGTCGCGGTGCCGTTTTTAATGACGAGGTTTTTGAGCGTAACGGTATTGCGCTGTGTGACGATATCGATGTTTGCGCCGTTGGAAGCGTGTCCGCCGATGAGCGTGCCGTTTTGAATTGTCACGTCGCCGTAAAACAAATCGTCATCGTGCTCTCCCTTACTCAGTGCCAGACATCTAAAGTTTATAGCGTCGCCGCCGTCGGTAGCGTCAATGGTGTGGCAGTTGAGGTCGAGAACAAAAGGCAGAGCGCCTGCCTCGGTTTGCGACATTCTGGGCTCTAATACCGGATAACCAAAAGCTGCAAAGCCGTTTGTCTTAATGTTGTAAAACTTGCCTCCGACAGCAACCCAGTCCTGATAAAGTTTGACAGTGACTGCCTTGTCGGTAGCGGTGTTTGCGGCAATCCAAGCGGTTGCGATGTCCTCGTAGTACTCGGTAGTGCCGTCTATGGTGACGGTAGCGCCCTTGCTGTAAGTCGTGTCCTGCGTGGGAAATACGGTGCCGACGTTGACTTGACCGTTAAAATCCACGCTCAAAAATTGGCAGCTGCAGAGCACGGCACATAAAGCCATGGTCAGTGCTAAAAGCGTGATAAGCTGTTTTTTCATTTCGTTTTCCTCTGATGTTTTTTTGTTTTCAATAACCCAAGTCGCAAAAAAACAAAAAACGTTACGTATTTTTATAAAAAATTTTTATCATTATAACACAGGCAAAATAACAAATCAAGCGTTTTGTTTCTTTTTGCCGTCTTGCATTATAGCTTGCTCTGCGGTATAATAATCACAGAACGGCAAACAGGAGATAACAAAAATGAAAAAAGCATTTTTTACGGCGGTGCTGCTTAACTTGACGGTTTTACTGTCGGTATGCACAGCCGCTCTGGAGGTCAACATGGACAGCGTTAATCAAAGCAACATACCTTATACACAGCAAAAGCTCTCTTTCACCGCGTCAAACGGCGAAACGATAAGCTATTACGTTTGCACGCCGACGGGCTTTGACGGGACGACGGATTATCCGCTCGTAGTCTATATGCACGGCATAGGCGGCGACACCGACATTTCGGGCTACGAATACCTGCGTACCGAAATCTTTAAGCGCGGATACAAAGCCGTCATCCTCGCACCCATAGCGAGCTGGGACGGCGGACAGGAGTGGATTGACCGCGCCAAGGTCCTCATCGGCGAAGGTCCGAGACAGGACTACCGCCAAGACGAGCTGACGGCTACCAAGGCGCTCGTTGCCGCCAAGGAGCTGATAGAGCAAGCCAAAACGGTCTATCACACTGTCTCAAAGCGCACCTACTGCGTAGGCGTTTCGATGGGCGGCTACGGCACCTACGAGCTGATAACGAGATACCCCGGGCTGATAGACGCCGCAGTGCCTATCTGCGGTGCAGGCGATATTTCAAAGGCGCCTCTGCTTTCGCTCCTCCCCGTATGGGCGTTTCACGGCACGGCAGACGCGGCGGTTGACTACGACTGCGACAAGGCGCTCGCCGACGCGATAACCGCTTGCGGCAACCCTAACTTCAGATTTACTACCTACGAGGGAGCCGACCACGGTATATGGTTTAAGGCGATGTCTGAGCCCGAAATGCTGCCGTGGCTTTTTTCGCAGAACGACGGCATTTACAAGACGCAGACCTCTTACGTCGCAGAGAGCGGCAAGACCTTCCTCGACGTCAAAATCAAGGTTAAAGCCTCCGAAGCCTCCAAGGTCACCGTTTCGGCAGACGGCAAGGCGATAGCAACGCAGACCTACGCCGAGCAGGACGGATACGTCTGGATGTCGTGCAAGAGCTTTTTGCAGGGTGCACGGCGCATAGACGTGGGCGGAACCGAAATTGCCGAGGCTTTTGCGACCTACAGATTTGCCGAAACCGCCGTAAGCTGGGTTGACCCGATAATAGTAAACGAAGACCCTTGGCAGGGCAATCAAACCGACCCGTCGTGGGACGGCACCGACGACTTTGACGATATGTCGCACGTCGTGCAGTCCTCCAACGTCAAGACCACGGCTGACCCATACATCAAGCAAACGGTAATTTATAAGGTCGGCAACGGCGAAAGCGGCTACTTTATGTATTCGGTCAAAAACAGATATATTACCGACGTTAAGCTCAGTCTGTCGGCTATCCCGGGCTTTTTGCCTGCCGACGTCAACGGCTTTATCACGCTCTACGCCATAACCGAGCAAGGCGGCACGGAGCAGCAGATTAACCTCTCGCGTGGCGAAGGCGTGCTGATATACGAAAACGCAAACCCTACCTACAACTACTATTCGTACGACGTAGAATGTGACGCTCTGCCACAAAACACGCTCTGCGTCAAGATAGAGATAGCCGCAAAGTACGTCAATTATACTATCTGCATAGACAAGGTCGTTTTGGCACTTAATCCTATTAACCCTGACGAGAGCGAAGCCGAATCTTTAGCCGAAAGCATAGCCGAATCGGCTCCCGAGAGTGTAGCTGACGACAACTCGGATGCAGGAGCAAGCAGCGTCTCGGAGGAGCCTGCCGCCGAGCAAAAGGGCGCGTCTCCGTGGCTGTATATCGCGCTCGGTGCGGCACTGCTTGTCGTCGCCGCGGTAATCGTAATCATCAAGCTCAAAAAATAACAAATACGGCTAAAAGCAAAATTAAAGGACGGCAGTTTTGCCGTCCTTTTGGTTTAGTTATTCGTTTCTTCAACAGGCTTGTCGTCAAGACCTGCTGCTTTATGCTGTCTGTATCTTAAAAAGTACGCAGTACCGAGAACCCAGCAAACGATAGCGTTAGAAAAAGAAGTAAAGCCCGAAACTATTCTTTCAAATACGCTTTGCAGCATTTCGGGCATCTCGGGAGGAAGCTCCGCCGTTGCCGAAGTTGCGGACTCAATGTCAATAGGCATATCGGTCGGAGGAGTCTGAACGCCCGGCAGAGTAATGATAACGCTCGCGATAAAAAGTGCAAATGCCAAAGGAATAAGTACGCAATTTTGCTTAACCTTGTTAAGCCTGCCCGCAACGTAAACGATAATGCTAATAGCGAGCACGTGCAGACCTATGCTGATGTTGTTACTGCCCATACCGTTGTGGAAAAACAGTATTACTATCTCGCCCAGAGCGAAAAACAGCATAACGTATCTTAATAAATTGCCGTGCGGCTTATTGTAGCCGAACATAGCATAGTAGGCTATGAATAAAACTACGACACTGTAAATAATGGGGTTTGGTTTTACTCTTACGATAGCCAACGTCAAATTACCGATGAGGGTAAGCATGATGAGAATTAATGCAATGATTTTTGCAGCCGTATTACTTTTTTGCATAATGTAGCTCCTTTTACGTTATTGTGTTACAATTATACCATGAAGCAAAAATAAAGCAAGTATTTTTACAAAAAATTATAAACGAAAAATTATAACTGCGTACTCAGTGTGCTCGGGTTATACGGACTGCTTTTTCTTTTTGCTTTTTACAATAACAAATGCTCCTGCGGCAAGTATGACTACCACGCCTGCGCATACAACGGCAATGCTCGTGCTGCCTGCAAATACCGAGCCGGTGTCAACCTGCTCTCTGAGGATTTGCAGATATGTAACTCTGCCGCCGTAGCCGTGATTAAAGTTTGCAGGCTCGCCGTCTGTGGTCGGGATCAGATTGGGCTGGTTTCTGTTTTCATAGTCAAAATAAAACTTGAGGTCGGTTATCGGTTCGCCTGCACGCGTATCCTTGGTATAATATAGATAAACTTCATACTCACAAGTGCCGTCGTGTCTCTCGTTAAATCCAAAGACGTTTTCCCAGATAGCTTTGTTATAGATAAAGTAGTCATGAACTATCGAATACCCACCTACAACGTTGTAGCAAATATCGTTTCGCTCGATAGTTTCTGGCGCCGCTTCACCGACAGGCAAGTAGAGCACCACAAGGTCTCTGATTGCCTCGGAGGCGTCAAAAGAGTTGCCCCTTATTAGTCTGATATAGTTTGAATCGTTGCCGCATCCGCGGTTTAAATCAGTCTCATGACTGGCTTCGCCGCCTATAATCAACGATATGTTATCTGGAATATTAGCTTCTCGGCACGCGCCGCCGTAATTACTTTCAGCTCCGTTATAGCTGAGTGCAAACAGATTGGATAGATAATATACGGTGTTGTCGCACTTTGCGAGCGCAGGCACCGAAAGCGTTAATACGAGGGCAACGCATATAACAAATGTGATGAGTTTTTTCATTTTATCCTCCTGAATATCCGGTTTTTAAGTCGTTCATAAACTATAGTCGCAAAAAGCATAAAAAGGTTACACGGCTTTTGTATTTTAGCACGTTTGCACTTAATAATCAATACGCTCAAACGTTTTGAAACAAATACGACAGACGCCGACGCTATTTGTCATAGATCGGTACCTCGTACGTTATTACCTGCTCATATCCCGTATCGTTTGAATGAGCACCGGCGAGCATATTGCCCGTGCCGTCAATAACCGCGCTCCAACCGTCGTAGGTGCTTCTTACCACGGTCGTATTTAATGAAACCGCCTCAAGACGGGCGATATTTAATTGCTGATTGGCGATTACTTGCCAATCCCAGCACGGGACGAACAAAACGTCAATATCTCTTGCCGCTTTTTGCATATAGAGGTCAAAATCAACATCATAGCAAATAACGGCTGCGACTTTTATTTCCCTGCCATCGACGTCGATATTAAAGGAATTTGCCGCCTGTGTGCCCTTGACGTATAAAAAATCCTCCAAAAACGGGATGAGACTATGCTTTACGTATTCATATATTATTTCGCCTTTATCGTCAATCCAGCATAGTTGATTGACGCTTTTGCCGTTTTGACTGTTGTCGGTATCCTCTACTTCGTACGGCAGCACAATATGTATTTTGTTTTTTCGTGCAAGCTCTGAGGCATAATCAAGCAGCTCGTCCTCTTGATAGTCCTTTAGATAAAACGCTTCTTCCGAAAACATTATGATATCGGCGTCGTCCGAAACGGCTGCCGAAACGGTTTTGTCCAAAGACTCTATCATCTGCTCGAACGTACATTCGGCGTCCATTGCCTCCAAAAAATCACCGTAATAAGGTCCGGTCGTACAGGCAACAATCAGAGTGTCTTTTTTTGTTTCTGCGGCTTTTTTACCCAAACGCACGGTGCCGAACGTAAATACCGCGGAGATAATAAAGACATATACCGCAGTAACGAGGATTGCTTTTTTAGCAAATCCGTTGTCAATAACAAACGCAACTGCCGACGCAGTCAGCACAATGAGAAAATCAATAAAATACGTCCCCAAAAGAGCCGCAATCTGCATCATAACCGTGATTGACGAAAAATACGAATCAAGTCTGAATGCTATGTTTATTTTGAGATAATCCGCGACGAGCATAAACGCGTAAAACGCAATCGGGAACGCAAGACAGTATAACGGATGGGCTTTATGCTTTTTAAAAATCAGTTCCACGCTCAAAACCGCGAGCATTATTATACCCGACAGCAGCCCTATCAAATAATCTATAGCAGTTTTTGTAAAGCCGAATGCACGGATAGTGTAGGCAACGACAAAAACAATCGCCAAAACGAGATACTGCCTTTTTGTTTGCACGTGGCGAATATTCCAAACAAAAGCCGTCAATTCGGCGATTACCAAAAGCATCGAAACGATACTGCTTTTGTCAAATATTTTGAGCAGCACCGCACAAACAACGCCGACCGTCAACGAGCAATACCGCAAGATTGTTTGCTTTTTTCCCTGCATATTTTCCTTCTAAAAATTGATTATATTTAATCTTATCATAACGATAGCCGATAATCAAGTATCGTTTATTGTAAAAAAAAGAGAGCCGAAGCTCTCTTTAAAAGTTTTTACTGTGCGGACTGCTTTTTCTTTTTGCTTTTTATTATCACAATGGCGCATACGGCGAGTATGACTGCCACGCCTGCGCAAACTGCGATGACGCTCGCGGTATCATTAAATATCGAGCCTGTGCCGTTATTGCCGCGAACTATCTGCAGATAAATAATCTTGCCGCCGTAGCCGTTGTTAAAGTTTGCGGACTCGCCGTCGGTGGTCTGGATAAGATTGGGCTGATTTCTGTTTTCGTAGTCAAAAATGAACTTAAAGTCGGTTATCGGGTCGCCTGCGCGTTTGTCCTTTGTGTAATAGAGATAAACCTCGCAGGTGCAGCTGTCGCCGTGGTCATCGTTAAAGCTGAGTGCGTCAAATTCCGTCTTTTTATTAAATAAAAAATAGTCGTCAATTCTCTTTCCTGCGACTGCCTCATAGGTGATACCGTTTACGGTGATTTGCTTTTCGCCTGCTTGATTTGCAGGTGCATAAACGGCTATCACGCCACGGACGGCGTCGTTTGCATCCGTAGTGTTTTTGCGGAGCAGTCTGATATAATTTGAGCCGATGCCGCAACCCTGGTTGAGGTCGGTAAAAGCATCCTTTGAGCCGCCGACAATAGAATATATGCCCTCATAGCCTGCCGAGCTTGACGCACCGGCAAAATCGTCACTGCCGTCGTAGCTTATCGCCTTTAGTTCGCTGATAAACTGCACTGTTTCGACATTTTGACCGTCGCAGCCTGCAAACGCCGTGACCGAAATAGCAAACGCGAGGATAACGCAAAAGATAAATGCACATAGCTTTTTCATTTTATCGTCTCCTTATATGGCTTTGCTTGATTTTTTCTTTTTTATGATAAAGAATACCGCAACGGCGATGATGAGAGCACCGGCTGCGATAGCGGCGATAAAGCCCGAGCTTGCAAATACCGAGCCTGCGTCACTCAGCGATACACCGTAAACGAGCGCCTTGGTGCCGTCGAGCATAACCTCTTTGCCGTCAAGGTCCTTGACGTCGATATTGAGGGTAAACGCGTCACAGCCTTTGTTTTGGCGCGTGATGCAAGCCGCGGTGTCTATGGTAAAGTAGCTGAGCGGATTGCCTGCTTTTGCGTCCTTGGTTACGTAGAGATAATAGGTCGTTGCGGCTCTGACGGGCTCGTTTGAGTTTGCCGAGGTTTCGCCGAGCTTTGTATAAGCCGTAACGAAGGTATATACTACGCCGTTTGCGTCGGTATAGTCGCCAAAATCCGCAGGCAGTCTCGTGTCATGCTCGTCGATGGCGATAATGCCGCGGATGGCGTCGTTAATATCGGCGGTCATATTGCTAAAGGCTCTGAAATACCGTCCGTCGGACGTAGGGAGGACAGAGGAAGCATTATCATAATTATTCTCAGAGGCAAAGGATTCTGCATAGTCGGCGTCGTCCGTTAATAGCACGCCGATGTCCTTGACGTATAAGATTTGCTCGTATTTACCGTAGAGCGTAACGGCGCCGCTGACTTCGGTACCTTCGGTGACTGCGACGGTAAACTCGGGGTCGGTGTACCATCCACAGAAATAATAGCCCGTCTGTCTGACGTACGGGAGGTCGTCAAGGGTGTATTTGAGTTCCGACTCGATTTCCGTACCGATATTGGTGACGTAAGTTACCCTGCCGCCCTCCTCCTTTGCGTAGAGGTGCGTGGTCGCAAAGAAATATTCACCGTCTAATGCAGGCTGTGTGAGCTCTGCGTCGTAGTACCATCCGGTGATGATACGGTCAGCGTCGTTAAGGTAAAAATAGCGTATAACGTCGTACTGCACGCTGAGCTCGGTCATTGCGCCGTCCTTGGTATAATGCAGCACGAGGGTGCCGCCCGACATCTTGGGGTAGAGTTTTATTTGACCGCCGGGAAGCAGTGTGCCTTGATAGCACGGCTTTGTGAGTGCTTTATCATAGCACCAGTATGCAAACTTGTAGCCCGATTTAGTCGGAGTATAGGTGCCGGTGAGAGCGTAATATTCACGGGTATCAACGATGCCGGTATTCTGACCTATTTTGACCCATTCAATAAACGTCTTTTTGCCAAAGCCGGAATACAGGTCGATATTGCGGGTAAGCGTATCGCCGCCAAAGGCAGGCTTTGTGCAGGCGCTGTCATAAAACCAACCGCCGAAAGCGGTGTTGCCTTTTGTCTTTTCGCCCCAATAGTCAATGAGGTTGAGTGCACCAAAGGAGGTGACCGTCTTGGTTTCGCCCCACTGAGTAGCGTGGTAGGTTACGGCATAATATTCGCCGGATACACGGGCGGTAGATAGATATTTGCCATTAACGTTATAATACTGACTGCCCTCGACCGAAACGTCGTGGCAAAAATCGTAGATAGTATCGTCTATCTCGTCCGCGAGCGTGATATCGGTTATAGGCTCGCCTGCTCTCGGGTCGCGAGTGTAATAAATATGGCATTCGCGGCCGTTGGGACCGGGCAGGTTAAAGTATATCGTAGGTCTCGTGCCGTTGTAGCCCTGAACGGGATAAAAAGACACCTCGGCGCCGTTGCAGTAAAGCCTTGCCTCTTCGACAACGGAGCCGGTGGAAATATAAATGCCGGTGATTGCCTCGGAAATATTATCCGAGTACGTCTTTATCAGACTGGAAACGTGCCCCTCACGAGTGTCGAGGTTGTCGTTTTGACCGTCGTTTGCAAAATTATACGTGCTGTGAGGGTAGCCGAGGCTGCTGACAACGCTGTAAACGCTGCCCTCTCCGCCAAAAAGTGCGAGACCCGATACGTAAGTCCCTGCATTTGACCTATCGCCTCCGGTTTTGCCCTGCAATTCCGCAAAAGCTGTAAGCGACACACAACTCAAAACCGTGATAAGGCTGACTGCGAGAACCAAAAAACGCTTTAGCATAAAAATACCCCTTTAAAATGTTGTCTTGATTATATCACACAAAATCGGCAATATCAACCAAAATTTGTCTTTCAAAAACATCAGTCGTAAAATAGCCGCCGGAGGTTACACGAAAATACAAAATAAAGCAAAAATCAGTCAAAATCCTTTCTGCAAAAAGGGTACTGCACGACGGCTTTTATTTTTGGCGGTAAAAGACGAGGCTGCCACACTCTTGAAAATGTAAATTTTTGTCTATTTTGAGCAAATCTTCTTTACAAAATGAAAAATTAGTGATATAATAAACAAAAAATCAACAGCTTGAGCGATTGACCTTTACAATATTTTAATCGGGGGGAAATAAAACATGAAACAGTTTACGTTTGAATACACAAGTTCTACAAAGCTTGCATCGGACCTCGGTAGAGTATCCGACTGGGCAAGAGGCAGAAATGTTAAAAACATCTGGATTCAGGTCTATGTTACCGAGGAGCAGGGCGAGTGTTTTTTGCCCATTCGCGACACAATAGCGCTCTGCCTACCCGAAGCAAAATACGTAGTTACTCATGCAGGCAAAGCTTTTTCCGGAGACGACGTTTCTCAAAGTGATGCGTTAATCGTATGCAATCTGTTTGAGGATGCGTCCACCAAGCTCGAGCTAAAGCAATATCCTTTTGACGAAGACGATTATGAAAAAACAATAGACGAACTGATTAGTTATATAAACGCCAATCCATGGATAAAGCTTATCAGCTTTAATGCCGGCGGCAAGCTACACGGCGCACGCAATATGGGCAGACTGGCAGAAAATATTGACCCAAATATAAAGATGTCAGGCGCCGCTGCGATTACGGAAAAAATGAATCTGCAGCCAATGCTGTTTTCTTCCGACGGAGAGATGTCGCCGTCCGCACTGATTATGACGTTTATCGGCGGCGAAAATTTCCACGCCAGAACAGACGTTATAGTCGGCTGGAAGGCCATCGGCAAAGAGTTTACCATTACAAAGTGCGACGGCCCCATTCTGTACGAGATAGACGGATTGCCGGCATTTGATATCTATAAAAAGTATTTTAGGATTGTAACTCCGCCCGGTGTAATAGTAAACCAGACCATAGAGTTTCCTTTGTGCTTTGAGGATGACGGCATGCTGTTCCTGCGCTGTCCCTTTATTCTTAATGAAGATAACAGCATGGTAATGATGCTCAACGATTTGTATGAAGGTCAAAAAATCAGACTTTCATTCGGTTCTCCCGATGATATTATCGACGGCATCGCTTCAAGGCTGAACGAAATCGCCACCTTTGAGCCGCAGGTTATCAGTGTAAACTCCTGCCTCGGCAGATATTTATTCTGGGGCGATAATATATCCAACGAATTAGCCGGATTCAAAAAGATATCCGCCTACAGCGGTTTCCATACCGGCGGCGAGCTGCTGCGTACCGGAAACAAGATCAGAGTTTTTAACGAAACCATGGTAACAACCGCCATGAGAGAAGGTGCAAAAACGCCCGACGGTTCGGGAGTTCATCATGTTCCGAGGAGCAACCGCGACTATTCGCTAACACAGAGACTGGCAACGTTTATAGACACCGTCACCAACGACCTCGAAGAATACACAAAAATAGTCAATCAAATGGCAAGCACCGACTCTTTGACAGGTCTTAATAATCGCCGTGAAATAGAACGCATTATCGAAAGCATCGGCAAACAAAACAAAACGTTTTCTCTCATTATGCTTGATATGGATAATTTCAAGCAGGTCAATGACACCTACGGACATAAAGAGGGAGATAAAACTCTCTGCCTATTGGCAGATACTATCCGCAGCGTGATAAAGGAAACCGGGGCGGAAATATACGCTTCTCGGTGGGGCGGAGATGAGTTTTTGCTCGTATGTGTTTCTGATGACGAGGATGATGCACTGCGTTTCGCAAATAAACTGCAGGACAGTTTCCATTCGACGACAGCATATCCCGGAATCGCCCGAACCGTCAGTATAGGCATCGTTACCGTAAAGGACGGAAAAGGCTTGGACGAGGCATTCCAAAACGCAGATATTAAATTATACGACGCAAAGGCAAACGGCAAAGCACGCATTGAAAGATAGGAGGAAACACTATGGAGCCGAAATTGACTGAAAAAGATATTGTTGCGTCCCTTGACGGCGCACTGAAAAGTGACGAGATTACTGCGTATTTTCAGCCTCAATACGATCATTCCACAGGTTTGCTTGTAGGAGCGGAAGCTCTTGCCAGATGGAACCATCCTGCAAAAGGGATGATTTCCCCCGGAGAGTTTATCCCCGTACTCGAAAAAAGCGGAGATATATATAAGCTGGACTTAAAGATTTTCGAGGACGCTTGCCGTTTAATCAAAAAAGCCATTGCAAACAAATATCCGACCGTGCCGATTTCCACCAATATTACGAGGCTCGATCTGTTTATGCCCGATTTTATTGATAAATTGGAAGAAATCAGATTAAAGCATAACGTGCCCGTTAAAAATCTAAGGCTCGAGATTACCGAGTCTGCCGCCATCGGCGGTGTCGAAGCGGTAAACGCGATAATTGATAAGCTGCACAAATACGGTTATATCGTGGAAATGGACGACTTTGGCAGCGGATATTCTTCATTAAACCTCTTAAAAGATATCGAGATTGACGTCGTAAAGCTCGATATGGGGTTTGTCAGGAGCGGCCTTAAACAAAACTCCAGAGGCGGCACTATCTTGACATCCGTAGTCAATATGATGAAATGGCTCGACATCCCCGTTATTGCCGAGGGAGTAGAGACCATAGACCAGGCGGATTTTCTCAAGAGCATAGGCTGTAACTTTATACAGGGATTTTTGTATTCTCGCGCTATCAAAGACGAAGATTTCCTACAGCTACTTTCAAAGAGCCATACTTCGGTTCTCAGCACAAATCTGGACTTAAAAATGAATATTAAGCCCGAGAAATTTTGGGACCCCAATTCTCTCGAAACGCTTATTTTTTCAAATTACGTAGGCGGCGCCGCTATCATTAAGCTGCACGAAGGCAAAATCGAGGTCGTAAGGATAAACGAAAAGTACGTCAGAGAGCTCGGAATGAATATAGCAAGCAAGGAACTTCTAAAGCGTGATTTCTTAGAACAGCTTAGCCCCGAAGATAAAGAAATCATGCTTAAAACCTTGCAGAACGTCATTGATTCCGGAGAAGAAAAGGAATGTGAAACCAAGAGGAACATATCCTCCTCCTGCTGCGGAGACGAAACCATCTTTATCAGGTCATACATTCAGCTTATCGGTAAAAGCGACGACGAATATATCTTTTACGTTACAATCAGAAACGTTACTGCCGAAAAACACAAGTTTACCGAGCTCGCCAAATACGAAAGACAGTTTAAGCAGGTTATCGAGCAGGTCAATATTTATTATTGGGAGTACGACGTTGCCACAAAGGATATGAGACCGTGCTTTAGATGCATGCGTGATTTGGGGCTCCCTGCAGTAGTTCATAATTATCCCGAACCTGCAATCGCAGACGGCATTTTCCCTCAGGATTACGCAGATATGTATCGAGACTGGCACAAGCAGATTGCCGCCGGAGTCAAGGAGCTGGAGGCAGTCATTCCTCTTACGGTAGGCCGAGTGCCGTTTAGAGTAAAATACACCACTGAGTTTGACGAATACGGGAGGCCCATCAAAGCCTACGGCTCGGCTACGTTTATCGTTGATTGACAGATTGGTTACACAAAAAGGAGACAGTTTGCAGAGTGTTCTAAAGG
>DCHM01000037.1 GCA_002314835.1 Clostridiales bacterium UBA1752 | reverse complement strand
ATATACAGCTTTGCAAAAAAAACAGCACCGACCGGGATGAGACAGAAAGAGATAATCCTTATTATTCTGTTTAGTGTATCAATGATAACCGACTTTTTGAGCATGACGCGCTTTGCGCTTTCCGAAATTGAGTAAGCACGTGTTTCTTTGCCGATAGAGCAGATATATGCCGTACCTTTACCTGCGATTACTACAGCACCCGAAGGTATAACGTCGCCCTCAGTAGCCGACACTGTGTCAATTTCGCCCGTCAAAGCCGATTCGTCATACTGCAAAAGTCCGTCCGTTACAATGCAATCGGCTTTTAAGACATCGCCCGGGCGTAGTTTTACGGTATCGCTTTTTGCCACCATATCCCACGGCAAAACTCTGTGTCCGTCGTATCTGCAGACGGTGAGAGTGGGGGCTTTTGCTTTGAGGAGTCTGTCTGTTATGCGTTTTGCACGCAGTTCTTGTATAATGCCGATTGCTGTATTAAAGACTACAACTCCGCAAAAAGCCAAGTTTTTATATGAGCCGACGAATATTAGCATAGCGGCGATAATGACGTTGACTAGGTTAAAGAGCGTGCAGATTCTGCCCATAAATATCGCGCCTACGCTCTTTGTTTTATTGTCACATTGCAAAACGCCTTGACCGCGCCTTATCAGTTCGTTTGCCTGCTCGTCTGTGAGCAAAGGGTGGACTATCATCGTGACACCTCTTGACTAAATATGATATAAATGATAAAATAACATTGGGTGATGTAATATGATAATACTAAAAAGCAATAAAAGCTATGATTTATTGTCAAAAACATTTGACGAGCGCACGTCCGAAGCAAGATTTGCGGGTAACGACGAGTTGCTCGACGATATCTTTATCACGCATAGAAGCGGTGACAAGTTTACCGTTGTTCGCAAAGCCAAGAGCATAAGAGAACCGTTTGCTACGGTTTTTCACGGCAGGCTCGTTTGCGACGGAGAATGCTCATTCATTAAAGGGTATTTTACTAAGCATATTATTGACTACATTATTTCCGCAATACTGTTTGCTTTTATTATTGTTATCAGGAACGAAGTTTTAAGCCGCGGAGAACCTTCTGCCGCAATAAACATCATCGCGGCGATGTATCTCGTGCTCGTGTTTTTATTGATGATGACGTTTAAAAACACAAAAGATAAGTATATTGATTTTTTAAAGGATATCACCGAATAAGCAAAATGGCTGCATAAAGCAGCCACTTTTTTTATGAATTGATAACTGTTTGTTTAGTAATGACTACTTGCTTGGTATCGGGTTCCGAGGGGACGGAATACATCAAAGGGGTCATTATTTTTTCGGTTATGCTACGCAGACCGCGAGCGCCTGTTTTGAGAGCTATTGCTTTTTGTGCAATGGCCTTGATCGCATCACCGTCGAACTTGAGCTCTACGCCGTCCATTTCAAAGAGTCTCTGATACTGCTTAATAAGCGCGTTACGAGGCTCAGTGAGTATGCGGACGAGTGCAGATTCATCGAGTGCGTCAAGTGCTACGATGACGGGAATACGACCTACAAGTTCAGGTATAATGCCGTACTTGACGAGGTCATGCGGAGTGGTGAGATGTGTAACGTCGTCGCCTTCTCTGTATTCGTTTGCCGTCTTTGTGCTGTTAAAACCGATAACCGCTTTGCCGAGTCTGCTACCTATGATGTCGTTGATGCCGTCAAAAGCACCGCCGCAGATAAAGAGTATGTTGGACGTATCAACCTGTATAAACTCTTGATTAGGGTGCTTGCGTCCTCCCTGGGGTGGTACGTTGGCAATAGTGCCTTCGACGATCTTAAGCAGTGCTTGCTGAACGCCTTCACCGCTGACGTCACGGGTGATGGATCTGTTTTCGCTCTTGCGTGCGATTTTATCTATCTCGTCGATATATATAATGCCTCGCTGTGCTTTTTTTACGTCAAAGTCGGCGGCTTGCAGGAGCCTGAGCAAAATGTTTTCGACGTCTTCACCGACGTAGCCTGCTTCGGTAAGGGTAGTGGCGTCGCTGATGGCAAAAGGCACGTCGAGCATTTTGGCCAAGGTCTGCGCAAGCAGAGTCTTGCCCGTGCCGGTAGGGCCGAGCAACAGAACGTTTGACTTGCCTATATCGACAGAATCTTTTGCCTTGTTGGTGTCGGCTTGCTCGTTTAAGCGTTTGTAGTGGTTATAAACTGCAACCGAAATCGCTATTTTTGCATCATCTTGACCTATGACATATTCATCAAGCTTTGCCTTGATTTCCATTGGCTTGGGCAGCTTGATGAGACCGTTTGAATCTTCCGTCAGCTTGACTGCGTTGTCACCGACCGACTTGCGATAAGAGTCGGTAATTTCACCGCAAACGTCTATGCAACTATAACATATCTGTATAGGCTCGCCCATTACCTGCACGGTAACGAGGTTTGCGGTTGGTCTGCCACAAAAAGAGCAGTTCTTTGTCTTATTAGCCATGATGCACCCTTTCAGGTAAAACTGTTATTTAACTATAGCCTTGGAAACGACAAAGTCGATAGCCTTGCGGAAGGTGATATCGTCGGTAAGCTGTTCGGGTTTGACTGCCTCTTTGACTTTTTCTACCTCGATTTTATAACCTTCGGCTATGCGCTTGTATTCTGCTTCGATATCCTTGGCGGTTGCCTTGATTTTTTGAGACTTAACGACTGCTTTGATAGCGAGTCTGATTTTGACGGTGCGAGCAGCGCCTTCCTTAAAGTTCTCCTTCATCTGCTCAACAGTCATGCCCGTGTACTTGCAGTAGAGGTCGAGCGAAGCACCCTGGCTCTGCAGACGGTACTCAAAGTCGCGTACCTGTGCGTCAACTTCATCGTCAACCATGCAATCGGGAACCTCGACCTTGGTCTCTGCGATGAGCGCGTCGAGTACGGCTTCCTCAAACTTGGCATCGGCTGCCTTTTGCTTGCGGTCAAGAATTTTAGCCTTTACGTCTGCTTTGTATTGATCAACAGTGTCAAATTCGCTGACGTCCTTGACAAAATCGTCGTTAAACTCGGGGAGCTCCTTGCGCTTGATTTCGTGGAGCTTTATCTTAAATACGACTGCCTTGCCGGCGAGATTTTCTGCGCCGTAATCAGCAGGGAAGGTGACGTTGATATCAAACTCTTCGCCGGCTTTGTGTCCGATGAGAGCGTCCTCGAATCCGGGAATAAAGCTGTTGCTGCCGAGTACGAGCTTGTGACCTTCGCCCTTGCCGCCTTCAAAAGCAACGCCGTCGAGGAAGCCTTCAAAGTCGATAGTGGTTTCGTCGCCGTTTTCTGCTGCGCCTTCGACTGTGAGCATGCGAGCGTCACTGTCGAGTGCGTGCTTGATTTCGTGTTCAATCTCTTCGTCGGTGGCTTCTACTGCGTCTTTTGTGGCTTCGAGGCCTTCATACTTTGCAACCTTTGCGACGGGCATAGTCCAGATAACTGCGGTGAGGGTAACACCCGTGTCGTCCATTGCTTTTACGTCAACTGTAGGACGCGAAACAGGCTCGAGCTTTGCCTCTTTGACAGCCTCCTGATACAGTTCGGGAACGATCTGGTCGAGGGCATCCTCGTGGAAATAAGACTTGCCGTAGAATTTTTCGATGTAAGCTCTGGGAGCTTTGCCCTTGCGGAAACCCGGAACGGTAATCTTGGGGGCGGCTGCTTTGTAAGATTTTGTTACTGCAGCGTCAAAGGTAGCCTTATCTACAAACATTTCGAGTTCGTAGTTATTGGTACCGAGTTCTTTTACATTCTTGAGACTCATAATAATCCTCCGATAATTTTCATACTATGTTATTCTAATATTTCGCCGCACTTTTGTCAATAGTTATTTTTGTCTAACAAATTAGATATACTTTATTGCTTTTTGTGACAGAATGAGTTATAATACTCTAAACACTCATTTAGGCGGTAATCATTTTGGCAAACGAAAATCAAAACATGGATATATTAAACGAGCAGCAAGGCGTTTTTGCTGCTTCTGTTGACGCATATAAATCAAAAGCTAAGCAAAAGGGTAACCGCAAGATTAAAAAACGCGTTTCGAGCATTTTGCTCAGCTGTTTTATGCTCGCCGTTTGCTTTGGCATCTTTTGTTACTCGGGCTATCTCATTATCATGCAGACGATGGAAAATTATTTTGAAGAAGAACAGTATGACGACATCCGAGTTAATCCTATCGCAGAGAGCGTTGTCAAAAAGGTCTCAAAGCTCGCCGAGCCGACCAATATGCTCACGATGTTTGAGACGCTCAACGCGCGTGAATCCGTCGAAGAATACGTTATAGATACTACTGAAAAAAACGATGAGTTTAAGCTGTATTATCAAAACTACGTTGCTTTTCACAACAAATATCCCGATGCGTATGCGTGGATAGTAATGACCGGCACCAACATTGACTATCCCGTCATGTATAGCGACGACGAAAGCTATTATCTGTACCATAATTATAAAAAAGAGCAGGTCAAATCGGGCTCGATTTTCCTCTCCGAAAAAACGAGGTCTGATTATCTCTCAAATTACAATCTCGTCACGTACGGTCATGATATGGCAAACGGCACCATGTATCGCGGCATCAAGCTGTGGTATGACAGCTCTACTCGCAATACGCAAGCTAAGGATATGTATATCTACGTCTATAATGAAGACGGCGTTTACATTTATCAGCTTTTTTCTGCTTATAGAGCGACGGGCGTCGATTTTGTCAGAGAAATGTTTTACTCAAACTCCGACTACAAATCCTGGCTAAAGTCAATATATCGCAAATCTGTGCTCAAAAACAAATTCAGTTATGACGCCGACACGCGCATTATTACGATGGTAACCTGTACCAACGCGCACGATGCGCCGGATGAAAGATACGTCGTTCACGGCATTATGGTCAAAAAGATCAGTGCGCAAGAGCTTTTGTCAGATTAAAAATATCTGTTGACAAAACATAACTCCTGTGATATAATAACCGAGCTGTCTTGAGAAGGACAGCCCATACGCGGGTATGGCGGAATTGGCAGACGCGCTAGATTCAGGTTCTAGTGAGGGCAACTTCATGTAGGTTCAAGTCCTATTACCCGCATACTTATAGCAGAGCGACGACTGTTGCTCTGCTTTTTTTATTTAATTTAATTATTTTGTTAATAATAATTTGTAATTTACTATTGAAAAATGGTAAAAATTATGTTATATTTATACCGTAAAGTTTAAGTGTGGAGAGGTGTATATGGAACTCTATTCTACGATAGTCTTTATTTTGCAGTTAATAGTTATTGGTGCTTTGTATGTATTAGCACTATATACTATTATTCAAAAGCCGTCCGAAGTTCGTATCTACGTTCTCATATTAACGTTAGCTACGATTATAATGATGCTCGGTTATTTGCTCGAAATTTCATCTACTTCTCTCGAACCGGCACTTATGGGCACTTGCATTGCATATATCGGCAAACCATATACTATGGTTGCGGCTTTCTTTATCGTCGCGGCATATTGCGGCATCAAGCTCAAAAACTGGGCCAAGATAACGCTCTTTGCCTTCCCGTCAATGTATCCTATTATTCTGTTTACAAACAAATATCATCATTTATATTACGCAACCATTGACTACGACCCCGACATCATCGCGTTTTCGCGTTTGCAGCTGACGAGAGGCCCCTTGTATTATTCTTATATGTTTCTCGTCTTTGCTTTTACCATAGCCGCCATTGTAATAATCGTTCGCGAAATAAAACGCTCTACGACTAAAGTCGAAAAAGAGCAATGTGCATGGATGCTCGCGATGATTGTCTGCGCCATCCTCGGGTACGCGGTCTATCTGCTCGACCTTACTTTCGGTTACGACTCTACGATGGCAGGCGTCGCACTTGGTGCATTCTGCTTGATTATCCTATTCTTTAAATATAGGCTCTTTGACCTCGTTAATATGGCTAAGGAGCAGGCGCTCAACGATGCGAGCGGCGGCATACTCGTCCTCGACAAGCGCAACCGCGTCGTTTATGCTAATACGGTCGTTGCAAAGCTTATCAACGGCGTTGCAACTGTCAAAGAGATACTCGAGATGCCCGACGAAAAAATAGTCCGTCACAACGCTCGCGTTTATCAGTTTAAAAAGAGCATAATCAAAGAGCATGAGCAGGTTATCGGACTTATGGTCGAGGTTTCCGACATTACTGATTCGCACAATTACGCCGAAAGACTTGAAAACGACGTCAAGTCCCGTACCGAAGAGATTACTCATATCCAACGTTCCGTTATCAGCGGCATTGCCAATATAGTCGAAGCCCGTAACGGTGAAACAGGCAGCCACATCAAGCGCACGGCATGCTACGTCAATCTTTTGGCAGAGCAGCTGCGCGAAATGGGCTATTACACCACGGTGCTTACAGACGGTTATATTTCACTGATGACCGACGCGGCGCCTCTGCACGACCTCGGCAAAATCTATATCAGCGACGCTATATTGATGAAGCCGGGACGCCTGACGCCCGACGAGTTTGAGATAATGAAGTCTCACTCAGCCGCCGGCGTTGACGTTATCGAAAAAGTCATGCGCGGTGTCGAGAGCGACGACTACGTTACTTGTGCCGAATCAATGGCACATTACCACCACGAAAGATGGGACGGCAACGGTTATCCTTCGGGACTTACGCAGGACGAGATTCCTCTGTGCGCACGCATAATGTCGGTTGCCGACGTTTACGACGCACTCCGTAGCGAAAGATGCTACAAAAAGGCTATGGACAAAGACACTGCACGCCAGATTATCAAAGAGGGCAGTGGTACGCAGTTTGACCCCTCGATAGTTAATGCGTTCTTTGGTTGCCTCGAAAAAATCGAAGCCGTATAAACAATATATATTAAAGGTAAGCATTTGTTATGTGCTTACCTTTATTTTTTTGTTTTTTTCATATAAACTACTTGACAAACCGCATGGTATGTGATATTATAGCAATCGAATACAAGGCTAAAAGTATATCTGTTAGTCGGTCTAAGGGGTGACGTCTGATGCGCAAGAGCATAAATGGCTATGTCAATATGACTCTTGAATCGGGTGTCAAACCAATGGAGCTCAGATATTGTCCCGTCAACGACTGCAGCGAAGGTACGCCTATCGCTTATCGCACCTCGGTGCTTATCAATAGCGTCGTCCTCGGCGAACTGAGACCTGCAAACTATATGCCTCACCTCGAGAGTGACCCGAGAGGCATCGACTTTGCAAAATGGTCTATCGAGCAGGGGATGCAGGCTATCAATCAGTTTGTTGCCGCTATGAGGCATATCCAGTGGCTGTCTGTCAAGATACCTACGGCGCTCGTACTCGAGGTTGATTTGCATAGATACATCAGTCAGATGATCGAGCAGAGCAATTTTGCTTATCCCGATAAGCTGTGTCTCGAGTTTAGCCCCGAATTATTGCGTATCGACCCTGCCAAAGCTCGCATCGCCGTTTTGGATATGAAGCTCCTCGGTGTCAAGACTATGTTGTCTGACTGCGGCGCTTATGATTTTCCATTGACGTCGCTCATCAACGTGCCTGTTGATATGGTTATGCTTTCGGCTAATATGACTTCGCTTGCTAACGACAGAGATAAGCCCAGCGTGCTTAACCAGTTTTTGGGTTTTATCCATTCTTTGCGTATAGATTCCGTCTGCGAAGGTGTCTTAAACGACACCGACCTCACCACGCTCGGCAGAGCCGATTGTATCGGTTGGATACCTTCATCTGAATATGTGGGCAAGTTTAGCGGCGAGACAGACCTCGATTTCCGTGCTGCGTTGGCACAAAAGGAGGCTCAAGACTAATGCTCAAAGGTAAGCAACCAACGTCCAAGCTCAGACGTACTGCCGGTGAGGTTAAACGCTACCGCATGCTTATGCGCACGATACCCGTTATCATAGGTTTTTTGGCAGCGATACTCATTATCACGTACGTTATCACAATATTATATAATAAGTACGGTAGCTTTACCGTCACGGTCAATAAGTTTGACGCTATCAAATACAGCCTGCAGCTCAGCGAAACGCGTGATTTTTACGGAGCCACCTCGAGGCTCAACAGTAAGGCGAGTAAAAATATCACCAATATTTCGACTTCTGACTTACCGCTGTATCTCGATGAGCTCGACGGTGAACACAACGGCGCAAACTACGTAGCTTATACGTTTTACTGCCGTAATTGCGGCACCAACTTTATTACTTACGAGTATGATTTGTATATAACCAATATGTCGCTCGGCGTACAGCATGCCGCTCGCGTCAGACTATACGTTAACGGCGTATATACCGATTATGCTTTCCCTGCACTCGACGGCAGCGGTCCCGAACCGGGTACCACGGCGTTTATGAACGAAAAAGACATCGTTATCAAGCAAATCACTGATTTCGGTGCCGGTGACGTTACAAAATACACCGTAGTTATTTGGCTCGAGGGCGACGACCCCGAATGTATCGACAACGTTCTCGGCGGCGAGTTTAAGGTGGATATGTCCATGACAGTCGTCGAAGTCGGTGACGTTGACCCCACGCCTCAGGATTTGTCCTATGACACTTCGGGCGGCGGCATTGACGATACCTCTCACGAGGGTCACGGCGGCAATGATGAGTCGAGACAGGAGGAACCCGAGAGCAACCTCGGCGGCTTGGTATTCATCCCGATTGCAGTCGTACTCATCGGTGCATCTGTCCTCATAGGACGCCTGCTCTACAAAAAGAAGAATATCAGCGACCTTAACGAGGTAATCCAAAAGGGCGCAAGACACGCCCGCTCACGTCCCACCGACCTTAACGCCATCGCGGCACAAAACGAGGTCAAGCCGGACGAAACCCCGCCCTCCGAAACGGAGGCACAAAATAACGATATAGATTCGTCAGCTCAGCAGGAGGGCGCTCCTACTGATAAGGGCGATGATATATAACATCAAAAAGGAGATAAATTATGAAAAAACTAATTCCCGCAGTCGTTATGTTACTCATCTCCGCAATGCTGATGGGCACATCGACCTACGCATGGTTCACAATGAACACCACAGTTTCTGCTACCGGTATGCAGGTTAAAGCACAAGC